>NZ_JBUDHV010000031.1:0-85774 GCF_054956795.1 Streptomyces sp. SYSU D01066-1 | reverse complement strand
GCTGGCTGGACGGGCTGGTGCGCCTCGCCGGCGCCGCCGGCGGCCCCGGCGGTGGCCGCGCCGGCCCGGGTGGCGGCGCCGGCGGGCGGCGGTGCGGGGTGAGGCGCGGGGTGCTGTTCTTCGCGGCCGTGCCCGTGGTGGCCACGGCGGCGGTCTTCTTCCTGGCGCCGGCCGACTCCGGCGACACGGTGTCCGCCCCGCCCGCGGCCACCGGGCAGTCGGCCCGGGAGGAGGCCAAGGACCGGGCCGAGCGGGAGCGGGAGCGCGACGACGCGGTGATCGCCGGCCTGCCGGCCGGGCTGTCCGCCCCGGACAAGAAGGAGCTGGCGCAGCGGCTCGTGGCGAGCGCCGACAACTCCACGCTGGACTGGCGCAGCCTCTACGGCAGCATCGAGGACCTCGGCGACGGGCAGGGGTACACGGCGGGCATCGCCGGTTTCTGCACCGGCACCCACGATCTGCTCACCCTGGTCGAGCGGTACACCGACGACCACCCGGACAACGGCCTGGCCCGCTATCTGCCCGCCCTGCGCGAGGTCGACGGCACGGACTCGCACGAGGGCCTGGACCCCGGGTTCACGGACGCCTGGCGGGCGGAGGCGAAGGTCCCGGCGTTCCGCGAGGCGCAGGAGGAGGAGCGCGACCGGGTCTACTTCGAGCCGTCCGTGCGGCTGGCCAAGCTGGACGGGCTGTCCACGCTGGGCCAGTTCGTGTACTACGACGCGATCATCTTCCACGGGCCGGACACCGACGAGGACGGCTTCTACGGGCTGCGCGAGCAGGCCCTGCGGCAGGCGGAGACCCCGGCGGCCGGCGGCAGCGAGGAGGAGTTCCTCGACGCCTTCCTCGACGTGCGCCGCGAGGCCCTGCGCACCGGCCGGGACGGCGACACCACCCGCGTCGACACCGCCCAGCGGCGGTTCCTGGAGGCCGGGAACCTGGAGCTGGCGACGCCTCTGGAGTGGCGGGTGTACGGGGACACGTACCGCGTGCCCTGAGTCGGTTCAAGTCGCCGCTTCCGCAGGAGTGTTTTTGGGAACATAGCCGTTCATCGGCCGGAGGGGGCGGAATGCGATGGCAGACGGATCCGGGCTGGACAGCGTTGGAGCGGGGAGACGACGGGCACTGCTCATCGGCGTCCGGGAGACACCGGATCTCGCCGGCGTCCCCGAGCTGCGGGAGCGGTATCCGCGACTGGACTTCGTAGGCAGGGATCTCTCCCTGGTCGAGACCGCGCTGAAGGAATCCGACTACGAGGACCCCCAGGTCCTGGAGGACACAGGGAAGAACCGCCTCATCGGAGCGGTCTCCCGGTTCTTCGGTTCCTGTGCGGCCGGAGACACCGCGCTGCTCTACTTCTCGGGACACGGCGAGACGGTCGACGACCGGGACCATCTGGTCCTCTCGGACAGCCAGGCCGTATGGCCCCAGCCCGAGGACGGGGCCGCTCTCGACCCGCGCACGCTGCTCGAGGCCAACCCCGGCGTCCTGCTGCGCGACCTGCCCCAGGGCGTGACCGCGATCATCTGCCTGGACATCTGCCGCACCAGCCCCCGCGGCGAGCGCGACCCGGACACCGCGGAGGGCGGCTGGCTCTCCGGCCACGACGCCTACTGGCTCTACAGCTGCGGAGCGGGACAGCGGTCCTTCGCGGACCCGGTGACGGGCAGTTGGTTCGCGCAGGCCCTCGCCGAAGCTCTCTCCCAGCGCACCTCGCCCACCACCTTCCACGAGGTCGTGCGGTACACGCACGAGGAGCTCCAGCGACTCGCGGACAAACACGGCCAGGTCGAACCCCCCACCGTCGTCAAACAGTTGCCCTGGCCGGGGCGGGACGCCGCTCACCGCGACCCGGTGATGTGCACGGGGTCGCAGGAGACACTGGAGTGGACCCGGGTCATCCGCACCTCCGGCCTGTGGAACAGCACCGCGCAACCCGCCGTCCACGAGCGGGTGAAGGACCGTCTGGAGGAGCTGGTCCGTTGCGTGGTGGGCAGCAGCGCCGGCACCGCCGCCCACCGCGACGATCCATGGTCCGATCCGCGCTATCCGGTACGCGTCGAGGAACGCCTCGCCGACCTGGTGGACCGGGCCGGACTGCGCGGCACCGGGGAGCTGCTCTCCCCGGCGGAGACCGCCTGTCTGCTCGCCGCCCCCATCGTCCACGAAGGCGTCGTCACCATCGCGCTCGACGAACTGCGCCGCCTGCTGCCCGAGGGGATCGACCCGGGACCGGTCAGTCAGGACACCACCACCGACGTGCACAGCCGGCAGGTACGGGATGCCGCGCGAGACGTGTGCCGCGCCCACAAGCTCGTGCTGCGCACGGCGGAGACGCTGCGGAGCAGGAGCCTGAAGGAGGCGACGACCGCCGCGGACCACTGGTTGCGCCACCGCTTCGTCGCCGACTGGGACCGGCTGTGGGAATGGGACCGGCCCGGGACCTACGAAGCGGTCGACACCTTGGTCCGCATGGTCCGTGAGGCGGTCGAGGCCGCCGCCCCGACCCCCTCGGCCGGACCACGCACCGACGCGGACCGCGACCGTGTCGACAAACAGATCCGGCAGGTGGTGAGCCACCTCACCGTCCGGCCGGGCCCGAATCCGAGGATCAACGACCTCGCCAACGGTGATCAGTGGATCGACTACACGCCGGTACGGGGTAACCAGTGGCGCGGCCGGCAGCTCGCCAACCTCCTGTGGACCGCGGGTCTGCTCGCCGCCGACCCCCGCCGGCTCTCCAGTGTCGTCGTCGACCACCTGGGGGCTCACGATCCGCTCGTCCCCCGCCAGGTCGCGGGGGCCCTGCAGGGCTTCGACTACGAACCGGCGGACGGACGGACCGCCACCACCCACGGCCTTTCCATGCGGTTCGTCTGCCCCCACCCCGCGCTCCACGCGGCGCTGGAGGAACTGGCGCTGACGGCCGACGCGGCCCTGCGGTCGCTGCGCGCCGACTCCGCCACCCAGTCGCTCCTGCGCGGCTTGCCCGACCGGGTGACCACGGCCGAGTTGCGGCCGCTCCCTGGCCGCTACCAGGTCCCCCTGGAGCGGTTCCGGCTGGCCGAGGACGAGGTCCGGCCCCTTCTCATGGGGACCCAGCTCTACGGCGACCGGATGCTGGCCGTCCGCGAGCTGTACCAGAACGCGCTGGACGCCTGCCGCTACCGGGACATGCGCCGCCAGTACGGCGGCACACGGTCGAAGTGGAACGGCACGATCGAGTTCACCCAGGGCCGGCACGAGGGGCGTCCCTACATCGAGTGTCTCGACAACGGCTCCGGGATGACCCGCGTCCGGCTCACCTCTATGTTCGCCCGGGCCGGCAAGCGCTACGAGCAGGATCCGGGGTTCGTGCAGGAACGCCGCGACTGGCGCCGCGCGAACATCGACGTACAGGCCATGAACTCGCGTTTCGGCATCGGCGTCTTCAGCTACTTCATGCTGGCCGACGAGGTTGTCGTCTGGACCAGGGCGGTGGACCGCTTCGGGCAGGTGGGAGCGGAGAAGTCCCTCAAGGCCGAGATCCAGTCCGGGTCCGGACTGCTGCAGATCAACGACTCCTACGACCCCGAGGTGCCCGAGCACGGCGGCACCCGCGTCCGCCTGTACCTGGCGGAGCCCCAGCAGGCCGAGAAGACACCGTCGCTGGTGGAGGCGCTGCGATCGGTGCTGTGGCTGACGGAGTACGACGTCACGGCGACGGAGCTGAGGGACGACCGGCACGAGGCCCTCCAGGAGCGCTGGAAACCGGGACGGCTGCACGGCAGGGGCGACTGGTTCGGGGAGCCCGTCCGCGTCAGCGAGGACGCCTGGCTGGTTCAAGGACCGGGCCAGTTGCTCCTCGACGGGGTGGTCGTCCAGCGTGCCCCCGAGACCTTCGGACGAGTGGTGAACCTCAAGGAACGCCACAGTCCGCAGCCGAGCGTGGACCGCAACCAGCTCCTGCACCACGACGCGGAACTGGTGATGGAGGAGCTGGTCGGCAAGGTGGGAGACGCGCTGGACGGTTGCGCCGAAGTGTCACTGCCCTGGTTGTGGACCCTGGCGCGAGAGGTTCCCCGCCTGGCCGTGGCCGTCCTCGACGCCCTGCCCCGCGACACCACGGCCGTACTGGAGCTGGAGAACGCCAGCCGTCTGACGAGCGGTCGGCATCCCCTCACCCGGACCGGATGCTTCCCCTGCGACTCCGCGGCCATGAATTCGTACACTGGCTTCCTCTCGCTCCATCCGCAACGGGGAGCGGAGAACGCGCTGTTCGAGCACTGGCAGTCCGTTCGACTGGGGCTGCTCCAGGACGAGGACGGCTTCCCGCCGCCCGGCTACCCGACGCCCGAGGGCGCGGACGCCCTGCTCTTCCGCGACAACGCTCCCAGAGACTGGCAGCCGGTACTCCAGAGCGCCGCACAGTTGCGCGCACCGGTCCGCGAGGTCCTGCGCGGTCTTCGACGCTACGCGGTGACGGGTGTCACCGTCCCCGAGGTGGAGGACATCAGGTCACTGGACGCCCTGATGGTCGGGCAGCAGACGGTCGACCTGTACTCCGCCTACCTGGACCTCCAGCAGCAGTACCCCCGGCACGCCGAGGCGACTGGACAGGCCGCTCCCCAGAATGCCCGGGAGCCGGATCGGGAGCCGGCCGTGCACGCCCCCTTGCTGGCCGTGTGCGCCCTGCACCATATGACCCTCGCGAAGGGCGTCGAACTCCTCGACGGCCTACGGCGCCTGGCCCCGGACCTGCCCCCGTCCCCCGAGCTGGGCGCGCTGGCGCGGAAGCGTCCGACGAGACAGGAGAGCGCACGTCTCGCCCTCACCGGTCCTGGCGAAACCCCCTGGCGTGCCGACAGCGCGATCTGGCGTCCGGGGTTCGTCGGCCCCGTAGACCTGAACGACCGCGCCCGGCCTCCGTTCTCGCTCGGCGGCATGGGGCGGCGCATCGAGCAGTTCGCTCCTCTGGGATTCGGTCTGGAATCACCCGTGCCGGAATCCGCGTCCCCGGCCTCCCCCCTGCCGCCCCACGTGCGAAGGCTGCTCTCCCGCGACCTGGACGGCGAGCCGCCATGGCTGGAAGGCGAAATATCATTCGAGCATTTGTTCGAGGCATCTCGTACGAGCCTGGCCCGACTGGGTGAGGTGGCGGAGGTGATCAACACCGCGACCCCCGCCACCGGAGCTTTCGCCCCCGTGATCCCGGCCGATGCCCACGACTGGAAGGTGCCGGACTGGGTCTATCACGCCATGAGCCGGTCCGGCACCGGCCGGCTCACCCCCTGGCACCTGGTCGGCAGCTTCTACCTCGCCAGTACGCCGGACATCACCGAGCTGCGACGGGCCGTCCGCGCGCTGGACGCCTGCGAACTGATCTCATGGGGGGACGCCGACGCCGACGCGCTGGAACGGCAGGCCCTCGCCCCACACCGCCTGCTCAATCCCGCGCCGTTCTACGGAACGCTGGTCGGCAACGCCTCGCTCAATTTCTCGGGCGCCTTCGACACCGACGGTGCCTGCCTCGCGTACTCCCTGGCCTGCGCGGCCCACGACGGTGTCACACTGGACGATGCGGTCGACGAGCTGTCCCGGCTCGACACCCACCTGCCGCTGAAGGTGGAACAGGTGCCCGCGGAGGCCGGCTCGCTGCGGCCGACCGGCGCGGACCTCCGCGCCCTGGGCCCGGAGGACGGCGACCGGCACAACACCGCCATGCGCTTCCGCGACGAACTGCGCATCGCCGACGTGCTGCGGCACTCCGCCGAGACCGGCTCGGGTCTGGGTGACACGGTTCGCCACCTGGCCCGCTTCGCTCCGCTGGGCGCCCCCACGCCCCCCGGTGACTTCCGCGGCCCCGACGCCGAAAGCCTGGCCGGGTTCCGCCCCAACCGCTTCGACCACGCGGCCTTCGACCGAGGACTCCTGGGCCCGGGCCTGCTCGGTCCCCTCGAACTCGTCCTCGTCTCGGGCCGCTTCGGCTGGACCCTCGGGCGGGCGTACGAGCGTTACGCCCCGTTCCGCTGCCTCGGACTCCGCGTCACGGTCGCCCGGCCGACCGCCGCGGAGGCCGCCCTGGAACCCGACTGGCGAGACGTCATCCTGCTCACCGAGCGCCTGACCGGACGTCCGCCCGCCCTGACGGGGGCGGTCCCCGAAGCGCACATCGCCCTGTGCGCCGAGGAGACCGGCCTCACCGAGGCCCGGGTGCGCGCACGCCTGGAGGGGTACGCCGGTCTCCTCGCCCTGTCCCTACCCGCGTCGAAGGAGGACATCCGATGAGCACCTCCCGGCCCTACCGGTACGAGAAGCATCCGCACATCATCGACTTCACCTGGTCCGCCGAGGACGACGAGGGCGAACGGGAGCTGGTCGCCTCCGGCACCTGCCCCGTGTGCTCGTGCCCCATGACCTGCCGATATGGAGCGGGGCAGACGGTCGTGCCCAAGGGCGGCGGATTCCGCGGCCGACGCGCCGACCCGGGGCCGGGGCCCTGGCACACACGCTGCCGCTGCGAGGGCTACCACCAGCCCCGCCCGGCCGACGGGTACGGCTGCGGGGCCTGGCTGGCCCTCGCCCCGCCGCCCTCGTACCTCGTCGGCGGAGGCTGACATGCCCTTCACCGACGAGCAGTTGCTCGCCGCCGACGAGCGGGCGCAGCGCATGCGCGATCCGCACCAGCAACTGCGTCTGGCGGTGCAGCAGGCGGAGGGCTACCGGACCTATCTCTCCACTCTGACCGGCCTGCTGACAGCCGTCTTCGTCCTCAAAGGACAGGAGAACCTCAGCAAGCTGCCGGACGGGCCTCGCTGGACGGTCGTCGGGCTGCTGGTAGTGGGGTTCCTGTCCCTGATCGCGGCGTCGTGGCTGAGCGTCCTGGCGGTGCACGGACGGCCCGGCGAGCAGGTGTGGAACGAGCCCGAACGGCTGTTGCGGCACGAACGGAGACTGACCCGCCGCATCTGGCGGCTCGTGGAGGCGGCCCGGTGGCTCGCCCTCTTTGGTGTCCTGGGCGTGGCCGCCGCGGTCATCGTGACCTGGGTCGCCCCGAGCTCGTAGCGGCGGACCGGCCAAAGCGGGTACGACGGCGCCCGCCCCTTGTCCGGTCGGGGACGGGGGCGGGCGCCGTCTGTGACCCGTACGCCGTTGTACGGGACAGTCCTGGACGGCCGTCAGACCGTCAGCGCGCGGTCCGTCGGGCGGATCGGGGCCGGCAGTTCGCTGGCGCCGGTCAGGAAGCGGTCGACGCCCCTGGCGGCCGAGCGGCCCTCGGCGATGGCCCAGACGATGAGCGACTGGCCGCGGCCGGCGTCACCGGCGACGAAGACACCGGGGACGTTGGTCTGGAAGTCGGCGTCGCGGGCGATGTTGCCGCGCGCGTCCAGCTCCAGGCCGAACTGCTCGACCAGGCCGTTCTCGCGGTCGGTGCCGGTGAAGCCCATGGCGAGGGTGACCAGCTGGGCCGGGATCTTGCGCTCGGTGCCCGGCTTCGGGGTGAGCTTGCCGTCGACGAACTCGACCTCGACGAGGTGCAGCCACTGGACGTTGCCGTCCTCGTCGCCCTCGAAGTGGGTGGTGTTGACGGAGTAGACCCGCTCACCGCCCTCCTCGTGCGCCGAGGTGACCTTGTAGAGCATCGGGAAGGTCGGCCAGGGCTGGGTGAGCGGGTTCCGCTCCTCGCCGGGGCGGGGCATGATCTCCAGCTGGGTGACGGAGGCGGCGCCCTGGCGGTGGGCGGTGCCCACGCAGTCGGCGCCGGTGTCGCCGCCGCCGATGACGACGACGTGCTTGCCCTCGGCCGAGATCGGGGAGGTGACGTAGTCGCCCTCCTGGACCTTGTTGGACAGGGGCAGGTACTCCATCGCCTGGTGGACGCCCTTGAGCTCGCGGCCGGGGACCGGCAGGTCGCGGGCGGTGGTGGCGCCGACGGCGAGGACGACGGCGTCGTAACGCTTCCTCAGGTCGCCGGCCTGGATGTCGCGGCCGACCTCGACGCCGGTGCGGAACCGGGTGCCCTCCGCGCGCATCTGCTCGATACGGCGGTTGATGTGCCGCTTCTCCATCTTGAACTCGGGGATGCCGTACCGCAGCAGGCCCCCGACGCGGTCCGCGCGCTCGTAGACGGCGACGGTGTGGCCGGCCCGGGTGAGCTGCTGGGCGGCGGCCAGTCCCGCCGGGCCCGAGCCGACCACCGCGACGGTCTTGCCGGACAGGCGCTCGGGGATCTGCGGCGCGACGCCGCCGTTGTCCCACGCCTTGTCGATGATGGAGACCTCGACGTTCTTGATGGTGACCGGCGGCTGGTTGATGCCGAGCACGCACGCCGACTCGCACGGGGCCGGGCACAGGCGGCCGGTGAACTCCGGGAAGTTGTTGGTGGCGTGCAGCCGCTCGGAGGCGGCGGACCAGTCCTCGCGGTAGGCGTAGTCGTTCCACTCGGGGATCAGGTTCCCGAGCGGGCAGCCGTTGTGGCAGAACGGGATGCCGCAGTCCATGCAGCGGCTGGCCTGCTTGCTGATGATGGGCAGCAGGGAGCCGGGGACGTAGACCTCCTTGAAGTCCCTGACCCGCTCCTCGACCGGACGGGACCGGGCGACCTCGCGGCCGTGGTTCAGAAAGCCCTTGGGGTCAGCCATTGGTCGCCGCCTCCATCATCTTCTCGGTGATCTCGGACTCGGAGAGACCGTCTCGCTCGGCGGCGTCCTTGGCGGCGAGCACTGCCTTGTACGTGCTGGGGATGATCTTGCTGAACCGCTCGACCGACGCGGACCAGTCGGCGAGCAGCCTGCCCGCGACCGTGGAGCCGGTCTCCTCGGCGTGCCGGCGCACCACGTCGTGCAGCCATTCCTTGTCGGCGTCGTCCAGGGCCTCGATCGCGCCGAGGTTGCCGGCGTTGACGTTGTCCCGGTCGAGGTCGATGACGTAGGCGGTGCCGCCGGACATGCCGGCCGCGAAGTTGCGTCCGGTCTCGCCGAGGACGACGGCCTGGCCGCCGGTCATGTACTCGCAGCCGTGGTCGCCGACGCCCTCGGAGACGACCAGCGCGCCGGAGTTGCGGACGCAGAAGCGCTCGCCGGTCCTGCCGCGCAGGAACATCTCGCCGCCGGTGGCGCCGTAGCCGATGGTGTTGCCGGCGATGACGCTGTACTCGGCGAGGTGGTCGGCGCCGCGGTCCGGGCGGACGATGATCCGGCCGCCGGACAGGCCCTTGCCGACGTAGTCGTTGGCGTCGCCCTCCAGGCGCAGCGTGACGCCGCGCGGGACGAAGGCGCCGAAGGACTGGCCGGCCGAGCCGGTGAAGGTGATGTCGATGGTGTCGTCGGGCAGGCCGGCGCCGCCGAACTTCCGGGTCACCTCGTGGCCGAGCATGGTGCCGACCGTGCGGTTGATGTTGCGGATGGCGACCTGGGCGCGGACCGGGGCCGCGTCGGCGGCGTCGGTGGCGGACAGGGCGTCGGCGGCGAGCTTGATCAGCTCGTTGTCGAGCGCCTTCTCCAGGCCGTGGTCCTGCTCGACGACGCGGTGGCGCACCGCGCCCTCGGGCAGCTCGGGCACGTGGAACAGCGGCGCCAGGTCCAGGCCCTGGGCCTTCCAGTGGCTGACGGCACGGGTGACGTCGAGGGCCTCGGCGTGGCCGACGGCCTCCTCGATGGAGCGGAAGCCCAGCTCGGCGAGGATCTCGCGGACCTCTTCGGCGATGAACTTGAAGAAGTTGACGATGTACTCGGCCTTGCCGGAGAACCGGTCGCGCAGCACCGGGTTCTGGGTGGCGATGCCGACCGGGCAGGTGTCCAGGTGGCAGACGCGCATCATGACGCAGCCGGAGACGACGAGCGGCGCGGTGGCGAAACCGAACTCCTCGGCGCCGAGCAGCGCGGCGATGACCACGTCCCGGCCGGTCTTGAGCTGGCCGTCGGTCTGGACGACGATCCGGTCGCGCAGGCCGTTGAGCAGCAGGGTCTGCTGGGTCTCGGCCAGGCCCAGCTCCCAGGGGCCGCCCGCGTGCTTGAGACTCGTCAGGGGGGAGGCACCCGTACCGCCGTCGTGGCCGGAGATCAGCACGACGTCCGCGTGCGCCTTCGACACACCGGCGGCGACGGTGCCGACGCCGACCTCGGAGACCAGCTTGACGTGGATGCGCGCCTTGGGGTTGGCGTTCTTCAGGTCGTGGATGAGCTGGGCGAGGTCCTCGATGGAGTAGATGTCGTGGTGCGGCGGCGGGGAGATCAGGCCCACGCCCGGCGTCGAGTGACGCGTCCTGGCGACCCACGGGTAGACCTTGTGGCCGGGCAGCTGGCCGCCCTCGCCGGGCTTGGCGCCCTGGGCCATCTTGATCTGGATGTCGTCGGAGTTGACCAGGTACTCGCTGGTCACACCGAAGCGGCCGGAGGCGACCTGCTTGATGGAGGACCGGCGGGCCGGGTCGTACAGCCGCTCCGGGTCCTCGCCGCCCTCGCCGGTGTTGGACTTGCCGCCCAGCTGGTTCATGGCGATGGCCAGGGTCTCGTGCGCCTCCTTGGAGATGGAGCCGTACGACATGGCGCCGGTGGAGAACCGCTTGACGATCTCGCTGACCGGCTCGACCTCCTCGACCGGGATCGAGGGGCGGTCCGACTTGAAGCCGAACAGGCCGCGCAGCGTCATCAGCCGCTCGGACTGCTCGTTCACCCGCTCGGTGTACTTCTTGAAGATGTCGTACTTGCCGGAGCGCGTGGAGTGCTGGAGGCGGAAGACCGTCTCCGGGTCGAACAGGTGAGGCTCGCCCTCGCGGCGCCACTGGTACTCGCCGCCGATGTCGAGGGCGCGGTGCGCCGGCGCGATGCCGGAGGCGGGGTACGCCTTGGCGTGCCGGGCGGCGACCTCCGCCGCGATGACGTCGATGCCGACGCCGCCGATCTTGGTGGCGGTGCCGTTGAAGTACTTCTCCACGAACGCCTGGTCCAGGCCGACGGCCTCGAAGACCTGGGCGCCGCGGTAGGAGGCGACGGTGGAGATGCCCATCTTGGACATGACTTTCAGGACGCCCTTGCCCAGGGCGTGGATCAGGTTGCGGATGGCCTGCTCGGTCTCGATGCCGGGCAGGAAGGTGCCCGCGCGGACCAGGTCCTCGACGGACTCCATGGCCAGGTACGGGTTGACCGCGGCGGCGCCGAAGCCGATGAGCAGGGCGACGTGGTGGACCTCGCGGACGTCGCCGGCCTCCACCAGCAGGCCCACCTGGGTGCGCTGCTTGGTGCGGATGAGGTGGTGGTGGACGGCGGCGGTGAGCAGCAGCGAGGGGATCGGCGCGTGCTCGGCGTCGGAGTGCCGGTCGGACAGGACGATCAGGCGGGCGCCGTTGCCGATGGCGGCGTCGGCCTCGGCGCAGATCTCCTCGATGCGGGCGGCGAGCGCGTCGCCGCCGCCGGAGACCCGGTACAGGCCGGAGAGGGTGGCGGCCTTCATGCCCGGCATGTCGCCGTCGGCGTTGATGTGGATGAGCTTGGCCAGCTCGTCGTTGTCGATCACCGGGAAGGGCAGCACGACGGAGCGGCAGGACGCGGCGGTCGGCTCCAGCAGGTTGCCCTGGGGGCCCAGCGCGGAGCGCAGGGAGGTGACCAGTTCCTCGCGGATGGCGTCCAGCGGCGGGTTGGTGACCTGCGCGAAGAGCTGGGTGAAGTAGTCGAACAGCAGCCGGGGGCGGTCGGAGAGCGCGGCGATCGGCGAGTCGGTGCCCATCGAGCCGATCGGCTCGGCGCCGGCCTTGGCCATCGGCGCGAGGATGACCCGCAGCTCCTCCTCGGTGTAGCCGAAGGTCTGCTGGCGGCGGGTGACCGAGGCGTGGGTGTGGACGATGTGCTCGCGCTCGGGCAGGTCGCCCAGCTCGATCTCACCGGCCTGGAGCCAGTCGGCGTACGGGTTCTCGGCGGCGAGCTGCGCCTTGATCTCGTCGTCCTCGATGATGCGGTGCTCGGCGGTGTCCACCAGGAACATCCGGCCGGGCTGGAGGCGGCCCTTGCGGACGACCTTCGCCGGGTCGATGTCGAGGACGCCGACCTCGGAGCCGAGGACGACGAGGCCGTCGTCGGTGACCCAGTAGCGGCCGGGGCGCAGGCCGTTGCGGTCGAGGACGGCGCCGACCTGGGTGCCGTCGGTGAAGGTGACGCAGGCCGGGCCGTCCCAGGGCTCCATCATCGTGGAGTGGTACTGGTAGAAGGCGCGGCGGGCCGGGTCCATGGAGTCGTGGTTCTCCCACGCCTCCGGGATCATCATCAGCACGGAGTGCGGCAGCGACCGCCCGCCCAGGTGCAGCAGCTCCAGGACCTCGTCGAAGGAGGCGGAGTCGGAGGCGTCGGGCGTGCAGATCGGGAACAGGCGCTCCAGGTCCGCGGAGGAGCCGAACAGGTCCGAGGCGAGCTGGGACTCGCGGGCGCGCATCCAGTTGCGGTTGCCCTTGACCGTGTTGATCTCGCCGTTGTGCGCGACGAAGCGGTACGGGTGGGCCAGCGGCCAGGACGGGAAGGTGTTGGTCGAGAACCGGGAGTGCACGAGCGCGATCGCGGAGGCGAAGCGGCGGTCGGACAGGTCCGGGAAGAACGGCTCCAGCTGGCCCGTGGTGAGCATGCCCTTGTAGACGATGGTCCGGGCGGACAGCGACGGGAAGTAGACGCCGATCTCGCGCTCGGCGCGCTTGCGCAGCGCGAAGGCGCGGCGGTCCAGGGCGATGCCCCGCGAGGTGCCGTCGGCGACGAAGACCTGGCGGAAGACCGGCATGGTCGAGCGGGCGGTGGCGCCCAGCAGCTGCGGGGCGACCGGCACCTCGCGCCAGCCGAGGACGGTCAGGCCCTCCTCGACGGCGATCGCCTCGATGCGGGAGACGGCGTCGTCCGTGCCGGACTCCGGCAGGAAGGCGATGCCGACGGCGTAGTGACCGGCCTCGGGGAGTTCGAATCCGGCCACCTCGCGGAAGAAGGCGTCCGGGACCTGCGAGAGAATGCCCGCGCCGTCGCCCGAGTCGGGCTCGGAGCCGGTGGCACCCCGGTGCTCCAGGTTGCGCAGCACGGTGAGGGCCTGGTCGACCAGCGTGTGGGACGCCTCGCCGGTGAGGGTGGCGACGAAGCCGACGCCGCAGGCGTCGTGCTCGTTGCGGGGGTCGTACATACCCTGCGCAGCAGGGCGAGCATCCATGAACGACCAGTTCCGGCCGTTCTCGGAGTGCTGGGACGGCTGGCGCGGCGTACGCATCGGCTCTCCCGTCGTCGTCAGTGGCAAAGTGCGAAGGTGCCGAGGGACGACGCTGGCCCTCTGCGTGGCTCAATGTGAGCGCAAAATTTCGTGCAGGTTACATGATGGAACGGCTCTCGGGAAGCGGATATTCCGTTCCAACATGCGGACGTCAGGGGGTGCGTAGCGGGGGTACCGACACCCGGTGACGGGAGCTGTGGGGGGTCCGGCGGGAACAGATCGGTGTCCGTCGGACCGGGGGCGCGGCGGGCTTCGTCACCCGCCCCGCGGATGCGCTGCGGGCACCTTTGCCCACAGCGCTTACGGCTCATGCCCGGCGGTCATGCTCTCGAAACCATTGAGCAACATGTAACCGACTATTTATGCGGCCCAACGCATAAGTCCGGGGTCCGGTCATCCTACGGCCGTTCCGAACAATGTGCCCAGGGCGTACGTCACACCGGCCGCCGCACCGCCCAGGAGGAGCTGCCGCAGTCCGCTGTACCACCAGCTCCGCGCGGTCACCTTGGCCACCACCGCGCCGCTGAGGAACAGCCCGGCCAGCGCCAGCACCACCGCGGGCCACAGCGCGCTCGCGCCGAGCAGGTAGGGCAGGACGGGGAGCAGCGCGCCCAGGGCGAAGGAGCCGAACGACGACACGGCGGCGACCAGCGGGGACGGCAGGTCGGAGGGGTCGATGCCCAGCTCCTCCCGGGCGTGTATCTCCAGCGCCTGCTCGGGGTCGCGGGAGAGCTGCCGGGCGACCTCGCGGGCGAGGCCCGGGTCGACACCGCGCCCCTCGTAGAGGGCGGCCAGTTCGGCCTCCTCGTCCGCCGGGTGCTTGCGCAGCTCCCGGCGCTCGACGTCCAGTTCGGCCTCGACCAGCTCGCGCTGCGAGGCGACGGAGGTGTACTCGCCGGCGGCCATCGAGAAGGCGCCGGCAGCCAGGCCCGCGAGGCCGCTGATCACGACGGTGTGCTGGCTGGCGGTACCGCCGGCCACGCCGGTCATGAGCGCCAGGTTGGAGACCAGGCCGTCCATCGCGCCGAAGACTGCGGGGCGCAGCCAGCCGCCGTTGACGTCCCGGTGGGTGTGGTTGTCGCGGTGCGCCTCGTGCAGGGTCGCTTCGGTCTCGATGAGGGCCACGGGGGGCCTCCCTCCACCTTCTTTAGACTTCGTCCACTTCTTGACAACAGCCAAGTTACGCCGGTCATTCCCTGTCCGCCAGCAAGGGAAGGCTGGGCTTACCTGCGGTTTTACCGTCGTACGCTCATCCGTGCCCTGGCCCGCGCACATGTCGACCGGGTGACGCTGAGGCCGATGAGGCTGTGGGGCGGCGCGCACCGGGGACAGTTCCGCAGAGTCCCCGCGAGGGGCACCGAGGGAAAGGAGCGGTCGCATGGCATCCCTGCGGGAACGGGCGCGCGGCGCACTGCTCGGCCTGGCGGTCGGTGACGCCCTCGGGGCGCCGGCCGAGAACATGAAGCCCTCGCAGATCCGCGCCCGCTGGGGCCGCATCACCGGGTACGTCGCCGAGCGCCCCGCCGGGACCGACGACACCGAGTACGCGATCTTCTCCGGACTGCTGCTGGCCCGGCACGGGTCCGCGCTCACGCCCGCCCATGTGGAGGCGGCCTGGCACGAGTGGATCGCCGACCGCGACGAGGGGCCCTTCCGGGGTGCGGGTTTCAGTGAACGCGGCACCCTGGAGAACCTGCGCCGGGGGCTGGCCGCCCCCATCTCCGCCCAGCACCGGCACGCCTGGAGCGACGGACTCGCGATGCGCGCGGCGCCCTACGGGGTGTTCGCGGCCGGACGTCCCGCCGAGGCGGCCCGGCTGGTGGCGATCGACGGCTCGGTCAGCCATGACGGGGAGGGCATCTACGGCGGCCAGGCGGTGGCGGCCGGGGTCGCGGCGGCGATGGCGGGGGCGCCGGCCGTGGCGGTGGTGGCCTCCGCGCTGGCCGTCGTCCCCGACGACTCCTGGACGGCGCGCTCACTGCGCCGGGCGGTGACGGCGGCCCACCGCGGCGAACGCGCCGTCCGCTCCGCGGTGGTCGTCGGCGGCTACCCCTGGACCGACCTGGCCCCCGAAGCGGTCGCCCTCGCCTTCGGCGCGTACGCGGCGGCCGACGGGGACTTCGCGGAGGCGGTGCTCACGGCCGTCAACATGGGGCGCGACGCCGACACGACGGCGGCGGTCGCGGGCGCGCTGGCCGGGGCGGCGCGGGGCGTCGCCGCGATCCCGGCGGAGTGGGCCGGCGCGATCGGCCCGGCCCGCGGCAGCTGTCTGCCGGCCATGGCCGGCCACCACGTCCTGGAGGTGGCGGACCTGCTGACCCCGCGACCGACGGCCGACCGCGCCGGACACGCCGGGCGCCCTGGGCCCACACCGCCGGTCACCGAGCACCGGCGGCCCCGCCACCCGGCCGCCGGCCCCGGCCGGCCCGGAGGCGCCCGGGCCCTCCCGGAACCGGCCCCCCGCGCCGCCGCCCCCGCGGAACCGCCGCCCCCCGCGGTCGTCCCCGCCCGGGAGCCGGGCGGCAACGCGGCGGAGCCGGTGTCGTGACCCGGCGCCGCCCCTCCCGCCGCCAGGAGCCCGTCGCCACGGCCTACGCCGCCCCACCCGACACGGCGGCGCCGCTCCCGGCGGCACCGCCTCCGGCCGCCGGGAGCGGACACCGTACCGGCGCCGGCACGCGGACGGACGCGGGTTCGGGACATGACCCGCGGCCCGGCCGCGGCACCGCTCGGCCCCCGCTCACGGACGAGGCTCCCGGCCCGGCCCCCCACACGGACGGGCCCCCCGGCCCAGGCCCCCGCCCGCACGAAGACCCCCGTCCAGGCCCTCACCCGCACGAAGACCCCCGTCCAGGCCCTCACCCGCACGAAGACCCCAGTCCAGACCCCCACCTGCACGAAACCCCCGGCCCGAGCCCCCACACCACCGAAGACCCCGGCCCAGACCCCCACCCGCACGAAACCCCCGGCCCGAGCCCCCACACCACCGAAGACCCCGCCCCGGCCCCCCACCCGCACGAAACCCCCGGCTCGACCCCCCGCACCCCCGCCCCTCCCGTGCCGCACCCCGTCGCCGCCCGCCGTGTCGAGGGCCTCCTGCTCGGACTCGCCGCCGGGGACGCCGCCGGGTGGCCCGCCGCCCGGCACCGGGCCGCGCGGATGCCGGAGTGGACCCGGCGGCTGACCCGGGAGCTGGACACGTTCGCGGAGCAGAACGCCACCACCACCCTCCCCGTCCCCATCGCCCTGAACCAGCCGTCAAAACCGCTGCGCCTCGGCCCCTCCGACGACGCCGAGTGGGCGGCGTTCGCCGCCGAGGCGGTGCTGCGGGCCGGTGACGCGAGCACCCTCGGCGACCTGAGCCGGGAGCGCCGTATGCGCACCGCCATCGACCTGACCTGGAGCGCGGTCGCCGCCGAGGTCGCCGCCGCCGAGGAGCGCGCCCCCGAGGTCGAGTCGGCGGTACTGCCGCTGCGCGCCCGGATCTCCGTGCGGGCCGGCCTCGGCAACCTCGCCGCCGGGCTGCGCCCGCCCGCCACCGGGCACGACAATCCGCACTACTTCGACGACGCCGCCTGCGTACGGGCCTGCGTCCTCGCCGTCGCCCACCCCGGTGAGCCCCGGCTCGCGGCCGGCCTCGCCGAGTTCGACGCCCGCTACACCCAGGACGGTGACGGCGTGCACGGCGCGCGGGCGATGGCCGCGGCGGTGGCGTGCGCCCTCGCCGGCGCCGGTGTACGGGTGTGCGTGGCGGCGGCGCTCGCCGAGCTGCCCGAGGAGACGGAGATCGGCCGCAACGCCCGCCAGGCCCTGGCCCTCGCCGGGGCCGCCGGCAGCGCCTTCGCCCTGGTCCCCCTCCTGGAGCACCAGATCGTCGACCACGTCTACAGCTACGGCATCGCCGCCGCCGAAACGGTCCCGGTCGCCCTCGCCCTGGCCACGGCCGCCGGCGGCCACCTCGCCCGGGCGGTGCCGGCGGCGGCCTGTCTGTCGCGGGTCGCGGACTCCGCCCCGGCCCTGGTGGGCGCCCTGACCGGCGCCATCGGCGGCGGCGGGGCGATCCCCGCGGCCTGGCGGGACAGCTGCCGCACCCTCTCCGGCTGTGTGCTGCCCCGCCTCACCGGCACGGACCTGGTGGAACTCGCCGGACGCCTGGAAGCGGCGCGACCGGCCCGAGCGGAAGGACCCGACGGGACATGACGCCCGAAGCAGAAGACGCCCTCGCGGAACGGATCACGGGCGCCCTCGTCGGCGCGGCCGTCGGCGACGCGCTCGGCGGCCCCGTCGAGGGCTACTCCCCCGAGCAGATCACCGAGCGGCACGGCGGACGCGTCCACGGCGTCGTCGGCCCCTGGCACGGCGACGCCTGGCGCACCGCCCGCCCCCTCGCCCCGTACCACAAGGGCGACGGGCACGTCACCGACGACACCCTGATGACCCACGCCCTGATCAGGGTCTACGCCACCGTCCGCGACCACCTCGACGCCCACGCCATCGCCGAGCACCTGGTCCCGGACCTGATGACGACCCCGCGCTGGATCCCGGAGCTGGAGGCCGAGGCGCTCCCCCTCCAGCGGATCTTCCTGGCGGAGAAGTGGCTCGTCGCCCGGCTGCACCACGGCCACGTCGACCCGCGCGAAGCCGGCGTCGGCAACATCGTCAACTGCGGTGCGGCGATGTACATGGCCCCGGTCGGCCTGGTCAACGCGGCCCACCCGGCGGGCGCCTACGCCGAGGCACTGGACATCGCGGGCGCGCACCAGTCGTCGTACGGCCGGGAGGCGGCCGGGGTCTTCGCGGCGGCGGTCGCGGCGGCCTGCGCGCCCGGCGCGACCCCGGCCTCGGTGGTGGACGCCTGTCTGTCGCTGGCCAAGGACGGCACCCGCGAGGCGATCGAAGAGGTCTGCGAAGTGGCCGCCGGGTACTCGGACTTCGAATCGGCCCTCGCCCCGCTGCGCGCGGCGGTCGCCCCGTACGACACGGTGGGCCCCGACTACCGCTCCCCCTCCCTCGGCGCCCGCCGCCCCTCGCGGCTGCACGCCATCGAGGAACTCCCCGTCGCCCTGGGCATGGTGCTGGTGGCCGGCGGCGACCACCGGCACGCGGTGCTCGGCTCGGTCAACTACGGCCGGGACTGCGACTCCATCGCCACCATGGCCGGCGCGATCACCGGTGCGCTGGGGTCCGCCGTGCCGCAGGAGTGGGCGAAGACGGTGGCGGAGGCGAGCCGGCTGGACCTGTGGGAGCCCGCGGCGGTCCTCACCGGGGTGACGCGGGAGGTCTTCGAACGGGACGTACGGCGCCGCCGCGCCCACGAGCGGGCGTTCGCCGGGATCGGGGGGCCGCGGTGCTCCGGCTGACCTGGGTCCAGCCCGAGGACCTGATCGGGCACGAACTGCGCCAGGCCGCCCAGGACGGCCGGGACGCCTCGGCGATCGCCGGGCGCTGGCGGGCGGCGGGCGGCTGCGAGGCGCCGGCCCGCGCGGGCGCCTCCCCCGAGCCCGCCTCCCGCTGCCTGCGGCTGCTCGCGGAGGACCTGCTGGACGAACTGGCCGCGCTGCCCGTCCCGTCGGCCGACGCCGAACCGACCGGCCTCGCGGACATCGAGGCCCGCTGCCCCCACTGGCCCGCCCCCGCCGCGAGGGCCGCCGTGGACCCCGCCCGCCTGGAGGCCGCCTGGCTGGGCCGGGCCGTCGGCTGCCTGCTCGGCAAGCCCGTGGAGAAGCTGCCCCTGGACGCCATCCGCCGCCTGGCCCGCGCCACCGGGAACTGGCCCCTGGCCACGTACTTCACCGCCCGCGGCGTCCCCGACGACCTCGCCGCCGCGCACCCCTGGAACCGCCGCTCGGCCGCCACCTCCCTCGCCGAGAACATCGACGGCATGCCCGAGGACGACGACCTCGACTACCCGCTCCTCAACCTCCTGCTGATCCAGCGTCACGGCCGCTCCTTCACCACCGCCGACGTGGCCCGCGTCTGGCTCGACGAACTCCCCGCGGGCCGCACCTTCACCGCCGAACGCGTCGCCTACCGCAACCTCCTGACCGGCCTCGAACCCCCGCGCACCGCCCGCCACCGCAACCCCTTCCGGGAATGGATCGGCGCCCTGATCCGCGCCGACCTGCACGGCTGGACCAACCCCGGCGACCCGGCCGCCGCGGCCGGGCAGGCACACCGCGACGCGGTCCTCACCCACACCGCCAACGGCGTCTACGCGGCCATGTTCGCGGCGGCCGTGATCGCCACCGCCGCCGCCGGCACCCACGACGTGCACGGCTGCCTCGCCACCGGTCTGACCGTCGTACCGCCCGCCTCCCGGCTGGCGAAGGCCGTCCGCGAGGCCGTCGAACTGGCCGCCTCGCACGACGACTTCGACGAGGTGGTGGACCGCCTCCACGCCCGGCACGGCCCCACCCACCACTGGGTGCACGCCGTCCCCAACACCGCCCTGATCACCGCCGCCCTCACCCACGCCGACGGCGACTTCACCGGCTCGGTCTGCCGGGCCGTCTCCGGCGGCTGGGACACCGACTCCAACGGGGCGACGGCGGGCAGCGTCGCGGCCCTCCTCACCGACGGCCCCGCCGCCCTCCCCCACCACTTCACCGCCCCGCTCAAGAACCGCCTCG
Organism: Streptomyces sp. SYSU D01066-1; assembly: GCF_054956795.1. Classification (NCBI taxonomy): domain Bacteria; kingdom Bacillati; phylum Actinomycetota; class Actinomycetes; order Kitasatosporales; family Streptomycetaceae; genus Streptomyces; species Streptomyces sp. SYSU D01066-1. The sequence continues at coordinate 65,936 of NZ_JBUDHV010000031.1, read as the reverse complement.
CCACCTCCGTCGCCGGCTTCGACGGCACCGGCTTCGACGCCCTCGCCCACCTCACCCACCGGGAGGCCACCCGCCCATGACCCCCGCCCCGCTCGCCGGCCTGCGCGTCCTGGACCTCGCCACCCTCTTCGCCGGCCCGCTCGCCGCCACGATGCTCGGCGACTTCGGCGCCGAGGTCGTCAAGGTCGAGCACCCCACCCGGCCCGACCCCTCCCGGGGCCACGGCCCGTCCAAGGACGGCGTCGGCCTGTGGTGGAAGCTCCTGGGCCGCAACAAGCGCGCCATCACCCTCGACCTGTCCACACCCGGCGGCCGCGACACCCTGCTCCGCCTCGCCGCCACCGCCGACGTCGTCATCGAGAACTTCCGCCCCGGCACCCTGGAGCGCTGGGACCTGGGCTGGGAGGAGCTGTCCGGGGTCAACCCCCGCCTGGTCCTCACCCGCGTCACCGGCTTCGGCCAGTTCGGCCCGTACGCGCACCGGCCCGGCTTCGGCACCCTCGCCGAGGCGATGAGCGGCTTCGCCGCGACGACCGGCGAGCCGGACGCGCCACCGGTCCTGCCGCCGTTCGGCCTCGCCGACTCCATCGCCGCGCTGGCCACGGCGTACGCGGTGCTGACCGCGCTCGCCGCCCGCGAGCGCACCGGCGAGGGCCAGGTCGTCGACCTGGCGATCATCGAGCCGATCCTGACCGTGCTGGGCCCGCAGCCGCTCTGGTACGACCAGCTCGGCCACGTCCAGCCGCGCACCGGCAACCGCTCCGCGAACAACGCCCCGCGCAACACCTACCGCACCGCCGACGGCACCTGGGTCGCCGTCTCCACCTCCGCGCAGTCGGTGGCCGAGCGGGTGATGCGCCTGGTGGACCGCCCGGAGCTGATCGGGGAGCCGTGGTTCGCGACCGGCGCCGGCCGGGCCCGGCACGCCGACGTCCTGGACACGGCGGTCGGCGACTGGATCGCCCGCCGCCCCCGCGACGAGGTCCTCGCCGCCTTCGAGGCGGCCGAGGCGGCGATCGCCCCGGTCCAGGACGTACGGGAGGTGATGGCCGACCCCCAGTACCAGGCGCTGGACACCGTCACCACGGTCGACGACCCCGAGCTGGGGCCGATCCGGATGCAGAACGTCCTGTTCCGGCTGTCCGCCACACCGGGCGCGATCCGCTGGGCGGGCCGTCCGCACGGCGCGGACACCGAGGAGGTCCTCGGCGAGCTGGGCCTGACCCCGGGCGACCTGAAACGCCTGCGCGAGGCGGGAGCCGTATGACCACGTCCGCCTCGCCCCCGCTGACCTGGCTGTACGCCCCCGGGGACCGGCCGCACGTCGTCGCCAAGGCGCTGGCCTGCGGGGCCGACGTGGTGATCGTGGACCTGGAGGACGCGGTCGCCCCGCACCGCAAGGAGTACGCCCGCGCGGCCACCGCCGAGCTGCTCACCGCGCGGCAGCCGGTTCCGGTGCACGTCCGTGTCAACGCCCTGGACGGTCCGTGGGCCGCCGCCGACCTGGCGGCGCTGGCCGGACTGCCCGGCCTGTCCGGGCTGCGGCTGCCCAAGGTGACCGCGCCCGAACAGGTCGTCCGGGTGGCGGGGACGGCCGCCGGGGTCCCGCTGTACGCGCTGCTGGAATCGGCGCTGGGGGTGGAGCGGGCGTTCGCGGTCGCCGCCGCGCACCCCGCCGTGCGCGGCATCGCCCTCGGCGAGGCCGACCTCCGCGCCGACCTGGGCGTGCGGGACGAGGCCGGCCTCGACTTCTGCCGTTCCCGGGTGGTCGTCGCCGCCCGGGCGGCGGGGCTGGCCCCGCCCTGTCAGTCGGTCCACCCCGACCTTCGCGACCTGGAGGGGCTCGCCGCCTCCTGCGCCCGCGGCCGGGCCCTGGGGTTCCTGGGCCGCGCCGCCGTCCACCCCCGTCAGCTGCCGGTCATCGAGCGGGCGTACCTGCCCGGCGCGGCGGAGCTGGAGGCGGCGGAGGCGGTGCTGGAGGCGGCGGCGGTGGAGCGGGGCGCGCAGGCGCTGGCGGACGGGCGGTTCGTCGACGCGGCGGTGGTCTCGGCGGCGCGGCGGACGCTGGCCCTGTCCCGGCGGCCCTGACCCGGACGGGGGACACGGCAGGACACGGCGAGGGCGCCCGGAGACGGCCCCGGGCGCCCTCGCCGGCGTAGCGGCGTACGACCGCCGGTCAGCTCTTCTTCGCGGAACCGGCCCCGTCCGCCACGTCCTGCGGGACGGCGTCGCCCTGCTCGCCCTGCTCGGCCCCGGTGCCCTCTTCGCCCGTGCCGCCCTTGTCGCCCTTCTGGTCCTTCTGCTCCTCGCCCGGGAGCTCGTCAGCGGTCTCCGGGGCGTCCGTGCCGCCGTCCCCGTCGTCGTCGGCGGCGCCCGGCTCGACCACGGGCTCGCGGCCCGGCCGCTTCCTCGCCGACACCACGAGGTACGCCACCGCCAGCAGGAACACGAACAGCGCGGTCCAGTTGTTCAGCCTGAGGCCCAGGATGTGGTGGGCGTCGTCGACGCGCATGTACTCGATCCAGAACCGGCCCGCGCAGTACGCGGCGACGTACAGCGCGAACGCCCGTCCGTGCCCCAGTCCGAAGCGGCGGTCGGCCCAGATGACGAGCAGCGCGACACCGACGCACCACAGCGACTCGTACAGGAACGTGGGGTGGTAGTAGCCCGGGATCCGGCCGTCCGCCGCGGACGTGATGTGCAGTGCCCAGGGGAGGTCGGTCTCGCGTCCGTACAGCTCCTGGTTGAACCAGTTGCCCCAGCGGCCGATGGCCTGCGCCAGGGCGATGCCGGGCGCCACGGCGTCGGCGTAGGCGGGCATCGGGATGCCCCGGCGGCGGCAGCCGATCCAGGCGCCCAGCGCGCCCAGCGCGATCGCGCCCCAGATGCCGAGGCCGCCCTCCCAGATCTTGAAGGCGTCCACCCAGTCCCGGCCCTCGCTGAAGTACAGCTCGTAGTCGGTGATCACGTGGTAGAGCCGGCCGCCGAGGAGGCCGAAGGGGACGGCCCAGACCGCGATGTCGGCCACCGTCCCGGACCGTCCGCCGCGGGCGATCCAGCGCTTGTTGCCGAGCCAGACGGCGACGAAGACGCCGATGATGATGCAGAACGCGTAGCCGCGCAGCGGAATCGGGCCGAGGTGCAGCACCCCGCGCGACGGGCTGGGAATGAAGGCAAGTTCCATGACAGGCCCGACGCTACCGTGCCGGACCGGGCCCGCGCCGGGCGGCCCGGCTACGGGTCCATAACAGGCGCCCCGGCGGGGAGAGCCTACCGGGCGGCGTCCTCCACCGCCTTCCTCAGCTTCGCCGGGGTCATGGACTGGTCCGCGTAGATGTTCCTGCCGCCGAACAGCACGGTGGGCGTGCCGGTGAAGCCGCCGCCGAGGAAGGCGGCGGCCGACTTGTCGACCCAGCCGTCGTGCGTGCCGTTCGTGACGCACGCGCGGAAGGCGGGGGTGTCGAGGCCGTCGACCTTGCCGGCCAGCTCGATCAGCTTGCCGGTCCCGGCGAAGGCGTCGTCGCTCTCCGCGGGCTGGTTGTCGAAGAGCACGTCGTGGTAGGCCGGGAACTTCCCGGCGTCCTGGGCGCAGGCCGCGGCGTTGGCCGCCGTGCGGGAGCCGGTGCCGCCCATGTTGCCGTCGATGATGGTCGCCAGGTGGTAGTCGACCCTGAGCTTTCCGGCGGCGGTCAGCTCATGGATCACCGGACGGTACGCCTGCTCGAAGCTCTTGCAGGCGGGGCAGCGGAAGTCCTCCCAGACGGTGAGCGTCGACCCGGCGCTCTCCTTGCCGACGGGGATCACGAGACCGTCCTTGCCCTGGGCGCCCGAGGGGGCCACGACCGGACCCGGCGCCGCCTCGTCGCCGCTGTCCTTGCCGGCCTCGGCCGCCACCACGCCGATCGCCGCGGCGACGCCCAGGACACCGACGACGGTGGCGCCCACGGTCAGCGCGCGGCGGCGCTTGTCCGCGCTCTTCTGCTTCTCGCGCTCGACCGCCAGCCGCTCGCGGGCGGTGCGCTTTCCCTCACGGTTCTTCTCGCTCACACCCCGCAGAACGAACCGGGGAGGCGCACCGCGCCTCCCCGGTCACAGGTCCACCCGTACGAGTTACGCGTGACCGCGCACGCCCCGGGCGAGCTCCCCGGCGAGCGCGCGCACGCCCTCGACGCCGGCCGCGTGGTCGGGGGCGTCCAGCATCCGCTTGACGAACGCCGACCCGACGATCACGCCGTCGGCGAAGCGGGCGACCTCGGCGGCCTGGGCGGGGGTGGAGACGCCGAGGCCGACGCAGACCGGCGTGGACGTGGTGGCGCGGGTGCGCCGGACCAGGTCCTCGGCCTGGGAGCCGACCGTCTCCCGGGTGCCGGTGACGCCCATCAGGGAGGCGGCGTAGACGAAGCCGGTGCCGGCCTCGGTGATGGCGGCGAGCCGCTCGTCCCTGCTGCTGGGAGCGACCACGAAGACGGTGGCGAGGCCGTGCTTGGCGGCGTGCTCCCGCCACAGCGCCGACTCCTGCACGGGCAGGTCGGGCAGGATGCACCCGGCGCCGCCCGCCTCGGCCAGCTCCGCGGTGAACCGCTCGACGCCGTAGCGGTCGATCGGGTTCCAGTACGTCATGACGAGGATCGGCTTGCCGGTGGCCCGGTACGCCTCCCGTACGGTGCGCAGCACGTCGGCGATCCTCACGCCGCCGCGCAGGGCGATGTCGTCGGCGGTCTGGATGACCGGGCCGTCGAGCACCGGGTCGCTGTGCGGCAGGCCGACCTCGACGACGTCGGCGCCGCCGTCGACGACGGCCTTGACCGCCTCGATGCCGCCGTCCACGGTCGGGAAGCCGGCCGGCAGGTAGGCGATGAGGGCGGCGCGGCCCTCGGCCCTGGCGGCGGCGAGGGTGTCGTCCAGCAGGTGCAGGTTGCCGCTCACTTGGCGTCCCCCTCGATCTCGGCGGTGCCGGAAGCGTCCTCGGCGACCTCGGCGTCGGTGTCGTAGAGCCCGAAGTAACGGGCGGCGGTGTCCATGTCCTTGTCGCCGCGGCCGGAGAGGTTGACGACGATCAGCCCGTCCGGGCCCAGCTCCCTGCCGACCTCCAGGGCGCCGGCGAGGGCGTGGGCGGACTCGATGGCCGGGATGATGCCCTCGGTGCGCGACAGCAGGCGCAGGGCCTCCATCGCGGCGGCGTCGGTGACCGCGCGGTACTCGCCGCGGCCGGAGTCCTTGAGGTAGGAGTGCTCCGGGCCGATGCCCGGGTAGTCCAGGCCCGCCGAGATCGAGTACGGCTCGGTGATCTGGCCCTCCTCGTCCTGGAGGACGTAGGAGCGGGAGCCGTGCAGGACGCCGGGCTCGCCGGCCGAGAGGGTGGCCGCGTGCTCGCCGGTCTCGATGCCGTGCCCGGCGGGCTCGCAGCCGATGAGGCGGACGCCGGTGTCGGGGATGAAGGCGTGGAAGAGGCCGATGGCGTTGGAGCCGCCGCCGACACAGGCGATCGCGGCGTCGGGCAGCCGTCCGGCCCGCTCCAGGAGCTGGCGGCGGGCCTCGACGCCGATGACGCGGTGGAAGTCGCGGACCATCGCCGGGAAGGGGTGGGGACCGGCGACCGTGCCGAAGAGGTAGTGGGTGTGGTCGACGTTGGCGACCCAGTCGCGGAACGCCTCGTTGATGGCGTCCTTCAGGGTGCGGCTGCCGGACTTCACGGCGATGACCTCGGCGCCGAGCATCCGCATCCGGGCCACGTTGAGGGCCTGGCGCTCGGTGTCGATCTCGCCCATGTAGATGGTGCAGTCGAGGCCGAAGAGGGCGCAGGCGGTGGCCGTGGCGACGCCGTGCTGGCCGGCGCCGGTCTCGGCGATGACCCGGGTCTTGCCCATGCGCCTGGTCAGCAGGGCCTGGCCGAGCACGTTGTTGATCTTGTGGGAGCCGGTGTGGTTGAGGTCCTCGCGCTTGAGGAAGACGCGGGCGCCGCCGGCGTGCCCGGCGAACCGGGGGACCTCGGTGAGGGCGCTGGGGCGGCCGGTGTAGTGCGCCAGCAGGTCGTCGAGTTCACGGGCGAACTCGGGGTCGTGCTTGGCCTTGTCGTACTCGGCGGCGACCTCGTCCACGGCGGCGACGAGGGCCTCCGGGATGAACTTGCCGCCGAACGCCCCGAAGTAGCCTTCGGCGCTGGGGAGCAGGCCTTCGGGGTCGGGAACGAAGAAGGTGCTGGGCATGGTGGAACCTCACGGTGAGTGTGCGATGAGACACGGGTCGCCGTGGGGCGGGGTGGTCGGGCGCCTACCGGCCGTCCGGGGCCGGTCGCGCGGTTCCCCGCGCCCCCACGGGGCGCCGGGGCCATCGCATGCCGTTCACTTGCCCTGGCTCGTCGCCGATGACGTACCGCACCCTGCGGCCGTGGACGCGCCGGGCGGGCGCGCGGCAGCCCCGGGGACGGCAGCCGCGCGCGAGGCGGGCGTAGGGGTCCCGGGCGGCGGGGGCGGCGGAGACGGACATCGGGGCAAGCCTACCGGGGTCAGCTCCGGCCGTGGCGGAGTGCCGGGTGTTCGCCCGCCGCCACCAGGTCGGCCACCGCGGCCTTGGGGTCGCGGCCGGTGACCAGGGACTCGCCGACCAGGACGGCGTCGGCGCCCTCGTTGGCGTAGGCGATCAGGTCGTGCGGGCCGCGGACGCCGGACTCGGCGACCTTGACCAGGCCCTCGGGGATCTCGGGGGCGACCCGCTCGAACGTGCCGCGGTCGACCTTGAGCGTCTTCAGGTCGCGGGCGTTGACCCCGATGACCCTGGCGCCGGCCTCGACCGCGCGGTCCACCTCGTCCTCGTCGTGCACCTCGACCAGCGGGGTGAGGCCGATGGACTCGGCGCGCTCGATCAGCGACTCCAGGGCCGGCTGGTCCAGGGCGGCCACGATCAGCAGCACGAGGTCGGCGCCGTAGGCCCGGGCCTCCCACAGCTGGTACGAGGTGACGATGAAGTCCTTGCGCAGCACGGGGATGTCCACACGGGCGCGGACGGCTTCCAGGTCGGCCAGCGAGCCGCCGAAGCGGCGCTGCTCGGTGAGGACCGAGATGACGGCGGCGCCGCCCGCCTCGTAGTCCGCGGCGAGGGCGGCGGGGTCGGCGATGGCGGCCAGCGCGCCCTTGGACGGGCTGGAGCGCTTGACCTCGCAGATGACCTTGACGCCGTCGCCCTTGAGCGCGGCGGCACCGTCCTTCGCGGCGGGGGCCTTGGCCGCGCGCTCCTTGAGCTCGTCGAGGCTGACGCGCGCCTGCCGCTCCGCCAGGTCGGCGCGGACTCCGTCGATGATCTCGTCGAGCACACTCACGCGAGCGGCCCCCCTTTCGGACGGTTCGGTTCGGGTACGGCTTCGCCTCGATGGTATCCGCAGGAGGGCGCCGGTCCCGCATCCGGTTGACGCCCCGGTCCCGCCGCCCGGACGTCCGGCGCGCGGTCAGGGGCGCAGCCAGCCGCCGGACGGCAGGTTCCGGACGACGGTGAAGACCAGCAGGCACACGCCCAGCGTCCACAGGTGGGCGGGGCGGAGGTCGGTCCGGGGCGGACGGCCGCGGGCCGCGCGCACCGTCCAGACGGTCCACAGGACGGCCAGGACCGCGTAGCCGACGACGGCCAGGGCGTTGGCCTGGAGCGCCGTCGCGAGGTCGCCGTGGACGAGCGCGTGGGCGCTGCGCAGGCCGCCGCAGCCGGGGCAGTACACGCCGGTGAAGCGCAGCAGCGGGCAGACGGGGTAGTGGCCGGGTTCGTTGGGGTCGACCGTCCCGACGTAGGCGAAGGCACCGGCGACGGCGGCGAGCACGGCGGCCGGGGCGGCCAGCCGGACGGCCGGGGCGGCGCGGCCAGAGGGCGCGGTGGTGCGGCCGGAAGGCGTGGCGGCACGGCCAGAAGGCGCGGTAGCCCGGTCGGAAGGCGTGGCGGCACGGCCAGAAGGCGCGGTAGCCCGGTCGGAAGGCGTGGCGGCACGGCCAGAAGGCGCGGTAGCCCGGTCAGAAGGCGCGGTAGCCCGGTCGGAAGGCGCGGTGGCGCGGTCGGGCGGGGGCGGCGGGTCCCGGCGGTCGGCGTCCATGCCCGCATTGTGCCCCGCGCGCGTGAGGGGCGGTCCCGGCACCCAGGTGCCGGCCGCCCCTCGCCGAGTCGTCCGTGCGCGGCGTCCGGTCAGGCCTTGATGCCCTCGGGCTGCCGCTGTCCCGGCTCGGTGGTCTTGTGCACCGGGTGGGCGTCCTTCGGCTGGCCCATGCCCATCATGCGCATGATCCCGCCGACGACGGCGCCGAGGAGGGTGATCGCCATACCGACCCAGAAGCCCACCGGCTGGGCCGCGACCATGAAGACGCCCGCCATGCAGAAACCGATGAAGGCGATGATGACACCGGTCCAGGCGGCCGGGGTGTGGCCGTGGCTGCTGTCCGACATTGCTGGCTCCTCGTTGCTGTGTACGTGCCGCTGCTGTGTACGTGTCGCTTACGCGCTCGAGCTGGACGCTCGCGCTCATTCTCCCGCACGCGCGCGAGCGGTGAGCGCTGGGGTGCGTGACGCGGCGCTCGCACCGGGACGACGCCGGTGCCCGCGCGGACGGGGGCGGACGGGCACGACGCTCGCGGACGGGTGGCGCGAGGGCACGAGTGCCCAGGCGCACGTGTCCGAATCGCGTCCCCCGCGCGCGTGGCGGCACCGCGCGCCTCACGCGCGCGGGATGACACCTCGCGCCTCACGCGCGCGTGGTGCCGGGCCCCGCCGGGTCGCGTCCCCCGCGCGGGCGCGTCGGCCGGACGCGTGGGGCGCGCGGGCAGCCGCCGGGCGCGCGGTGGCGGGGTCAGGCCCCGGTCGGGTCCTCGCCGCGGTCGAGGGCCTTCCACAGCTCCTCGGGGCGGTCGGGGTCCGCGGCCTGGGCGGTGCGGCGGGGGCGGGGGGCGCCGGAGCGCTCGTGGCGGCCGGACATCGCGGGCCACCACCGGCCGTGGCGCAGGGCGAGCAGTCCGGCCAGCAGGAGCAGCAGGCCGCCCGCCGCCGCGACGTAGGGCCAGGCGGTGTGGCCGAGGGCGTGGACGGTGGCCGAGGTGGCGCCCGCGGCCCGCGCGGCCTGGTCGTCGAGGGCGGCGCTGTCGGAGGCGCCGGTCACGGCGGCGGCCACGGTGCCCGCGCCGCACAGCGCGAGCAGGGCGGCGACGACGTACCGCCCGGTGCCGCGGACGGCGAAGACGGCGACGAGCGCGGCGAGCCCCACTATGGCGAGCGCCGCGGGAACGCCCGTGACATCGCTGCCCCGGGCGGTCAGGGGGAAGTCGCCGCCGGCCACCGTCGCGGTGCCGTGGGACCACTCCTGGCGGGTGGCCAGCAGGGCGACGGCCGCGCCCAGGGCACCGCTCAGCAGCGCGAGGGCGAGGCCACGGCGGCCGGACCGGGCGGGTCCCGCGGCTTCGGTACGGGGGTGAGGAACAGCAGTCACGTACTCCACTATCGCCTGAACCCCGGTGAAACGGTCAGGCGGGGTTCGCGTGAGCCCCGTCCCTTCCGCCGAGCCGTCCCGCGGTGTGCACCGCCCGCAGCACCGCCGCCGCCTTGTTGCGGCACTCGGTGTCCTCGGCGACCGGGTCGGAGTCGGCGACGACGCCGGCGCCCGCCTGGACGTAGGCGGTGCCGTCGCGCAGCAGGGCGGTGCGGATGGCGATGGCGGTGTCGGAGTCGCCGGCGAAGTCGAGGTAGCCGACGCAGCCGCCGTACAGGCCGCGCCGGGAGGGTTCGAGTTCGTCGATGATCTGCAGGGCGCGCGGCTTGGGGGCGCCGGAGAGGGTGCCGGCCGGGAAGCAGGCGGTGAGGACGTCGAAGGCGGTGCGGCCGGGGGCGACGCGGCCGGTCACCGTCGACACGATGTGCATGACGTGCGAGTACCGCTCGACGGACATGAAGTCGACGACCTCCACGGAGCCCGGTTCGCAGACCCGGCCCAGGTCGTTGCGGCCGAGGTCGACGAGCATGAGGTGCTCGGCGCGCTCCTTGGGGTCGGCGAGGAGCTCCTCGGCGAGGGTCTGGTCCTCCTGCGGGGTGGCGCCGCGGGGCCGGGTGCCGGCGATGGGGTGCAGCAGGGCCCGGCCGTCCTCGACCTTGACCAGGGCCTCGGGGGACGAGCCGACGACGTCGAAGCCGTCGAAGCGGAACAGGTACATGTACGGCGACGGGTTGGTGGCCCGCAGGACCCGGTAGACGTCCAGGGCGCTCGCGGCGCACGGCGTCTCGAAGCGCTGCGAGGGGACGACCTGGAAGGCCTCGCCCGCGCGGATGCGCTCCTTGATGTCCTCGACGGCCTCCTGGAAGTCGGGGCCGCCCCAGCGCGCGGTGTACTCGGGCAGCTCGGAAGGGGGCAGCACGGCGGGCGGCTGGGCCACCGGGCGCGACAGGTCGGCCTCCATGGCGTCCAGCCGGGCGACCGCGTCGGCGTACGCCTCGTCGACGCCGGTGGCCAGGTCGTTGTGGTTGATCGCGTTGGCGATCAGCACGACCGTGCCCTCCCAGTGGTCCATCACGGCGAGGTCGCTGGTGAGCAGCATGGTCAGCTCGGGGAGCCCCAGGTCGTCGCGGTCGCCGGGGCCGACCTTCTCCAGGCGGCGGACGATGTCGTAGCCGAGGTAGCCGACCATGCCGCCGGTGAACGGCGGCAGGCCGTCCTGGTGGGGGGTGTGCAGGGTCTCGACGGTGGCGCGGAGCGCGGCGAGCGGGTCGCCGTCGACGGGGACGCCGACGGGCGGGGTGCCGAGCCAGTGGGTGCGGCCGTCCCGTTCGGTGAGGGTGGCGGCGCTGCGGACGCCGACGAAGGAGTACCGGGACCATCGGAACGCGGACCGGCCGTTCTCCGCGGACTCCAGCAGGAAGGTGCCGGGCCGCTCGGCGGCGAGCTTGCGGTACAGCGCGACCGGGGTGTCGCCGTCGGCGAGGAGCTTGCGGGTGACCGGGACGACCCGTCGGTCGGCGGCCAGCTTGCGGAAGGTGTCGAGGTCCATGGCGGCAGACCTTACTGATCGCCGGCGGTCGCGGCGGCGTCGCCGTCCTCGAGCAGCACGTCCTCGTCGAAGCAGGTGCGGGCGCCGGTGTGGCAGGCGGCGCCGACCTGGTCGACCTTGACCAGCACGGTGTCGGCGTCGCAGTCCAGGGCGACGGACTTCACCCACTGGACGTGCCCGGAGGTGTCGCCCTTGACCCAGTACTCCTGGCGGCTGCGCGACCAGTAGGTGCAGCGGCCGGTGGTCAGCGTGCGGCGCAGCGCCTCGTCGTCCATCCAGCCGAGCATCAGCACCTCGCCGGTGTCGTACTGCTGGGCGATGGCGGGCAGGAGGCCGTCGGGGCCGCGCTTGAGGCGGGCGGCGAGATCCGGGTCGAGTGCGCCGGTCCCGCCGGGGGGCGTGCTGGTCATGCCGCCCATTGTGCCGGGTGGGCGGCGGGCGGTCCGGCGCCGTCCACTGTGCGGACCCGGCGCGCGGCCGTAGGCTGATCCCATGTCGACTTTCGCCAAGCGTGAACGCCTTCTGCTCGCCGAGCTGTTGGAAACCGCGGGCCCGAACGCCCCCACCCTGTGCGAGGGCTGGCGCACCCGTGATCTCGCCGCGCACCTGGTGGTGCGCGAGCGGCGGCCGGACGCCGCGGGCGGCACGGTGATCAAGCCGCTGGCGTCCCGGCTGGAACGGGTGATGGAGGAGTACGCCGCGAAGCCCTACGAGGAGCTGGTCCGGCTCCTGCGCGGCGGCCCGCCGCGCTTCTCCCCGTTCGCCGTCAAGCAGGTCGACGAGGCGGCCAACACGGTCGAGTTCTACGTCCACGCCGAGGACGTCCGCCGTGCCCGGCCGGACTGGACGCCGCGGGAGCTGGACCCGGTCTTCCAGGACACCCTGTGGTCCCGTCTGGAGCGCACGGCCCGGCTGCTGGGCCGCGGTGTCCCGACGGGACTGGTGCTGCGCCGCCCGGACGGGCAGACGGCGGTCGCCCACCGCGGTACGCCGGTGGTGACGGTGACCGGCGAGCCCTCCGAACTGCTGCTGTTCGCCTTCGGGCGGCAGGGCGCGGCGGCGGTGGAGCTGGACGGCGACAAGGAGGCGGTCGCCCGGGTGCACGAGACGAAACAGCTCGGCCTCTGACCCGGCCGTGCGCGGTTTCCCGCGCTCCCGGGGGGACGTGCGGCGGGCGCGTCCCCCCGGGGGCGCCGGCGCGGCGTCACCGCACCGCGTGCCCCGCGCCCCGCAGCGTCTCCTTGACCTCGCCGATCCGCAGGTCGCCGAAGTGGAACACCGAGGCGGCCAGCACCGCGTCGGCGCCCGCGGCGACGGCCGGCGGGAAGTCGGTGAGCCTGCCGGCGCCGCCGGAGGCGATGACCGGCACGGTGACGTGCTCGCGCACGGCCGCGATCATCTCCAGGTCGTAGCCGTCCTTGGTGCCGTCCGCGTCCATGCTGTTCAGCAGGATCTCGCCGGCGCCCAGTTCGGCGGCGCGGTGCGCCCACTCGACGGCGTCGATGCCGGTGCCCTCGCGTCCGCCGTGGGTGGTGACCTCGAAGGTGCCCGCCGCGGTGCGGCGGGCGTCCACGGAGAGCACCAGCACCTGCCGGCCGAACCGCTCGGCGATCTCGCGGATCAGGTCCGGGCGGGCGATCGCCGCCGTGTTGACGCCGACCTTGTCCGCGCCCGCCCGCAGCAGCTTGTCGACGTCCTCGGCGGTGCGCACGCCGCCGCCGACGGTGAGCGGGATGAAGACCTGCTCGGCGGTGCGGCGCACCACGTCGTAGGTGGTCTCCCGGTTGCCCGAGGAGGCGGTGATGTCCAGGAACGTCAGCTCGTCGGCGCCCTCGGCGTCGTACACCTTGGCCATCTCGACGGGGTCGCCCGCGTCGCGCAGGTTCTGGAAGTTGACGCCCTTGACGACCCGGCCGCCGTCCACGTCCAGGCAGGGGATGACTCGGACCGCCAGGGTCATGAATCCACGGCTCCTTCTGACAGTGCTCACTGTCCTGTGAATGCTTCGACTTCCACCGACACCAGGACCCGGGAGTCGATGAAGCCCTGCACGACCAGCAGGGTCGTGACCGGGCGTACGGCGCCGAACAGCTCCTTGTGGGCCCGCCCCACCGCGTCGACGTCCCGGGAATGCGCCAGGTACACGCGGGTGCGGATCACGGACTCGACGCCGAGCCCGAACTCGCCGACCGCCTCCAGCGCGGTGGTGAAGGCGACCTTGGCCTGCTCGTACGGGTCGCCCTCGCCGTACAGCACCTCGCCCTTGAAGGCCGTCGTGCCCGCCACGACGACCCGGTCGCCCGCCGCGACGGCGCGCGCGAAACCGAAGGACTCTTCCCAGGGACTTCCGCTCTGCACACGCCGCACGGCTTCGAACGTCATCGCGACACAGCCTCCAAGGCCTCTTCCAGGGTGAACGCCTTCGCGTACAGGGCCTTCCCGACGATGGCGCCCTCGACACCGAGCGGGACCAGCCCGGCCAGCGCGCGCAGGTCGTCCAGGGAGGAGACGCCGCCGGAGGCGACGACCGGGCGGTCGGTGGCCGCGCAGACGTTCTTCAGCAGCTCCAGGTTGGGGCCCTGGAGGGTGCCGTCCTTGGCGATGTCGGTGACGACGTAGCGCGCGCAGCCCTCCTTGTCGAGGCGGGCCAGCGTCTCGTAGAGGTCGCCGCCGTCGCGGGTCCAGCCCCGGCCGCGCAGCGTGGTGCCGCGTACGTCGAGGCCGACGGCGATCTTGTCGCCGTGCTCGGCGATGACCTTGGCGACCCACTCGGGGGTCTCCAGCGCGGCCGTGCCCAGGTTGACGCGGGTGCAGCCGGTGGCGAGGGCGGCGGCGAGGGTGTCGTCGTCGCGGATGCCGCCGGACAGCTCCACCTTGATGTCCATGGCCCCGGCGACCTCGGCGATCAGCGCGCGGTTGTCCCCGGTGCCGAAGGCGGCGTCCAGGTCGACCAGGTGCAGCCACTCGGCGCCGGCGCGCTGCCAGGCGAGGGCGGCCTCCAGGGGGGAGCCGTAGGACGTCTCGGTGCCGGACTCGCCGTGCACGAGGCGGACGGCCTGGCCGTCGCGGACGTCGACGGCGGGGAGGAGTTCGAGCTTGGCCATGTCGCTACAGGGTTCCGATCCAGTTGGTGAGGAGCTGGGCACCGGCGTCGCCGGACTTCTCGGGGTGGAACTGGGTGGCCCACAGGGCGCCGTTCTCCACGGCGGCCACGAAGGGCTTGCCGTGGGTGGACCAGGTGACCTTGGGGGCGGTCATCGCGGGGTTGTGCGTCTCCAGCGACCAGTCGTGGACGGCGTAGGAGTGCACGAAGTAGAAGCGGGCGTCCGCGTCCAGGCCGGCGAAGAGCCGGGAGCCCTCGGGGGCCTCGACCGTGTTCCAGCCCATGTGGGGGACGACGTCGGCCTCGAGCGGTCCGACCGTGCCGGGCCACTCGTCCAGGCCCTCGGCCTCGACGCCGTGCTCGATGCCGCGGGCGAAGAGGATCTGCATGCCGACGCAGATGCCCATCACCGGGCGTCCGCCGGCCAGGCGCCGGTCGACGATCCAGTCGCCGCGCGCCTCCCTGAGCCCCTTCATGCAGGCGGCGAAGGCGCCGACGCCGGGGACGAGCAGGCCGTCGGCGTTCATCGCCCGGTCGAAGTCACGGGTGATCTCGACGTCGGCGCCCGCGCGGGCGAGGGCGCGCTCGGCGGAGCGCACGTTGCCGAAGCCGTAGTCGAAGACCACGACACGCTTGGTGCTCAATTCCACACCTCCAGCCTCAGGATGCCCGCCAGCAGGCACATCGCGGCGCCGATGGAGAGCAGCACGATCAGCCCCTTGGGCATCTCCTGCTTCGCGAACGAGATGATCCCGCCGACCAGGAAGAGGCCGACGACGATCAGTACGGTCGAGGTGCCGTTCACAGCGCGCCCTTCGTGGAGGGCAGGATGCCGGCCGCGCGCGGGTCGCGCTCGCAGGCGTAGCGCAGGGCGCGGGCCAGCGCCTTGAACTGGCACTCCACGATGTGGTGGGCGTTGCGCCCGTAGGGCACGTGGACGTGCAGGGCGACCTGGGCCTGGGCGACGAAGGACTCCAGGATGTGCCGGGTCATGGTGACGTCGTACTCGCCGATCATCGGCGCCATGGTCTCGGGCTCGGTGTGCACGAGGTAGGGGCGGCCGGACAGGTCGACGGTGACCTGGGCGAGGGACTCGTCCAGGGGGACGGTGCAGTTGCCGAAGCGGTAGATGCCCACCTTGTCGCCGAGGGCCTGCTTGAAGGCGGCGCCCAGGGCCAGGGCGGTGTCCTCGATGGTGTGGTGGGAGTCGATGTGCAGGTCGCCCTCGGTCTTCACGGTGAGGTCGAACAGACCGTGCCGGCCGAGCTGGTCGAGCATGTGGTCGTAGAAGCCGACGCCGGTGGCGATGTCGGTCTTGCCGGTGCCGTCGAGGTCGATCTCGACGAGGACCGAGGTCTCCTTGGTCACGCGCTCCACGCGTCCTACGCGGCTCATGCGTTCTGCTCCTTCTTCAGTTCACGGACCGCGTCGAGGAACGCGTCGTTCTCGGCCGGGGTGCCGGCGGTGACCCGCAGCCATCCCGGTACGCCGTTGTCCCGGACCAGGACGCCCCGGTCGAGGATCTTCCGCCAGACCTCGTGGGCGTCGTCGAAGCGTCCGAACTGGACGAAGTTCGCGTCCGATTCGGTCACTTCGTAGCCGAGGGCGAGCAGTTCGGAAACCAGCCGGTCCCGTTCGGTCTTGAGCTGTTCGACGTACTTCAGCAGGGTGCCGGTGTGCTCCAGGGCGGCCAGCGCGGTCGCCTGGGTGACGGCGGAGAGGTGGTACGGCAGCCGGACCAGCTGGACGGCGTCGACCACGGCCGGGTCGGCGGCGAGGTAGCCCAGGCGCAGGCCCGCCGCGCCGAACGCCTTGGACATGGTGCGGGAGACGACCAGGCGGGGGCGGCCGTCGAGCAGCGGCAGCAGGGAGTCGCCGTGGCTGAACTCGATGTACGCCTCGTCCAGCACCACCATGGACGGCTTGGCGGCCTGGGCGGCGTCGTACAGGGCGCGGACCGTCTCCGGCGGGACGGCGGTGCCGGTGGGGTTGTTGGGGGTGGTGACGAAGACGACGTCCGGCCGGTGCTCGGCGATGGCCCGCTCGGCCGCCGCCAGGTCGATGGTGAAGTCGTCGTCGCGGGGACCGGAGATCCAGCCGGTGCCCGTGCCGCGCGCGATCAGGCCGTGCATCGAGTACGACGGCTCGAAGCCGAGGGCGGTGCGGCCGGGGCCGCCGAAGGTCTGCAGGAGCTGCTGGATGACCTCGTTGGAGCCGTTGGCCGCCCACACGTTCTCGGCGCCGACGCGGTGCCCGGACGTCTCGGTGAGGTACGCGGCGAGCCTGGTGCGCAGCTCGACCGCGTCCCGGTCGGGGTAGCGGTTGAGGTTCCGGGCGGCCTCGCGGACCCGCTCGGTGATGCGGTCGACCAGCTCCTCGGGGAGCGGGTAGGGGTTCTCGTTGGTGTTCAGCCGTACGGGGACGTCGAGCTGGGGCGCGCCGTAGGGGGACTTGCCGCGCAGTTCGTCCCGTACGGGGAGATCGTCGATGCGGGTGGTGCTCACTTGCCCTCGGGAACCTTCCAGTCGAACCTCGCCTTGACCGCCGCGCCGTGCGCGGGCAGGTCCTCCGCCTCGGCCAGCGTCACCACGTGGTGGGCGACCTCGGCCAGCGCGTCGCGCGTGTAGTCGACGATGTGGATGCCGCGCAGGAAGGACTGCACGGACAGGCCGGAGGAGTGGCAGGCGCAGCCGCCGGTGGGCAGGACGTGGTTGGACCCGGCGGCGTAGTCGCCGAGCGAGACGGGCGCCCAGGGGCCGATGAAGACCGCGCCCGCGTTGCGCACCCGGCCGGCCACCTCGGCGGCGTCGGCGGTCTGGATCTCCAGGTGCTCGGCGCCGTAGGCGTCGACGACCTTCAGCCCCGCTTCGACGCTGTCGACCAGGACGACGGCGGACTGCCCGCCCTTGAGCGCGGGGACGATCCGGTCCTCGACGTGCTTGGTCGCGGCGACCTGCGTTTCCAGCTCCCGCTCCACCGCGTCGGCCAGTTCGGCGGAGTCGGTGACCAGGACGGCCGCGGCCAGCGGGTCGTGCTCGGCCTGGCTGATCAGGTCGGCCGCGACGTGCGCCGGGTCGGCGGTGGCGTCGGCGAGGACGGCGATCTCGGTGGGGCCGGCCTCGGCGTCGATGCCGATCTTCCCGGTGAAGTAGCGCTTGGCGGCGGCGACCCAGATGTTGCCGGGGCCGGTGACCATGTTCGCCGGGGGGCAGGACTCGGTGCCGTACGCGAACATCGCGACGGCGGTGGCGCCGCCGGCCGCGTAGACCTCGTCGACGCCGAGCAGGGCGCAGGCGGCGAGGACGGTCGGGTGGGGCAGGCCGCCGAATTCGGCCTGGGCCGGGGAGGCGAGCGCGATCGAGGGGACGCCGGCCTCCTGCGCGGGCACCACGTTCATGACCACGGAGGACGGGTAGACCGAGCGTCCGCCGGGCGCGTACAGGCCCACGCGGTCCACCGGCACCCACTTCTCGGTGACCGTGCCGCCGGGCACGACCTGGGTGGTGTGCGTGGTCCGGCGCTGGGCGCGGTGGACCAGGCGGGCGCGGCGGACGGACTCCTCCAGGGCCGCGCGCACGGCCGGGTCCAGCTCGTCGAGGGCCTTCTCCAGGGCCTCGGCGGGCACCCGCACCCGCTCGAGGCGGACGCCGTCGAACCGCTCGGCGAGGTCGATCAGCGCCGCGTCTCCCCGATGATGCACGTCCTCACAGATCGGACGCACCTTCTCCAGGGCGGCCGAGACGTCGAAGTCGGCTCGGGGCAGCAGGTCGCGCAGGGCGGGGCCCTCGGGGAGGGCGTCGCCACGCAGATCGATTCGGGAGATCACGCGACCAATTCTCTCAGACCCGTGCCGGACCCCGGTCGCGCGTTCCACTCACTGATACACCCCGGTCCGCGTCCGCCCCAGATATTCGTCACCAGGAGTGTTCGCACCCTCACTCTGCGGGCATGAACGGTTGTACGAGGGTGATGACCCGTAAGCGGCAGGGGAGGAAGTGAAACACCGTGACCGAGGTGGCAGGACTCCGCGCCGCGGAGCTGCCCGACGACCTGACGGCGGCCGAGGCGGGAATGTGGCAGGCGTTCCGCAACGGCTCCGTGTACGACCTGAGCAGCGGTGACGCCGCCGCCGACGATCCGCACGGCGGGCTGCCCTGGGGGCCGGAGCGGACGGTGCGGGCCCGCGTCGTGTGCTGGCTGCTGCTGGACGGGCCGCCCGCGCTGGCCGGCCGGGTCTCCTCGCTGAAGCTGGTCGGCGTGCTGATCAGCGGCACGATGGACCTGGCGGGCGGCACCGTGGCGCCCTACGTGGAGCTGCGCCGCTGCCGGTTCGAGCGGGAGGTGCTGCTGCCGGAGGCGCGTTTCACCACGCTCCGGCTGGTGGACTGCCGTGTGCCCCGGCTGGAGGCGGCCCGGTTGCAGACCGAGGGGGACCTGCACCTGCCGCGCTGCCGGTTCCCGGGCGGGGTGCGGCTGACCGACGCCCAGATAGGCACCGACCTGCTGCTCAACCAGGCGGTGGTGCACCACGACCGCGGCGGCCGGTCGATCGCCGGGGACGGCCTGTCCATCGGGCAGGACCTCCAGGCGGACCTGCTGGAGTCGTACGGCGAGCTGAGGCTGCGCAGCGCCCAGATAGGCGTCTCGCTGAGCCTGCGCGGCGCCCGGCTGGTCAACCCCCGGGCCCGGTTCGCGCTGAACGCCCCGCAGCTGACGGTGGAGCGCTCGCTGCACCTGTCCCCGGGAAGCCCGGGCAACCCGCTGTTCATGGGCACCACACCGGTGGCGGGGACCCGGATCCAGCGGTTCGAGTGCCAGGGCGGGATCCGGCTGGACGACGGGCGGTTCGGCGACGCGGTCGACTGCGAGCAGGCCCGCTTCGTCCTGACCGAGGCCCAGGAGCTGTCGCTGCGCCGGGTGCAGGCGTCCGAGCTGCGCTTCCTCGGGGAGCGGCCGGCGCGGGGCCGGGTGGTGCTGTCGGGGGCGCGGGTCGTCAACCTGATCGACCGGGCGGACAGCTGGCCGGGCCCGGGCCGGCTGCACATGAGCGGCTTCAGCTACGAGAACCTGGTGCCGCGGGGTCCGTTCCCGCTGGCCGAGCGGCTGCGGTGGGTGGTCGCCGCGACCGCCGAGTACAACCCGGAGCCGTACGAGCTGCTCGCGGCCGTGCTCAAGGCGGGCGGCGAGGAGGAGGCGGCCCGCGAGGTGCTGCTCGCCAAGCAGCGCCGGCGCCGCGAGGGCCTGCCGCTCGGCACCAAGCTGTGGGGGTACCTCCAGGACTGGACCGTCGGCTACGGGTACCGCCCGGGGCGGGCGGCGGCCTGGCTGGCGGTGCTGTGGGCGGCCGGCTCGCTGGCGTTCTCGTACGCCGATCTGGCGCCGCTCAAGGGCGGCGAGCATCCGGCGTGGAACCCGGCGCTCTTCGCGCTGGACCTGCTGGTGCCCGTCATCGACCTGGGCCAGGTGAGCTACTGGCGGCTGGCCGGCGGCTGGCAGTGGCTGGCGGCGGCGCTGATCCTGCTGGGCTGGGTGCTGGCCACGACGGTCGCGGCGGGGGCGACGCGGACCCTGCGGCGGAGCTGAGGCCGCTCCGCGAGACGCGAGAAATCTTCACCTTTTACTCTCCCTTTGCCACCTCCCATACAACTTTCCACAGGTTCGGTGAACCCCCTGGCGCCGTTCCGAGCTGCGCACTTTCAATGGTCGACACCATGGCCCGTCTACGCGCGTTCCTCCGCCGCACGACTCGGCTGCGAGGTGCCTCCCTCCACCCGGCGGCCGGCCACCGGACCGGTGTTCCGGCCGGTGGCCCGACCGGTGTTCCGGCCGGTTCCCCGGCCGGGGACGAGGTGCTCCTCGACGTGCCCGACGACCGGCTGGCGCCCGCGCTGGTCGCCGCGGCGCACGGTGCGCACGGACCCGCCGCCGCGCTGCTGGCCGGCACCCGTGCGCGGGAGCGGTGGGAGCACCGGGACCGGTACGCGGCCCGGCTGGCGGCCTTCGCGCGCTCCCGCCCCGAGTGGCTGCGGGCCTGGCACACCGCCGCCCCCGAGGACCCGGACGGCCGGCTGGTCACCGTGCGGCTGGCGGTGGACCGGTGCTGGGACTCCCCGGACCGCGTGGAACTGCTGCGGCAGATCACCCCGATGGTCACGGACACCGCCGAGAACAGCGGCCGGGACCCGGTGCCCTGGCGGGTCGCGCTGGACGCGGCGCGGGGGCGGCACGCCGGGCACGCCGAGTTCGAGCGGCTGTGGGCCGAGGCGGTGCGCCGCTGCCCGCACCACTACGGCTGCCACGTCGCGGCCCTCGAGTACCTGGCCGCCGCCTCGCCGGGCGCCCACCGCGCGTGCATGGACTTCGCCGAGACGGCGGCCCGGGACGCCCCCGAGGGCGCGGCGCTGCGGGCGCTGCCGCTGCGGGCGGCCTTCCGGTGCCTGACCGAGGGCGGCGCGGACGCGGTGGGGCGGGCCCGGCTGGACACGGCGGCCGATCTCGCCCTCGCGCTGTCGGCGGCCCAGCCGGCGGCCGACCCGTGGCCGGCGGAGCTGCGAAACCTGCTCGTCTACGTCCTGGTCCGGCTGGAGCGCTGGCCGGACGCCCTGGAGCAACTGCGGCTGGCCGGCCCCTACGCCACCTCCTTCCCCTGGGAGCGGGAGGCCGACGACCCGCTCAGCCGGTTCCTCCAGGTGCGCGACGGCGTCCACGCGGCGGTGGCCGGGAAGGCGCCGGTGGCGGTCTGCGCGGGGCGCGGTTCTCACGCCGGTCCCGGCGCGCATTAGGCTTCTGGACCGTGACCACCGTCCGGCTTCCGCTCTTCCCCCTGAACTCGGTGCTGTTCCCGGGGCTGGTGCTTCCGCTCAACGTCTTCGAGGAGCGCTACCGCGCCATGATGCGCGAGCTGCTGAAGACCCCCGAGGAGGAACCGCGCCGGTTCGCCGTCGTGGCGATCCGCGACGGCCACGAGGTGGCGCCGAGCCTGCCGGGCCTGCCCGATCCGACGGCGGTGCCCGAGCGCGGGGCCGCCGCGGGGTTCGGCCCCGACCCGGCCAAGGCCCTGCACAGGGTCGGCTGCGTGGCCGAGGCCGCCACGATCCGGGAGCGGCCCGACGGCACCTTCGAGGTGCTGGCGACCGGCACGAGCCGGGTGCGGCTGCTGTCCGTGGACGCCTCCGGCCCGTTCCTGACGGCCGAGGCGGAGCACCTGGGCGAGGAGCCCGGCGACGAGGCCGGCGCGCTGGCGGAGGGCGTGCTGCGGGCGTTCCGCCAGTACCAGAAGCGGCTGGCGGGGGCGCGGGAGCGGTCGCTGACCACCGGCGCCGACCTGCCGGACGAGCCGGGCGTGGTGTCGTACCTGGTGGCCGCCGCGATGATGCTGGACACGCCGACCAAGCAGCGGCTGCTCCAGGCGCCCGACACCGCCTCCCGCCTCCGTGACGAGCTGAAACTCCTTCGCACCGAGACGGCTGTCATCCGTACGCTGCCGTCACTGCCCGCGTCGGAGCTGACGCGCGGCCCGACGAGCCTGAACTGACCACACGACCGAGGTACCTGCCGACCATGGCGAAGAAGGCGAAGAAGCAGCAACCGGGGGGCACGCCGGCGACGGTGGCCCTGACGGCGGCCGGGGTGGCGTACACGGTCCACTCCTACGACCACGACCCCGCCCACCCGTCCTACGGCGAGGAGGCGGCCGAGGCGATGGGCGTCCCGCCGGAGCGGGTCTTCAAGACGCTGGTGGCGGACGTCGACGGGCGGCTGACGGTCGCGGTGGTCCCGGTCGCCGGCACGCTGGACCTGAAGGCGCTGGCCGCGGCGGTGGGCGGCAAGCGGGCGGCGATGGCCGACCCGGTCCTCGCGGAGCGCACCACGGGCTACGTCCGGGGCGGCATCTCCCCCCTCGGCCAGCGCAGGCGGCTGCCCACGGTCCTGGACGACTCGGCGCCGGCCCACCCCACGATCTGCGTCTCGGCGGGCCGCCGGGGTCTGGAGATCGAACTGTCCCCCGCCGACCTGGCCGAGCTGACCGGCGCGGTCCTCGCTCCCGTGGGCCGCGCCTAGGGTCTCCTGACGGATCTCCGTGGCAGAGGGAGCGGCGTTCGGTACGTGCTCCGGGCCCCCGGGGAGTGCGGTGCGCAGGGTCAGGCGGCGGAGCCACCCGGCCCTGCGCACCGCACGGCAAGTGGGGACACCCCCTCTGGGGGAGCGTGCCGAACGCCGCGGCGCCGCGGAGATCCGCCAGAACCTCCCTGGCCCCTGACCGGCGCCCGTCGCCGCGTCAGGGCCGCCGGGCGGCTCGGGAGCGCCCCGAAGGGGCGCGGGGCCCGGTCCGGGCCGCCGTCCGGGCGCGGTCGGCCGCGACGGCGCCGCGCCCGGGGACGCGATCAGCCCTCCGGCACCTCGTGGGGCTCCGGGTCCCCAGGCGTGAACAGCGCCGTCAGCCCCAGGTGCGCCAGCAGCCCGGCCAGCGGCCACGCCAGCAGCGCCCCCTTGGCCCCGAGCTTCAGCGGCGCCGGGAACGTCTCTCCCCTGCCCGCCTCGCGCGCGTGCGCGATCACGTCCTGCGTCGGCCCGAGCCACACCCCGAGCCGCCAGGCCAGCAGCGCGCCCAGCAGCCCGCCGACGCCGAGCGCCACGACCAGCGGTACGCCGCCGTGCCGCCGCGCCAGGAAGACGACCAGCGCGCTGAGCACCCCGAAGGCCAGCGCGAGCAGCGTGAACGTGCCGTCGACGCCGACCGCCTGCTCGCCCTCGGAGTCCTTGAGGTAGACCACCCAGCTCTTGTCCACCACGTCACCGACGAGCGGCACGGTCGGCGCCAGCCACCACCACAGCACGCCGAGCAGCGCCCCGGACACCGCCACCGCCACCGCGGCCACGGCGGCCTGCCGCACTTCGGTCCTCAGTCCCGGACCGTCCTGCCCGCCGGGCCGGCCGTACGCGCCGTCGGCCGCGTACGCCCCGGCGGGCGGCGGCACCGGCTGTCCCCGGTGGGACGCGGACGAGTGTTCGTGGGGTGGCGGAGGAGGAGTCAGCGGTGCGGTCACCCCGCCATCGTGCCAGGCCCGTCTGTGCGGCGCGTCACCGGACGGCCGCCCGACGGTAGGCCCAGGTGGCGACGGCCAGCGAGACCACGCCGACCACCCCGCACACCGCGAGGTCGGCGAGGACGAGGGCCCAGTCGACCCGCCCCTCGAACGTCCGCGCGAACGCCTCCACGCCGTACGTCGACGGCAGCAGGTCCCGGGCGAACCGCACCGCCTCCGGCATCCGGCCGGCGGGCAGCACCCCGAGCAGCAGCGCCGCCGACATGCCCAGCTGGCCCAGCAGCGTGGCCAGTTCCGGCCGGGGCGCGAGCAGGCCCAGCGCCGCGCCCAGCCCGGCCAGCGCGGCGCCGGCCAGCGGGATCACGGCCACCAGCACCCACAGGTGGGTGAGCGGCAGCCCGAACAGCACGCAGCCGAACACCGCCGTGACCACGGTCCCCGGCACGGTGAAGGAGGCGTACGCCCCCGCCGCGCCCAGCACCACCGCGGCCGGCGGCACCGGCAGGGTGGCGTAGTGGTCGAGACCGCCGCTGCCGCGGAGCTGGCCGAAGTACTGGGCCAGCAGGTTCAGCGCGACGAACGCGACGACCAGGACCGCCGAACCGGCGACCACGGCCTGTGCCTCCGCGCCGCCGTCCACCACCCCGCGCATCAGGATCATGATGCCGACGGACTGGAAGGTGGCCACGAACAGCAGCGGGATCCGCGCGACGCGGGCCCGCGACAGCTGCGCCCGGTAGACGGCCGCCAGGGAGGGCCACAGCCGCGCCCGGGGCCCCAGCTCGGCCGCGGCGGGCGCGGCCCGCTCCCCGGCGGCCAGGACACCGCCCGGCAGGGCATCGGCGGGTACGACACTCACGTCGCGCTGCTCCTCTTCGCTCCGGCGGGCGTCCTGTCCGGTCTGCGCGGACACGGGTTCGCGCACGGGTACGGATCCGGCGGCGGGTGTGCTCACCGCCCTGGCGTTCACGCTCTCACCAGCCCCTGCCGGGCCGCGCCGCCCAGCGCCAGGTAGACGTCCTCCAGGCTGGGCGTGGCCAGCGTGAAGTCGTCCAGGGCGGCGAAGGCGGCTCCTCCGGTGACCGTGGCGACCACCGCGCGGGCCTCCTCGGGCGCCAGCCGCAGCGTCCAGCGGCGGCCCGACTCGGCGACGCGGTCGCGCAGCGCGGCCACCTCGGGGACGTGCAGCGGGGCCGCGTCCCGCCACACCAGGTCGACCCGGACCTCGCCGGCCACCTTCTCCTTCAGGCCGGCCGGTGAGTCGCAGGCGATCACCCGGCCCCGGTCCAGGACCGCGACCCGGTCCAGGACCGTCTCCGCCTCGATGACGTTGTGGGTGACCAGCAGCACCGTCGTGCCGTGCTCGGCGCGGCGCCGGTCGACGGCGGCCCAGACGGCCCGGCGGGCCACCGGGTCCATGCCGGTGGTCGGCTCGTCCAGGACGAGCAGCGGCCGCTCCCCCACCAGCGCGGTGGCGAAGCAGGCCAGCCGCCGCTGGCCGCCGGAGAGCTTCTTCAGGGCGCGGGAGGCGATCGGGGTGAGGCCGAGTTCGTCGAGGACGGCGCCGGTCCGCTCGCGCGCGAGCCGGGCGTCGAGTCCGCGCAGCCGCCCGGTGGTCTCGGCGGCGAGCCAGACCGTCAGTTCGTCCAGGGCGGTGGACTCCTGCCCGAGGTAGGCGAGGACGCGCGCGGCCCGCTCGGGGTGGCGGACGATGTCGTGGCCGAGGATGCGCACGGTCCCGGAGTCGGGCCGCATCAGCCCGGTCAGCTGCCGCACCAGGGTGGACTTGCCGGCCCCGTTCGGACCGAGCAGGCCGAAGATCTCGCCGCGCGCGATGTCCAGCGCCACGTCGTCGGTGGCCCGCACCTCGGGGGTGGCGGGGGTGCCGCGCCGGCCGCGTACCGCCGGATAGGTCTTGGTCAGCCCCCGCACCACGCACACGGCATCGCCACCGGGTCGAGGTGCCTGTGCCGCGCGCGTACTCACAAGGGACGAGCCTACGGGGTGCGCGCGCCCGGGCCGCGCCCGGGGCGGCCCACGGGGGCGGGTCCGGCGGGGTTCTCACCCGGTCGCCGGACCGTGCTCCACCGCCGTCCGCACCCCGATCTCGCGCCAGAACCCGGCCCGGATGGCGTACCGGTCCTGCTCGTCGATCTGGTCGTCCTTGTGGGCGAGCAGCCCGAAGCGGGCCGCGTAGCGCAGCAGCTCGCCGTCGATGCGGTGCGGGACGCGGGGGTACATGCCGGACAGCCTCTGGAGGTGCCCCTGGTCGCCGAGGCGCTCCACCCAGCGGCGGGCGAAGACCTGTCCGACCTCGTACGGGTCGCCGCCGACCGTGGTGATGTCCTCCTCCCGGTCGGCCCACCGCTGTTCGGCGGTGGTGAGCTGGGCCAGCGTCGGCATGGAGGCGGCCTCGGGGGGCTCGGCGGCCGGCCGGTCGACCCAGCCCTTGTCGGAGGACCAGCGCAGGGTGGCGCTCCCGGGGGGCTGGTGGGCGGGCTGGGGGCCGGGGGCGCGCAGGGCGGCGAGGTCCTTGGGGGTGGGGACGCCCTTGGGGGCGGGGCCGCGGTCCTCCGGTCCCGCGCCGTTGCGGGAGGCGGACGGGGCGGGGTGCGGGCGCTCCTCCGCGGGCCGCTCGGCGGCGGCGAGCGCGGACTCGGGCAGCGGCGCGGAGAGGATCGCGGCGATCTCCGGCCGGGGCACCGGCGGCGGCGCGCACACCCCGGTCAGTTCCTTGGCGCGCACGGCCTGGGTGATCCAGGCGCGGTCCAGGACGCGCCGCTCGTCGGCCTCGGCGACCAGGTCCTCGGACTGGTTGTAGTCGCCGTCGGCGGCCTGCACGGCCCACAGGTGGACGGCGACGCCGTGCTCCTTGGCGGCCATCATGCCCGGCAGCAGGTCACCGTCGCCGGTGACCAGGACGATGTCGGAGCAGGCCCGGTTGCGGGCCAGCTCGGTCAGCTCGGCGTGCATCGCGGCGTCCACGCCCTTCTGCGCCCAGCGGCCGTCGCTGCGGGTCAGCGCGCCGAGCCGGACGGTGACCCGGGGCATCACGCGCAGCCGGCGGTGTTCGGGCTGCGGGACGCGGTCGGGGGCGCCGTCGAACCAGTAGATGCGCAGCAGGGGCTGCTGGGTGTCGGCCTGGGCGCGTTCGCGCAGCCCCTGGATGAGGGCGGCGTGGTCGACGGTGATGCGGGACCGCGAGGGTTCCCCGGCGAGGAGACTGGCGGCGGCCCCCAGCAGATACCCGGCGTCCACCAGGACGATGCAGCGGTCCACGCTTTCCACCCTCTTTCCGGGAGGTTTGCTTCGGGCTTGCCTCGAGTCTGCCCGACCGCGCGGGGGTTAACGGCCGGAACTCGATCTTCGGCGTGGCGTTTGCGGTCCGGGCGTCCCGGTGGAGCGGGTCACCGACGGTGATTGTCCAATATGCGTTCTTTATCGGCCTATGTGAATCTGGTCGAGGCTCTGGCCACTGATTTCCCCACAGGAGGCACTGTCATGGCCAAGAACAAGAACAACCGTGATCGTAAGCAGTCCCGTTCCGAGCGTGCTCAGCGGGCGGACCGGTCCGTCGCCGTGGCCTCGGAGGAGCAGCTCGCCCCGGCGCTGGCGCACGCCGACACCGCCGTCCGCGGCAAGCGGCAGAAGCGCTTCGGTCACAACTGACGGCCACGGAGCGCCGGTAGGCACCGAGGGGCGCGTCCGGCAGCGGACGCGCCCCTCGGCCGGGCCGGCGGCTCAGCCCGCCAGACAGGACGGGCCCAGCAGCACCTTCAGATCGCCGAAGAGCGCCGGGTCGGGCTTGACCCGGTGCCGGTCCAGGCGCAGCACCGTCGTCTTCGTGGGGCCCTGGAGCTTGATCCGGACCTCGCTGTCACCCCGGTGGTGGGTGAGGATCTCCCCGAGGCGGCTGACCATCGGCGGGGTGACCCGGGTGGCCGGGATGGTGAGCACCACGGGCGCGTTGGCGCCCGCGTTGGACAGGTCGGGGACCTGGAGCTCCATCGCCACCAGGCGCGGCACGTCCTCGCGCTTGTCAAGGCGGCCCTTGACGAACACCACGGCGTCCTCGACGAGTTGGGTCGACACCAGCTGGTAGGTCGCCGGGAAGAACATGCACTCCAGGGAACCGGCGAGGTCCTCGACGGTGGCGATCGCCCAGGCGTTGCCCTGCTTGGTCATCTTGCGCTGGAGGCCGGAGATGATGCCGCCGATGGTGACGACCGCGCCGTCCCCGAAGTCGCCGCCGGTGAGCTGGGAGATGCCCGCGTCGGCCTTGTCGGACAGCACGTGCTCCAGGCCGAAGAGCGGGTGGTCGGAGACGTAGAGGCCGAGCATCTCCCGCTCCTGGGCGAGGAGGTAGGTCTTGTCCCACTCCTCGGTGGAGAACTCCACGTCCAGGCCGAAGCCGGGCTCGTCGGCCTGCTCGTCGCCCATGCCGCCGAAGAGGTCGAACTGGCCCTCGGCCTCCTTGCGCTTGACCGCGACCACGTTGTCGATCATCGGTTCGTACTGCGCGGTGAGGCCCTTGCGGGTGTGGCCCAGCTCGTCGAAGGCGCCGGCCTTGATCAGCGACTCGGTGGTCCGCTTGTTGCAGACGACCGCCTCGACCTTGTCCAGGTAGTCGGGGAAGGAGGCGTACTTCCCCTTCGCCTTGCGGGTCCTGATGATCGACTCGACGACGTTGGTGCCCACGTTGCGCACCGCGGAGAGGCCGAAGAGGATCACGTCGTCGCCCTGGGCGGCGAAGTTGGCCATCGACTCGTTGACGTTGGGCGGCAGCACCTTGATGCCCATGCGCCGGCACTCGTTCAGGTAGACGGCCGACTTGTCCTTGTCGTCCTTGACCGAGGTGAGCAGGGCGGCCATGTACTCGGCCGGGTAGTTGGCCTTCAGGTAGGCGGTCCAGTACGAGACCAGGCCGTACGCGGCCGAGTGCGCCTTGTTGAAGGCGTAGCCGGCGAACGGGACCAGCACGTCCCACAGGGCCTGGATCGCCTCGTCGCTGTAGCCGTTCTTGCGGGCGCCGGCCTGGAAGAGGACGAAGTTCTTCGCCAGTTCGTCGGGCTTCTTCTTGCCCATCACGCGGCGCAGGATGTCGGCCTCGCCGAGCGAGTAGCCGGCGATGATCTGCGCGGCCTTCTGCACCTGCTCCTGGTAGACGATCAGGCCGTAGGTGACCGCCAGGACCTCTTCGAGGGGCTCCTCCAGCTCCTTGTGGATCGGGGTGATCTCCTGGAGGCCGTTCTTGCGCAGCGCGTAGTTGGTGTGCGAGTCCATGCCCATCGGGCCCGGGCGGTACAGGGCCGACACGGCGGAGATGTCCTCGAAGTTGTCGGGCTTCATCAGGCGCAGCAGGGAGCGCATGGGTCCGCCGTCGAACTGGAAGACGCCGAGGGTGTCGCCGCGCTGGAGCAGCTCGAAGGTCTTGGGGTCGTCCAGCGGCAGGGAGAGCAGGTCCAGCTCGACGCCCTTGTTGGACTTCACCATCTTGACGGCGTCGTCCATGATCGTCAGGTTGCGCAGGCCGAGGAAGTCCATCTTCAGCAGGCCGAGCGACTCGCACTGCGGGTAGTCCCACTGGGTGATGGTCACGCCGTCGGTGTGCCGCACCCAGATCGGGGCGTGGTCGACGATCGGCTCGCTGGACATGATCACGCCGGCCGCGTGCACGCCCATCTGCCGGACCAGGCCCTCGACGCCCTTGGCGGTGTCGATGACCTTCTTGACGTCCGGCTCGTTCTCGTACATCGAGCGGATCTCGCCGGCCTCGCTGTAGCGGGGGTGGGAGGGGTCCGTGATGCCGTTGAGGTCGATGCCCTTGCCGAGGACGTCGGCGGGCATCGCCTTGGTGAGCCGGTCGCCCATCGCGTACGGGTAGCCCAGCACGCGCGCGGAGTCCTTGATGGCGTTCTTCGCCTTGATCTTGCCGTAGGTGCCGATCATGGCGACCTTGTCGGCGCCGTACTTCTCCGTCACGTACCGGATCACCTCGACGCGCCTGCGCTCGTCGAAGTCGATGTCGACGTCGGGCATGGAGACGCGCTCGGGGTTGAGGAACCGCTCGAAGATCAGGCCGTGCGGGATCGGGTCGAGGTCGGTGATGCCCATGGCGTACGCCACGATCGAACCGGCCGCGGAGCCCCGGCCGGGGCCGACCGCGATGCCCTGGTTCTTGGCCCACATGATGAAGTCGGCGACGACCAGGAAGTAGCCCGGGAACCCCATCTGGATGATGACGTCCATCTCGTACTCGGCCTGCTTCTGGCGGTCCTCGGGGACGCCGCCCGGGTAGCGGCGTTCCATGCCGCGGCGGACCTCCTCCTGGAACCAGGTGACCTCGGTGTAGCCCTCGGGGATGTCGAACTTGGGCATCAGGTCGCGCTTGACGAACATGCCCGTGGTGTCGACCATCTCGGCGACCAGGAGCGTGTTGGCGCAGCCCTCCTGCCAGGCGTCGGAGGAGTCGATGGCGTACATCTCCTCCGTGGACTTCAGGTAGTAGCCGGTGCCGTCGAACTTGAAGCGGTCGGGGTCGGAGAGGTTCTTGCCGGTCTGGATGCACAGCAGCGCGTCGTGGGCGGTCGCCTCGTGCGCGTAGGTGTAGTGCGAGTCGTTGGTGACCAGCGGCGGGATGCCGAGCTTGCGGCCGATCTCCAGCAGGCCGTCGCGGACCCGGTGCTCGATGTCGATGCCGTGGTCCATCAGCTCCAGGAAGTACTTGTCCTTGCCGAAGATGTCCTGGTAGTCGGCGGCGGCCTTGAGCGCCTCGTCGAACTGGCCGAGCCGCAGCCGGGTCTGCACCTCGCCGGAGGGGCAGCCGGTGGAGGCGACGATCCCCTCGGACCACTGGGAGATCGTCTCCTTGTCCATCCGGGGCCACTTCTGCAGCCAGCCCTCGGCGTAGGCGTCGGAGGAGAGCCGGAAGAGGTTGTGCAGGCCGGTCTTGTTCACCGCCCACATCGTCTTGTGGGTGTAACCGCCGGAACCGGAGACGTCGTCCCGCTTCTGGTGCGGCTGACCCCACTGGATCTTGCGCTTGTTGCGCCGCGACTCGGGGGCGACGTACGCCTCGATCCCGATGATCGGGGTGACACCGGCCTTCTGCGCCGTGTGGAAGAAGTCGTACGCCCCGTGCAGGTTGCCGTGGTCGGACATGGCCACGTGTGTCATGCCCATGTTGTTGCAGGCCTCGAACATGTCCTTCAGCCGCGCGGCACCGTCCAGCAGCGAGTACTGGGTGTGGACGTGCAGGTGCGTGAACGGCGGCTTGGACACGTTCGGCCTCCTGGGCGAATTCGGGGTGACGGGCTGCGGGCAGTCCGGGGGGTCAGCGTCGAAGTCTATGCCTCGCCACTGACGCTCCGGGGCCCCGTCCGCGTACCTTCGGGCGAGGCGTCGCGCGGGCACTCCCGCGCGCCGTCACACGTTGGTCCGATCGGAAGATCCCTTCCAGTCGCCACGCGCGCACACGCACCGTCAGCACCAGGAGGCACCCCGCGATGTCGGTCCCGCAGCTCAGTGACGAGCACCGCGACGAGGAGATCCTCGCCGTCTTCGACACCGCCTTCGGCGACCTCCTGGCCGCCGACCCGGCGGCGTTCCGGGTGAAGTTCCGCAAGATGGCGGCGTCGGCCTTCGCGTTCTACCGGGGCACCGCCTGCCTGTTCTACCGCGACCTGGACGCCGCCGACCACGAGGGCGCCGACCGCGGCCCGTACCTGGACGAGCGGACCAGCCGGGTGTGGATCCACGGCGACCTGCACGCGGAGAACTTCGGCACGTACATGGACTCCACCGGCCGGCTGATCTTCAACGTCAACGACTTCGACGAGGCCTACGTCGGCCCCTTCACCTGGGACCTCAAGCGCTTCGCGGCGTCGATCGCGCTGATCGGGTACGCCAAGGCACTCAGCGACGACCAGATCACCGAACTGGTGACGGTGTACGCGAGCGCCTACCGCCGGCGGATCCGCGCCCTGGCCACCGGTGCCAAGAGCGACGAGGTGCCGCCGTTCACCCTGGACACCGCCCAGGGGCCGCTGCTGGACGCGCTGCGCGACGCCCGTTCGCTGACCCGGTTCGGACTGCTGGACTCGATGACGGAGATCCGTGACTTCGAGCGCCGCTTCGCGCCCGGCGGCGGCAGCGTCGAGCTGGACGCGGCCACCCGCTACAAGGTGCTGGCCGCCTTCGACGGCTATCTGGAGACGCTCCCGGAGTCCTCGCTGACCCGCCCGGACTCCTACCGGGTCAAGGACGTGGTGGGCCGCCGGGGCATCGGCATCGGCTCGGCCGGACTGCCGTCGTACAACATCCTCCTGGAGGGCAACAGCGACGCCCTGGAGAACGACGTCGTCATCTACGTCAAGCAGGCCCAGACCCCGGCCGTCTCGCGGCACATCACCGACCCGGCGATCCGCGACTACTTCCAGCACGAGGGCCACCGCACGGTGATCTCCCAGCGCGCCCTGCAGGCGCACGCCGACCCGTGGCTGGGCTGGACCGAGCTGGACGGCGCGGGCCAGCTGGTCGCCGAGATCTCGCCGTACGCCGTCGACCTGGACTGGAACGACATCGACGACCCGGAGGAGATCGCCGAGGTGGTCGCCGACCTCGGCCGGGCCACGGCCGCGATGCACGCGGCGGCCGACGACCAGTCCGGCGAGTCGCTGGTGCCGTTCTCCACGGAACGGGCCATCGACGCGGCGATCGCGGCCGACGAGGACGGCTTCGCGCCCCTGCTGGTGGAGTTCGCGCACGGCTACGGGGCACGCGCGCGTGCCGACCACCAGATCTTCGTCGACCTGTTCCGCAACGGCCGGATCCCGGGTCTCTGAGTCCCCGGCAGCCGGCTTTCCCACCCTCCTTTAGGGTTCTTTTACCGGAGCCCGTGACACACTCTCTACGCCATGGACATATCCGGGACCCCGCTCAGAGCCGTACGCGCGGCGCTGTTCACGGCACTCGTCGTGACCCTCGGCACCGCGTCGCACGTGGTGCTGTCCGGGGTCCCGCTGCCGCTGCCCACCGTGGCCCTGGTCGCGGCCGGTGTGTTCCTGGCCGCGTACGCCCTGGCGGGCCGCGAGCGCTCCTACGGCGGGATCGCCGCCCTGCTCATCCCGCTGGAGCTGGCCGCCGACACGGTCCTCACCACCGGCCAGCACGTCTGTTACGGCCCGGCGGGGGGCCCGGTCGCGGGTCCGCTGCGCTCGGTCGGCCTCGACGTGCTGTGCGGCGACGGCACCGCCGTCCACGCCGGCGTCACCAGCCCGCTGACCCGGGTGACCGGCGCCGGCACCGACCGGCTGGAGGCCCTGCTCGCCGACGCGGCCCCCGGCACGGCCTGGCTGCTGCTGGCCGCGCACGTCGGCGTCGGCCTGCTCGCCGCCGCCTGGCTGCGGCACGGCGAGAGCGCGCTGGCCCAGCTGCTGCGGGCGGCTGTCGCCACCACGTTCCGGCCGCTGCTGCTCGCCGCCGCGGCGGTCACCGTACGCCCGGTCCCCGCCCCGCGCCGCCCGGCGCCTCCGGTCCGCCGCACCGCCACCGCCCGCGACCGCGTCCTCACCCACTCCCTGGGACGGCGCGGACCGCCGTACTCGGCCGCCTTCGGGTGACCACCCGACACCGGTACCGGCAGTCCCCCAGCCCACCCCCGCGCGCGCTCGCGCGCGCCTCCCCACGGAGTCCACGACACCATGAGCAAGCGAAACAGCCAGCAGCAGAAGACGGCGGCCCGGGAGCGGCTGCGCCTGGAGCGCGAGCGCCAGGCCAAGCGCGACAAGGCCAAGCGGCAGATCATCGTCGCCTGTTCCATCGTCGGCGTCCTGGCGATAGCCGGCGGCATCGGCTACGCCGTCGTGCAGGCCAACAAGCCCACCCACTGGGAGACGGTGGCCGACGAGTCGAAGGTCGTCGCCCCGGCCAACACCACGGGCAAGGACGGCACCACCGTGGTCATCGGCGAGGACAGCGCCAAGAAGACCCTGAAGGTCTACGAGGACCCGCGCTGCCCGATCTGCGCCGCGTTCGAGCAGGCGGCCGGCTCGACCCTGGAGAAGGACGTCGAGGCCGGCAAGTACAAGGTCCAGTTCGTCGGCGGCACCTTCCTCGACGGTGACACCGAGAAGGACGGCGAGTTCTCGGTCGGCTCGAACGGCGAGGGCTCCAAGAACGCCCTGAGCGCCCTGGGCGCCGCGCTGAACGTGAGCCCGGAGGCGTTCCTGAAGTACAAGTCGGCGCTCTACTCGGCCAAGTGGCACCCCGAGGAGAGCGACGACAAGTTCAAGGACGACGACTACCTGATCAAGGTCGCCGACACCGTCCCGGCGCTGAAGGACAACGCCGAGTTCCAGAACGCCGTGCAGAAGGGCACCTACGACGCCTGGGCGCTGGCCATGTCCGACGCCTTCAACAAGAACAAGGACGGCGTCACCGGCACCCCGAGCCTCGTGATGGACGGCGAGCGGCTCCAGACCTCCAGCGGCAACGCGCCGATGACCGCCGCCGAGTTCACCGAGGTGGTCGGCGCCGCCCTGAAGTGACGCCCTGAAGCTGGAGGGACACCCTGAAGGGACGCCGGGGGAGCCGGTGGACCCCCGCCGGTCCATCCGCTCCCCCGGCTCGCCGGCCCGTGGCCCGACCGGCCGCGGCCAGCCGGCCGGAACCCCCCGGGAACGCTCCCGGCCGCCGCATCGCCGTCGAGGCGGCGGCCGGCGCGGCGCCCGCCTTCCCGCACGGCGCCGCCCGCACCCGGGCGCGCTCGCACCACGCGCGCGGCGGCGCCCGCCGGGCCCTACGCCCCGCTCCGGGCCCCGTGCTGGAGCGTGTCGAGGAAACCGAGCGCCGTCCGCCAGGTGGCCTCGGCGGCCTGGGCGTCGTAGTCGGGCAGGCCGGGGTCGGTGTAGAGGTGGCCGGCCCCGGCGTACCGGTACACCTCCACGTCGGCGCCGGCCCGGCCCATCTGGAGGTACCAGGCGCTGAGCCAGTCGTCCGTCTCGAACGGGTCGGGCTCGGCGACGTGCAGCTGCACCGGCAGGTCGTCCACCGAGGCGTTGGGGGCGATGTCCGAGGTGCCGTGCAGGAGCAGCAGCCCGCGGGCCCGCCGGTCGCCGAGGGCGAGGGTCTGCGCGACGGAGGCGCCGAGCGAGAACCCGGCGTAGACCAGGCCCCGCTCCGAGTACGGGGCGGCGGCCAGCACCGCCCGCTTCAGCAGCTCCTGGCGCCCGATGCTCTCGTTGTGCTCCCTCCCCTCCTCCACCGTGTCGAACGTCCGGCCCTCGAAGAGGTCGGGCGTCCACACCTGGTGACCGGCGTCACGCAGCCGGTCGGCGGCCTGGCGCACCGCGGGCCGGAGACCGAAGGTCGAGTGAAAGAGCACGATGTTCATGGGGCCATCGTGCCAGCCGGCTCCGACGACGCGGCCCGCGCTCCCGCCGGAGCGGCCCGGGGCGCCCCTCACGTCGCATATGTCACACCTTCGGGTCCGGGGCCGCATGTTCAGGTCCGCCGGTGCCGGTTACGTTCCTGGGATGGAGAACATACTCCGCCCCCTGATCGTGGTCGGCTGCTCGGTGGTGCTCACACTGGTCATCGGCTGGGCCACCGACCGGCTGCTGCGCAAGGCCGACGAGCGGCATCACGAGACACCCCTGTGGGGGCTGCTGCGCCGCGCCCGCATCCCCTACCAGCTGCTGCTCTGCGCGGCGCTGCTGAGAGGCTCGTACATCGAGGCCCAGGTCTTCCCCGTCCACCGCGGCCTGGTCGGCCACATACTGACGCTGGTGCTGATCGGCTCGGCCGCCTGGCTGGTGGTGCGGATCGCCGCGGCGGTCGTGGAGACGTCGTACTCCAGCTACGCCCACGCCCGCGCCCAGCGCGACCCGGCCCGGGTGCGCCGGGTGCGCACCCAGGTGTCGCTGATCATGCGGGTGGTCTCCGCGGTGGTCGGCGTGGTGGCGGTGGCGTCGATGCTGCTGACGTTCGAGGAGATGCGCACGGCCGGCGCCTCGCTGCTGGCCTCGGCCGGGGTGCTGGGCATCGTGGCCGGCATCGCCGCGCAGACCACGCTCAGCAACATGTTCGCCGGGTTCCAGATCGCGTTCGGCGACATGGTGCGCATCGGCGACACGGTGGTGGTGGACGGCGAGTGGGGCACGGTCGAGGAGATCACGCTGACCTTCCTGACCGTGCGCACCTGGGACGAGCGCCGGATCACCATGCCGGTGTCGTACTTCACGTCCAAGCCGTTCGAGAACTGGTCGCGCGGCACCCCGCAGATGACCGGCACCGTCTTCTGGTACCTGGACCACACGGCGCCGGTGGACGCGATGCGCGAGCGGCTCCGTGACATCCTGCGCCAGTGCCCGGCCTGGGACGGCCGCGCGTACAACCTGACCGTCACCGACACCACCCCCAACACCATGCAGGTGCGGGCGCTGGTGACGGCCAAGGACGCGGACGACATCTGGACGGTACGGGTCGAGGTGCGCGAGCAGATGATCCGCTGGCTGGCCGCCGAGCACCCCTACGCCCTGCCCCGCGTCAACACGGCCGACGCGGCCCTCCCGCCCGGCCGCGCCTCCCTGCGCAAGTCCTCCCCCGACGGCGTGGCACGCCGCCTGCCGCACCAGCCGGCCCACGGCCGGCCGCACTGACCCGGCCGGCCCCGCGGGCGATCAGCGCAGGCTGCGTACGTCCAGGTGCCGCAGCACCCGGTCGACGATCTCCGGATCGGCGCCGGGTTCGCTGCGCGCGGCCAGCACCTCGTGCCGGGCGGCGCTCAGCATCTCGCCCTGGATGCGGCGGAGCCGCTTGATCCGCCGCGCCCGCTGCTGGTGCGCCTCGCGCCGCTCCTCGTCACCGATCTCCGGGCTGATCCGCAGGCCGATGTCGAGGGCCCGCCGCAGCATCTGCTCGGTCAGCTCCTCCGGCAGTTCCTCGACCGCCTCGATCTCGCGCAGCCGCTGCCGGGCCGCCTTGGCCGCGCGCCGGGCGAGGGCGCGCTCGAACTCCTTCTCCTGCTCGGTGTCGGCCGTCACCCGCAGCCGCCTGACCAGCCAGGGCAAGGTGAGCCCCTGCACCAGCAGCGTCACCAGGATCACCCCGAACGCGATGAAGATGATCTCCTCGCGGTGCGGGAAGGGCGACCCGTCCTCCGTCTCCAGCGGGATCGCCAGGGCCAGCGCCACCGAGGCCACCCCGCGCATCCCCGCCCACCACATGACGACGGTCTCGCGCAGGCTCATCGGGATGTCCTCGTCCCGGTCCCGCCTGGCGTGCAGCCGTTTCGTCAGCCAGGTCGCCGGCAGCAGCCACAGCAGCCGCACCAGGACCACCACCCCCACCACCGCCCCCGACCAGCTCAGCAGCTCGGACCAGTGCCCGGACGCGGTCCGCACCGCGTTGTGCAGCTCCAGGCCGATCAGCCCGAAGGCGACCCCGGTGACCAGGGTGTCGACGACGTCCCAGACGGTGTGCCCGGCCAGCCGGGTCAGCACGTCGTCGGCGTCGGCGGCGTACTCGGCGAGGAACATCGCGGTGGTGAGCACGGCCAGCACCCCGGAGCCGTGCAGTTCCTCGGCCAGGACGTAGGAGGCGTACGGGACCAGCAGCGTCAGCCCGATCTGGAGGGTCGCGTCCTCCAGCAGGCCGAGGACCCTGTTGGTCGCCCACCCGAGCATCAGGCCGACGGCGACGGCGACCACGGCGGACAGCACCAGGTCGCGCCCGGCCGACCACGGCGAGAAGGTCCCGCCGACGGCGGCGGCGATGGCGACGTTGTACAGGACGATGGCCGTGACGTCGTTGAAGAGCCCCTCGCCCTCCAGGATGGACACCAGCCGCCGGGGCAGTCCGAGCTGCCCGGCGACGGCCGTGGCCGCGACCGGGTCGGGCGGCGCCACCAGCGCCCCGAGCGCGAAGGCGGCGGCGAGGCCGAGGCCCGGCAGGATGGCGTGGGCCACCGCGGCCACGCAGCTCATGGTGACGAGGACCAGGGCGACGGCCAGCAGGAAGATGGGCCGTTTGTTGGCCGCGAACTGCCGCCAGGAGGTGCGCCGCACGGCGGCGTACAGCAGCGGCGGGAGCAGGGCGGGCAGGATGAGGTCCGGCGGGATGTCGACGTTGGGCACGAACTCCAGCAGCGCCAGCACGATGCCGAACACCGTCATCAGCACCGGCGCCGGCAGCCCGAACCGGTCACCGACCGGGACGCTCAGCAGGGCCCCGAGCAACAGCACGAACAACAGGGCCAGCTGGTCCACGTCAGCGCTCCTGAGAGGTCTCGGCGATCACACGGCAGGCTTCCAGCCTGCCACCTCGCCTTCCCCGTCGCCCCGTCGAGAACCTCGGGTCACAGCACGCGTCGCATCGCGCGGTGCGCTATCCCCGCGTCGGGGAACCGCGGACCGTACGCCGTGTAGCCGAGCCGCTCGTAGAAACCGAGGGCGTGGGTCTGCGCGTGCAGGTCCACCGCCGTGAGCCCCCGCGCGCGTGCCGCGTCCTCGATGGCCCGCACCAGCGCGGCCCCGACGCCCAGCCCCCGCGCCGCCCGGGTCACGGCGAGCCGCCCCAGCGACCCCACACCCGGGTCGCCGCCGGTCTTCCCGGCCGCCGCCTCCCCGGTCAGCAGCCGCCCGGTCCCGAGCGGCACGCCGTCCTCGCGGACCGCCAGGACGTGCGTGGCGACGGCGTCGTAGGCGTCGTACTCGATCTCCTCGTCGACGCCCTGCTCGGCGACGAAGACCTCCTTGCGCACCGCGAAGCACGCCTCGCGGTCGGCGGGGTCCTCGGCGACGCGCACCGCGTACACGGGTGTACCGCCGCTCATGCGTAGGTCTCCTCCCGGACCCGGTCCAGGGCCTGCTGGAGGTCGTCCGGGTAGTCGCTGGCGTACTCCGCCCAGTCGCCGGTGCCGGGGTGCTCGAAGCCGAGCCGGACGGCGTGCAGCCACTGGCGGGTCAGGCGCAGCCGCTTGGCGAGGGTCGGGTCGGCGCCGTAGGTCAGGTCGCCGACGCAGGGGTGGCGGTGGGCGGCCATGT
Organism: Streptomyces sp. SYSU D01066-1; assembly: GCF_054956795.1. Classification (NCBI taxonomy): domain Bacteria; kingdom Bacillati; phylum Actinomycetota; class Actinomycetes; order Kitasatosporales; family Streptomycetaceae; genus Streptomyces; species Streptomyces sp. SYSU D01066-1. The sequence goes on along the minus strand of NZ_JBUDHV010000031.1, from coordinate 27,742 downwards.
GGACGCGGATCTGGTGGGTGCGGCCGGTCTCCAGCTTCACGTCGAGCAGGGAGGCCGCGCGGAACGCCTCGATCAGGTCGTAGTGCGTCACCGACGGCTTGCCCTCGGCGGTGACCGCCCACTTGTAGTCGTGCTGCGGGTGGCGGCCGATGGGCGCGTCGATGGTGCCGCTGGTCGGGTCGGGGTGGCCCTGCACCAGCGTGTGGTAGCGCTTGTCGACCGTGCGCTCCTTGAACTGGCGCTTGAGCGAGGTGTAGGCGCGCTCCGACTTGGCGACCGCCATCAGCCCGGAGGTGCCCACGTCGAGGCGGTGCACGATGCCCTGGCGCTCGGCGGCGCCGGAGGTGGAGATCCGGTACCCGGCGGCGGCGAGCCCGCCGATGACCGTCGGGCCGGTCCAGCCGGGCGACGGGTGGGCGGCCACCCCGACCGGCTTGACGATGACGACCACGTCCTCGTCGTCGTGGACGATCTCCATGCCCTCGACCGGTTCGGCGACCACCTGGACCGGCGCGGGCGCCTGCGGCATCTCGACCTCCAGCCAGGCCCCGCCGCGCACCCGCTCGGACTTGCCGACCACCGAGCCGTCGACCGCCACCTTCCCCGCCGCCGCCAGCTCGGCGGCCTTGGTGCGGGAGAAGCCGAACATGCGGGAGATGGCGGCGTCGACGCGCTCGCCCTCCAGGCCGTCGGGCACGGGCAGGGTACGGATCTCGGGAAGCGTGCTCACCCGGTCGAGTATGCCGGACGGCACCGACACTCCCCGACCGGCAGGTGCTCAGTCCTTGTGGACGGTGCCGTCCGGGTCCAGGCCCCGGAAGGACAGCAGCACGATCAGGACGCCGCCGCACACGATCGCCGAGTCGGCGAGGTTGAAGACGGCGAAGTGCTTGGGCGCGATGAAGTCGACCACCGCACCCTCGAAGACGCCCGGCGAACGGAAGATCCGGTCGGTGAGGTTGCCGAGCGCACCGCCGAGCAGCAGGCCCAGCGCGATGGCCCACGGCAGGCTGTGGAGCTTGCGGGCGAGCCGGGCGATCACGACGATCACGGTCGCCGCGATCACCGTGAAGATCACGGTGAACGCCTCGCCGATGCCGAAGGCGGCCCCCGCGTTGCGGATCGCCACCAGCCGCAGCCAGTCCCCGACGATCTCGATCGGCTCGTGGTGCTCCAGCTTCGCCACCACGATCATCTTGCTGACCAGGTCCAGGACGTACGCGGACACGGCCACCGCGAACAGCACGGCGATCCGCCGCCTGCCCCGGGGCCGCTCGGCGCCGGCGGCCTCCCGCTGCCCGTCCCCCGTCTCGTCCGGGGTGTCCGGCGTACCGATGATGCGCTCCGCCTCTGCCACGTGAGTCCCTCGACCTAGGTACCTGACTGGGGAAGAGACTACGGCACGCCTCAGCGGCGCTCCTGCTTCTGTTTGCACTCCACGCACAGGGTGGCCCTGGGGAACGCCTGCATCCGGGCCTTGCCGATCGGCTCGCCGCAGTGCTCGCACAGCCCGTAGGTGCCCGCCTCCAGCAGCTCCAGGGCGTGCTCGGTCTGGGAGAGCATCTCGCGGGCGTTGGCGGCCAGCGCCAGCTCGTGCTCGCGCGTGATGTTCTTGGTGCCGGTGTCCGCCTCGTCGTGCCCCGCGCCGTCCCCCGGGTCCCGCATCAGGCCCTGCAGCGCCCGCTCGGAGGAGTCCAGCTCGGCGCGGAGCCGGGCCTCCTCGGACCGCAGCTCCCCGCGCGCCTCCTCGACCTCCTCGGGGGTCCACGGGTTCTCGCCGGGGCGCACCGCGAGGTCGCCGGGTTCCACCGCGCCGCCCCGCGCCTTCGGTACCGCCGTCGTGGCCGCCGTGGCCGTGTCAGGGGTCTTCTTCGCAACCACCGTCGTGGCTCCCGTCTGCTCCGCGGCCTCGGCCGCGCCCGCCTTCTTGGCCGTGCTCTTCCCCGCCACGCCACCCGGCGCCGCCGCGACCTTCTTCCCCGGGGTCTTCCCGGCCGCGGTCCTCCCCGCGGCGGTCCTCTCGGCAGCGGCGGCCTTCGCCGCGGCCGTCTTCGCTGTCTCCGCCGTCTTCTCCGCGGCCGTCTTCGCTGTCTCCGCCGTTTTTTCCGCAGCCGTCTCCGTTGTCTCCGCCGTCTTCTCCGCGGCCGTCTCCGTTGTCTTCTCCGCAGTCGTCCTCGTCGCGGTTCTCCTCGCCGCCGTCCTCCTCGCCGCGCCCTTCCCAGCGACCGCCTCCCCGGCCGACGCCGCACCCCCCGCTCCGCCGCCCGCTTCACCGCCCGCCCCGGCCCCCGTCCCCTCCGCCGTCCTCCTCACCCCGGCCTTCCCCCCGCCCCGCGTGCTCCTCTTCCCGCCCGCCCCCTCCCCCATCCCATCGGCGGAGCCGGGGGTTCCGGGGGCCGGGGCACGAGCGGGTCCGCCGGACCCCGAGTGCCGTACGGCGGTCTTCTTCGCCACCATGCCGCGGCCCCTTCACAAACCATGATCTTGCACGCGAATCGTGCTGGGACGATAAATCGACTTGAGTCCCGCGGCAACGGGGCGTACCGCCCCGCTCGGCGGGCCTGCATCCGTTGTGCCCAGCTCCCCGCCGGGTATGCCGGTCCGGAAACCGGTCGGCCGCTGTCCGCCGGGCGCCGTACACTGGGCGGAGCGAAAAGCGTGGATGGGGACGAGTAGCGGCGTACGCAGCCCAGAGCGACCCGGGGACGGTGTGAGCCCGGGGGCGAGCCCGACGCGAAGATCACCCCGGAGCCGCCGGAAGAAAGCCGCACCGGACCGGGCGCGGCGAGTAGACCCGGCATCGCGACCCCAATGAGGGGGCTCACCGGCGCACAGGGCGCACCGGGAGCCAAGGAGGGTGGTACCGCGGGAGCACGACGCTCTCGTCCCTCCGACGGAAGGCAGCACGTCCGCCGGAGGAAACGCGTTGAATACGCCGCCGCTGTACCGCCAGGTACCCGCCCAGGTCGACCTGCCCGCGCTCGAACACGCGGTGCTCGACTTCTGGCGCGAGCAGAAGATCTTCGCCAAGAGCCTGGAGCAGTCCGCGGGCCGCCCCGAATGGGTGTTCTACGAGGGTCCGCCCACCGCCAACGGCATGCCGGGCGCCCACCACATCGAGGCCCGCGTCTTCAAGGACGTCTTCCCCCGCTTCCGCACCATGCGCGGCTATCACGTCGGCCGCAAGGCCGGCTGGGACTGCCACGGTCTGCCCGTGGAGCTGGCGGTGGAGAAGGAGCTGGGCTTCAGCGGCAAGCCGGACATCGAGGCGTACGGCATCGCGGAGTTCAACGCCAAGTGCCGCGAGTCGGTGACCCGCCACACCGACGCCTTCACCGAGCTGACGACCCGCATGGGCTACTGGGTCGACCTCGACGACGCGTACCGCACGATGGACCCGGAGTACGTCGAGTCCGTCTGGTGGTCCCTGAAGAAGATCTTCGACAAGGGCCTCCTCGTCCAGGACCACCGCGTCGCCCCCTGGTGCCCCCGCTGCGGCACGGGCCTGTCCGACCACGAGCTGGCCCAGGGCTACGAGACGGTCGTCGACCCTTCCGTCTACGTCCGCTTCCCGCTCACCTCCGGCCCGCTGGCCGGCGAGGCCGCCCTCCTGGTGTGGACGACCACGCCGTGGACCCTGGTCTCCAACACGGCGGTGGCGGCCCACCCCGAGGTCACCTACGTCGTCGCCACGAACGGCGCCGAGAAGCTCGTCGTCGCCGCCCCCCTCGTGGCGAAGGCCCTCGGCGAGGGCTGGGAGACCACCGGGCAGACCTTCACCGGCGCCGAGATGGAGCGCTGGACCTACCGGCGCCCGTTCGAGCTGGTCGAGTTCCCCGAGCCGGCCCACTACGTCGTCAACGCCGACTACGTCACCACCGAGGACGGCACGGGCCTGGTCCACCAGTCCCCCGCCTTCGGTGAGGACGACCTCAGGGTCTGCCGCTCCTACGGCCTGCCGATCGTCAACCCGGTCCGCCCCGACGGCACCTTCGAGGAGGGCCTCCCCCTGGTCGGCGGCGTCTTCTTCAAGAAGGCCGACGAACAGCTCACCGAGGACCTCGACCGCCGCGGCCTGCTCTTCCGGCACCTCCCCTACGAGCACAGCTACCCGCACTGCTGGCGCTGCCACACCGCGCTGCTCTACTACGCGCAGCCGTCCTGGTACATCCGCACCACGGCGGTCAAGGACCGTCTCCTCGCGGAGAACGAGAAGACCAACTGGTTCCCCGACTCGGTCAAGAACGGCCGGTACGGCGACTGGCTGAACAACAACATCGACTGGGCGCTCTCCCGCAACCGCTACTGGGGCACCCCGCTGCCCGTCTGGCGCTGCGCGGACGACCACCTCACCGTCGTCGGCTCCCGCGCCGAGCTGACCGAGCTGACCGGCACCGACCAGTCGGGCCTGGACCCCCACCGCCCGTACATCGACGAGGTCACCTTCGCCTGCCGCCACGACGGCTGCGGCAAGACGGCCACGCGCGTGCCGGAGGTCATCGACGCCTGGTACGACTCGGGCTCGATGCCGTTCGCGCAGTGGGGCTACCCGTACAAGAACAAGGAACTGTTCGAGTCCCGCTACCCGGCGCAGTTCATCAGCGAGGCCATCGACCAGACGCGAGGGTGGTTCTACACCCTCATGGCCATCGGCACCCTGGTCTTCGACAAGTCGAGTTACGAGAACGTCGTCTGCCTGGGCCACATCCTCGCCGAGGACGGCCGCAAGATGTCCAAGCACCTGGGCAACATCCTCCAGCCGATCCCGCTGATGGACCAGCACGGCGCCGACGCGGTCCGTTGGTTCATGGCGGCCGGCGGCTCCCCGTGGGCGGCCCGCCGCGTCGGCCACGGCACCATCCAGGAGGTCGTCCGCAAGACGCTCCTCACGTACTGGAACACGGTCGCCTTCCAGGCCCTGTACGCCCGCACCTCGGGCTGGGCGCCGAGCGGGGCCGACCCGGCCCCGGCCGACCGCCCCGTCCTGGACCGCTGGCTGCTGTCCGAACTGCACGCCCTCACCGACCAGGTGACCCAGGCCCTGGAGGGCTACGACACCCAGCGCGCCGGCAAGCTGCTGTCCGCGTTCGTCGACGACCTGTCCAACTGGTACGTACGCCGTTCCCGCCGCCGCTTCTGGCAGGGCGACAAGGCTGCGCTGCGCACCCTGCACGAGGTCGTCGAGACGGTCACCAAGCTGATGGCCCCGCTGACGCCGTTCATCACCGAGCGGGTCTGGCAGGACATGATCGTGCCGGTCACCCCGGGCGCCCCGGAGTCCGTGCACCTGTCCGCCTGGCCGGAGGCCGACCTCACCGCCGTCGACCCGGAGCTGTCGCAGCAGATGGTCCTGGTCCGGCGCCTGGTCGAACTGGGCCGCGCCACCCGCGCGGAGTCCGGCGTCAAGACCCGCCAGCCGCTCCGGCGTGCGCTGGTCGCGGCGGCGGGCTTCGACGCGCTCTCCCCCGAACTGCACGCGCAGATCACGGAGGAGCTGAACGTCGAGTCCCTCGCCTCCCTCAGCGAGGTCGGCGGCAGCCTGGTCGACACCACCGCCAAGGCCAACTTCCGCGCGCTGGGCAAGCGGTTCGGCAAGCGCGTCCAGGACGTCGCCAGGGCCGTGGCGGACGCGGACGCGGCGGCGCTCTCCCTCGCCCTGCGGGAGGGCACGGCCTCGGTGGAGGTCGACGGTGAGACGATCACCCTCGCTCCCGACGAGGTGATCATCACGGAGACCCCGCGCGAGGGCTGGTCGGTCGCCTCCGACTCCGGTGCCACGGTCGCCCTCGACCTGGAGATCACCGAGGAGCTGCGCCGCGCGGGCCTCGCCCGGGACGCGATCCGCCTGATCCAGGAGGCCCGCAAGAACAGCGGCCTGGACGTCGCCGACCGCATCGCCCTGCGCTGGACGGCCACGGACCCGGCGGTCGTCGCCGCCCTGACCGGGCACTCGGCCCTGATCGCCGACGAGGTGCTGGCCACCGACTTCGCCGAGGGCGAGGCGGACGGCACGTACGGGGACGCCTTCACGGACGCGGGCCTGTCCCTGACGTTCCGCCTCCGCAAGGCGTAGACGGCACGAGAGGCCCGGCTCCCGCGACGCACCGGGGAGCCGGGCCTCTCGCGTACCGTCCGCGCCCTTTCGCGGGAACGACGCGAGGCGGGCCCCGGGTTCGAGAACCCGGGGCCCGCCTTGAACACCGCCGGCTACGGCGCCGTACTACCGTTCAACACCGCTCAGTTGTCGTCCTCGTCGATGAGGAACCCGCGCATCGGCGAGGGCGCCTGTCCCATCGGCGACGGTCCCTGCGGCCGCACCGGCGCCATCGGCTGGGTCATCGCCGGCGACATCTGCTGCTGACCGCCGTACGACGGTCCGGACGACGCGCCCGGCCCGCTGCCCATGGACTGGTTGCCGCCGTAGGACGGCGCGCTCGCACCGGCCGGGGCCATCGAGGGCGCCGGGGACGGCGGCAGCGAGGCCGCGGCGGGCGTCCGCGGCGGTGCCAGCGAGTCGTCGGCCTGGGTCTCCAGCTGACGCAGCTGGGACTCCAGGTAGGACTTCAGCCGCGTGCGGTACTCGCGCTCGAAACCGCGCAGATCCTCGACCTTGCGCTCCAGCGTGGCGCGGGCGGACTCCAGGGAGCCCATCGCGACGCGGTGCTTCTCCTGCGCGTCCCGCTCCAGGGCGTCGGCCTTGGCGCGGGCGTCCCGCTCCAGGCCCTCGGCACGCGAACGCGCCTCGCCGACGATCTTGTTGGCTTCGGAACGGGCCTCGGCGATCGCCTGGTCGGCGGTCTGCTGGGCCAGCGACAGAACGCGCGCGGCGCTGTCGCCACCAGGGCCGCCCTGGCCGGGCATGCCGGGGCCGCCGGGACCCTGCGGGCCGCCCATGGGGCCGCCCATCGGGCCGGGACCCATCTGGCCCTGCATCGGACCCGGGCCCTGACCCATCGGCCCCGGACCCTGGCCCATCGGACCGGGACCCTGCGGGCCGCCCTGACCGCCGGGACCGGCGGGCAGCTGCGGGGCGCCGCTCGGCAGCTGGGGCGGACCGCCCATGGGGCCACCCATCTGCTGCTGCGGCGGGCCCGATATGCCAGCGGGCACCGGAGCGCCCGGACCGCGCATGCCCTGCTGGGGCATCCCGCCCTGCTGCGGCATTCCACCCTGCTGCGGCATTCCACCCTGCTGGGGCATCCCGCCCTGCTGGTGCATGCCTCCGCCGCCACCGCCCTGCTGCCCGTCCTGCGGCTGCTCGGGGGGCTTGCGCATGTTCTGCTGGTTCTGCGCGGCCGCGCGCGTGGCCGCGGCCAGCTTGGCGCGCAGGTCCTCGTTCTCGCGGAGCAGACGGGTCAGCTCGGCTTCGACCTCGTCGAGGAAGGCATCGACCTCGTCCTCGTCATAGCCTTCTCGGAGGCGGACGGTCGTGAACTGCTTGTTCCGCACGTCCTCGGGGGTCAACGGCATCTCTTCACCTCAACGTAGTCGTCGGCATTCGGCAAGCCCGTATCTCTCTCATCGCTCACAGCCGGCTCACGATCGAGATCAGGATGTAGACGATGATCATCAGTACGAAGAAGGACAGGTCGAGCGCCACGCCCCCGAGACGCAGCGGCGGAATGAACCGCCGCAGAAGCTTCAGCGGTGGATCGGTGACAGTGTAGGTGGCCTCCAGTACGACCACCATCGCCTTGCCGGGTTGCCACGAGCGGGCGAACTGGAAGACGTAGTCCATGACCAACCGGAAGATCAGCACGATGAGGAAGCACATCAGCGCGATGTAGACGACATCCAGGACCACGCTCACGACCCTTGCTTCCCTCTCCCCTGACCCGACTCACCGGTGTTACGTCTCAGCTCTGGTTGAAGAACCCGCCCTCTGCGATGCGGGCCTTGTCCTCCGCCGTGACATCGACGTTAGCAGGAGACAGCAGGAACACCTTCTGCGTCACCCGCTCGATACTGCCGTGAAGACCGAAGACCAGACCAGCGGCAAAGTCGACAAGTCGCTTCGCGTCCGTGTCGTCCATCTCCGTGAGATTCATGATCACCGGAGTGCCCTCACGGAAGTGTTCCCCGATGGTACGGGCTTCGTTGTAGGTCCGTGGGTGAAGCGTGGTGATCCGGTAGGGCTCTCGTTCGGAGACGACCTTGGGCATGATGACCGGTGCGCTCTTTTCCAGGCTCGCGCGTTCTTGTGTGATGGATGCCACGGGCGCGATCCGGGCGGGTCGCCCGGATTCCGCGGGTGGCGAAGCAGGCCGGGCCACCGGTTCGCGGGGCGCGGGCGGCTGTACGACTCGTACCTCTTCGTCCCTTTGTGACTGATGCGAACCATGCCCCTGATGCGCCGGTTCATGCCTGCGGTGATCCCGTTCGGGTTCCGGGTCGAGTTCAGGTTCGAAGTCGTCGTCGGGGTCGAAACCCCGGCCGTCGTACCCATCGTCCTCCACGAGGCCGAGGTAGACCGCCATCTTGCGCATCGCGCCGGCCATGCTCTGAGTCCTCCGCTCTGTGGTGGATCGGCTGACGACTGCCAACTGCCCGCGATCCACGAGGTCGTTGTTTCCACCTTTCGGCGGTAATGACCATATTTTCTGCTGTGGTCCGACTTCTTGGCGACGTTACCCGAGCCTGGGACGGACACCGAGTACCGCGGTGCCGACGCGCACATGTGTCGCTCCGGCCGCCACGGCCTGTTCGAGGTCCGCGCTCATCCCTGCCGAGACCATGTTCGCAGCCGGATGGGCGCGGCGCAGGCCGGTCGCCACATCCACGAGACGCTCGAACACGGCCTGTTGACGCCCCGCGTACTCCCCGGTCAGGGGGGCCACCGTCATCAGCCCGTCGAACCGGAGCCCGGGCGACGAGGCGACGAGGCCGGCCAGTTCCTCGATCCGGTCGGGTGCCACGCCGCCCCGCTCGCCCCGACCGTGCGCCCCCGCGTCGAAGGCGACCTGGACGAGGCAGCCGAGCTCGCGCCCGGCCCGTACCGCTTCCTTGGACAGGGCGGTGACGAGCCGGGAGCGGTCGACGGACTGCACGAGATCCGCGTAACCGACCACGGATCGTACCTTGTTGGTCTGCAGCTGGCCTACGAAGTGCCAGGTGAGCGGCAGATCCGCGCACGCGGCGGCCTTGGGCGCCGCGTCCTGGTCCCGGTTCTCGGCGACGTGCCGCACCCCCAGCTCCGCCAGGGCGCGCACATCGCTCGCCGGATAGGTCTTGGTGACCACGATCAGGGTCACCTCCTCGCGGGCCCGGCCGGCGGCGGCGCACGCGGCGGCGATGCGCTCCTCCACCTTCGCCAGATTGGCGGCGAGTTCGTCCTTACGTTCCGTCATGCCCCATCAGTCCAGCCAGACATAGCCGGCGAGCCGCCCGGTGGTGCGGTCGCGCCGGTACGAGAAGTGGTCCTTCGACTCCAGCGTGCACACCGGCGAACGCGCCCGGTCGCGCACCCCGAGCCGTTCGAGCTGGGCGTGCACCCCAGCGGCCACGTCGACCGCCGGCGTGCCCCAGCTCGTCACGGCGTACGCCGCCGGTTCGACGGCGGCCACCTCGGCGCGCATCGTCTCGGGCACCTCGTAGCACCGGCCGCAGACGGAGGGGCCGGTGCGGGCGACGATCCGGGCGGGGTCGGCACCGAGTCCGGTCATGGCGCGTACGGCGGCGGGGACGACCCCCGCGACCATGCCGGGCCGGCCGGCGTGGGCGGCGGCGACGACCCCCGCGACGGGGTCGGCGAGCAGGACGGGTACGCAGTCGGCGGTGAGCACGGCGAGGGCGAGCCCCCGCTCGGCGGTGACGATCGCGTCGGTCTCCGGTGCCGGCCGGGCGCCCCGGGGCGCGTCGACCACCTCGACGTCCGCCCCGTGCACCTGGTTCATCCAGACCACCCGGTCCGCGTCCAGGCCCAGTGCCCCGGCCGCCCTCTCCCGGTTGGTCCGCACGGCGTCGGGGTCGTCACCGACCGCGCCGCCGAGGTTGAGCTCCTCGTACGGAACGGCGCTCACCCCGCCCCACCGGTCGGTGAAGGCGAAGTGCGCGCCGCTCGCGGTGTCGCGCTGTCCTGTCACTTCAAGAAGTCCGGCACGTCCAGTTCCTCGGCCGCGCTGTCCGAGTAGGTCCGGGACGGCGGGACCGGCGGCGGGGCGACCGGCGGCAGGTCGCTGACCGGCTCCGGCGCGACCGGTTCCGGCTCCTCCTTCGGCTTGACGCTGCCGAGCGAGCCGAAGGACGGGCGGCTCTCGGGCTGCCGGACCGGCGGGGCGGGCTGCTCCTCGCGCTTGGCGGAGGACGAGCCGAGGACGTTGTCCCGCTTGGCGGGCGGCTGGCCCCCGTCGAAGCCGGCCGCGATGACCGTGACCCGGACCTCGTCGCCGAGGGCGTCGTCGATGACGGCGCCGAAGATGATGTTGGCCTCGGGGTGGGCGGCCTCGCTGACCAGCTGGGCGGCCTCGTTGATCTCGAACAGGCCGAGGTCGGAACCACCGGAGATGGAGAGCAGCACGCCCCGGGCGCCGTCGATGGACGCCTCCAGGAGCGGCGAGGAGATCGCCATCTCGGCGGCGGCCACCGCGCGGTCGTCGCCGCGGGCCGAGCCGATGCCCATCAGGGCCGAACCGGCCTCGGACATGACCGACTTGACGTCGGCGAAGTCCAGGTTGATCAGACCGGGCGTGGTGATGAGGTCGGTGATGCCCTGCACACCGGAGAGCAGCACCTGGTCGGCGGACTTGAACGCGTCCAGCACGCTGACCTGGCGGTCCGAGATGGACAGCAGCCGGTCGTTGGGGATGACGATGAGGGTGTCGACCTCTTCGCGCAGTTCGGCGATGCCGTCCTCGGCCTGGTTGGCCCGGCGCCGTCCCTCGAAGGTGAACGGGCGGGTGACCACGCCGATGGTGAGGGCACCCAGCGAGCGGGCGATGTTCGCCACCACGGGCGCGCCGCCGGTGCCGGTGCCACCGCCCTCGCCGGCTGTCACGAAGACCATGTCGGCCCCCTTGAGGACCTCCTCGATCTCCTCGCGGTGATCCTCGGCGGCCTTGCGGCCGACGGCCGGGTTGGCTCCGGCGCCGAGTCCGCGGGTGAGTTCGCGGCCGACGTCCAGCTTGACGTCGGCGTCGCTCATCAACAGAGCTTGCGCGTCGGTGTTGATGGCGATGAACTCGACGCCCTTGAGACCGACCTCGATCATCCGGTTGATGGCATTGACACCACCGCCGCCGACACCGATGACTTTGATGACTGCGAGGTAGTTCTGCGGTGCTGCCACGTCGAAGGCCTCTCGCCTCGAGTTACGTGTCGTCGAGCCGCTGGAGCACTGCTGCCCCGCGACCCGACGACTGATGCCGAATGGGACGGTCCGTAGCGCCGACCCGAACCCTGACCCTGAAGTTTAGGGTTACCAGTATGTCTGTTCCCTGGAGTCTTCCGAACAGGACACTAAGTCGACAAGCGGCGTGCGTTCAACGAACACGCCGAACCTCCCGTTTTTCTTTTCACCCTATGTGATCAGCCATAGCGCTGCCCAACCAGGGTGCTGGCCTGCGTCGATGCCCGTCAACTCCCTGAGGATGCCGGGGCGGTGGGAGCACTTACGTCGAAGTGCCGCGCACCGGGCGCGGCTTTCATCAGCGCGGTGAGCGCGCGCGCCTTGTCAGCGCCCTTTTCACCGCTCCCCCACGCGACGGTCCGCCCGCCGGTCAACTCCAGCGAGATGTCGTCGAAGGAACCCGCCTTGACCAGCCGGGTGTCGCGCGCGACCGGGTCCGGCAGGCGGCCGACGACCCGGACCGCCTCCCGCACCAGCCGGTCCTCGCCGAAGCGGCGAAGACTCGCGGCGGACGACCCCGAACGGGAGACCGCCAATTCCAGCAGGGGAACACCCTTGGGCGCGCGGGAAATCGTGGCGAATCGGACGCCGTCGTCGTCCACTTCCACATACTTGCCGCCGTTTTGCACCAACAGAACCGGGGTGCGCTCTGTCACTTTTAGGTCGATTCCGTCAGGCCAGGAACGGTCCGCCTCAATCACGTCAATTCGGGGCAATTTCTCTGCCAAACGGGCTTCGATGGCCTCGATGTCGACGGAAATGAGCGGATCCCCGACCGGGACGTCGGCGATCTCGCGCACCTGCCCGGGGGTCAGGACCCCGGTCCCGGAGACCGAGACCTCCGCCACCCGGAACCAGGAGGACCCGTAGAGCAGCCAGCCGGCCGCCCCGCCCAGTGTCACGAGGAGGACGGCCAGGATGACGACCGTACGGAGACGGGGGCGCCTGAAGCGCCGGACGCGGGGCGGGCCGGACGGCTCCCGCCGGTCCACGCCGCGTTCTGCGGTGGTCGCTCCGGCCACGCTTCCTGCCCTCCGTCGGATGCGGCTAGTGCTGTGCGCGGTGGGCGCTGATCGCCTCGTACACCATGCCGACGAGCAGGTCGTCGGCGTCCCGGCGGCCGAACTCGGCGGCGGCACGGGACATCTCGTACAGCCGGTGCGGGTCGGCGAGCACGGGCAGCACGTTCTGCTGGACCCACTCGGGGGTGAGTTCCGCGTCGTCGACCAGCAGCCCGCCGCCGGCCTTGACCACCGGCTGGGCGTTGAGCCGCTGTTCGCCGTTGCCGATGGGCAGCGGGACGTAGGCGGCCGGGAGCCCGACGGCGGAGAGTTCGGCGACGGTCATCGCGCCCGCGCGGCAGAGCATCATGTCGGCCGCGGCGTACGCGAGGTCCATCCGGTCCAGATAACTTACCGGGATGTACGGCGGCATACCCGGCATCTGGTGCACCTGCGGCAGTTCGTTCTTCGGGCCGACCGCGTGCAGGATCTGGATGCCGGCCTGCTGGAGCCAGGGCGCGACCTGCTGGACCACCTCGTTGAGGCGGCGGGCGCCCTGTGAACCGCCGGAGACCAGCAGCGTCGGCAGGTTGGGGTCGAGCCCGAACAGGGCGCGGGCCTCGGGGCGGGCGGCGGCCCGGTCCAGGGTGGCCACCGAGCGGCGCAGCGGGATGCCGATGTAGCGGGAGTTGCGCAGCTTGCTGTCCGGGGTGGAGACGGCGACCTGGGCGGCGTACCGGGAGCCGATCTTGTTGGCCAGGCCGGGGCGGGCGTTGGCCTCGTGGACGACGATCGGCACGCCGAGGCGCTTGGCCGCGAGGTAGCCGGGCAGGGCGACGTAGCCGCCGAAGCCGACCACCGCGTCGGCCTTGGTGCGCTCCAGGATCTGCTCGGTCGCCTTGATGGTGCCGCGCAGCCGGCCCGGGACGGTGATCAGCTCGGGGGTGGGCTTGCGCGGCAGCGGTACGGCCGGGATCAGCGCCAGTTCGTACCCGCGTTCGGGTACGAGACGGGTCTCCAGGCCGCGCTCCGTGCCCAGGGCCGTGATGCCCACGGTCGGGTCCTGCCTGCGCAGGGCGTCCGCGAGGGCGAGCGCGGGCTCGATGTGGCCCGCGGTTCCTCCGCCGGCGAGTACGACATGCACCGAAATTCACCGCTCTCCGGACGAGCGTGCCGCCGAGGCACGCCGTCGCATCGTGTTCCAACTCCGGGGCCTCCGCTTGGACCCGGTGCCCCCGGTCCCCCGCTTTCTACCAAAGCGAGGTTGCCGCATCGCAAGCGCCGCCCGCGCAGCGGGCTCGTCACGCGCGAAGGCGATCAGCAGCCCGATGGCGAACATGGTCGGCAGCAGCGCGGAACCCCCGTAGGAGAACAGCGGGAGCGGGACGCCGGCGATCGGCAGCAGTCCCAGGACCGCGCCGATGTTGATCACGGCCTGGGCCGTGATCCAGGTGGTCACGCCTCCCGCGGCATACCTGACGAAGGGGTCCTCCGTGCGTCCGGCCACGCGGATACCCGCATAGCCTAGAGCCGCGAAGAGGGCGAGCACCGACAGTGTCCCCGCCAGGCCCAGTTCCTCACCGGTGACGGCGAAGATGAAGTCGGTGTGCGCTTCGGGGAGTTGACCCCATTTCTCCACGCTGGCACCGAGTCCGGAACCGAACAGTCCGCCGGAGGCCAGGGCGTAGATGCCGTGCACGGCCTGCCAGCAGGCCCCTTCCGGGGTCATCTCGGTGGCGCCGATGCAGGCGAAGCGGTCGAGCCGGTTGGGGTTGGTCTGGATGAGGATCACACCGAGCAGCCCGGCGACCGAGAGCACGCCCGCGAACATCCGGGTGGGCGCCCCCGCCAGCCACAGCAGCCCGAAGGCGATGGCGGTCAGGATGATCGCGGTGCCCATGTCGCCCCCGAGCATGATCAGCCCGAGGAGGAGGAAGGCGACCGGCACCAGCGGCACCAGCATGTGCTTCCACTGGGTCAGCAGCCGCTTGTCCTGTTTGCGGGCGAGCAGGTCGGCGCCCCACAGCACCAGGGCGAGCTTGCCGAACTCGCTGGGCTGGAGCTGGAAGGGGCCGCCGACGGAGATCCAGTTCTGGTTGCCGTTGACCGACATCCCCACCCCCGGCACCTGCACCAACGCCATCAGGAAGACCGCGCCCGCCAGGATCGGGTAGGCCAGCGCCCGGTGCAGCTTGACCGGCATCCGCATGGCGGCGAACAGCAGCGCGGTGCCGATCGCCGCCGCCAGGAACTGCTTGCGGAAGAAGTACGAGCCCGGCAGCGAGAGCTGGAGCGCGGTGATCTGGGAGGCCGAGTAGACCATCACCAGACCGAGCACGGTGATCAGCGCGCTGCCGCCCGCGATCAGGTAGTAGGCGGTCAGCGGCCGGTCCCAGGCCCGTTGCAGCCGGCTGTACAGGCGCAGGAACGGGTTCTCGGGCGTCGTGCGCCGGGGGGCGGGCCGTCCGGCGGTCCGCTGTGCGGGCGGCCGTCCGGTACGGCTGCCGGGACTAACGGGCATCGCAGCCTCCGCTGTACGTCGGCCTGGACCGTCCCACGTGTCCCTCCCGTGGTCACCCGGCGCGGCAGGCCGGGTCAGGCGCCGAGTTCGCGAACGGCCTGTGCGAACGCGTCACCGCGCTTGTTGTAGTTGGTGAACATGTCCATGGAAGCGCAGGCCGGGGCCAGCAGCACCGTGTCGCCCGGCCGGGCGAGCCGCCGCGCCTCCCGGACGGCCGCGAGCATCGCCCCAGTGTCGGTCCGGTCGAGGTCGACGACCGGGACCTGGGGGGCGTGTCGCGCGAGAGCTTCGCGGATCAGCGCGCGGTCGGCGCCGATCAGCACCACGCCGCGCAGCCGCTTCGCCGCCCCCGTGACCAGTTCGTCGAAGGTGGCGCCCTTGGCCAGCCCGCCGGCGATCCACACGACCGACTCGTACGCCGCCAAGGACGCCTCGGCGGCATGGGTGTTGGTCGCCTTGGAGTCGTCCACGTAGGCCACCTGGTCCACGTCGGCGACGTGCGCGATGCGGTGGGCGTCCGGGGTGAAGGCGCGCAGCCCGTCCCGGACGGCCGCCGCGGGCACCCCGTAGGCGCGGGCGAGGGCGGCGGCGGCCAGCGCGTTGGCGATGTTGTGCGGGGCCGGCGGGTTCACGTCGGTGACCTCGGCCAGTTCCTGGGCGTTCTTCTGCCGGTCCGCCACGAAGGCGCGGTCCACCAGGATGCCGTCGACGACGCCGAGCTGGGAGGGCGCCGGGGTGCCCAGGGTGAAGCCGACGGCCCGGCAGCCCTCCTCGACGTCGGCCTCGCGGACCAGGTCCTCGGTGGCCTTGTCTGCGGCGTTGTAGACGCAGGCGATCCGGTTGCCCTCGTAGACGCGGCCCTTGTCGGCGGCGTACGCCGCCATGGAGCCGTGCCAGTCGAGGTGGTCGGGGGCGAGGTTGAGGACGGCGGCCGAGTGGGCGCGCAGCGAGGGCGCCCAGTGGAGCTGGTAGCTGGACAGCTCCACGGCCAGGACGTCGTACTCCTCCTCACCGGTGACCGCCTCCAGCAGGGAGACGCCGATGTTGCCGACTGCGGCGGTGCGCAGGCCCGCCGCCGTCAGGATCGAGGCGAGCATCCGGACGGTGGTGGTCTTGCCGTTGGTGCCGGTGACCGCGAGCCACGGGGCGGCGTTCTCGCCCCGCAGCCGCCAGGCCAGTTCGACGTCGCCCCAGACCGGGACGCCGGCCGCCTCGGCCGCCGCGAACAGCGGCTTGGCGGGCTTCCAGCCGGGGGCGGTGACGATCAGGTCGGTGCCCTCGGGCAGGGAGTCGCCGTCGCCGAGGCGCACGGTGACGCCGAGCGCCTCCAGTTCGGCCGCCTGCGCCCGCGCGCGCTCGTCCGCGCCGTCGTTGACGACGGTGACGCGCGCGCCGAGGCCGTGCAGGACCTTGGCCGCCGGTACTCCGGAGACGCCGAGTCCGGCGACGGTGACGTGCTTGCCCTGAAAGTCCGAGAACACCGAGTCGGTCACTTGTCCGCTGCCCATCCCGCGTAGAAGAGGCCCAGTCCGACCATCACACAGATGCCCTGGATGATCCAGAAACGGACCACGACCAGGACCTCGGACCAGCCCTTGAGTTCGAAGTGGTGCTGCAGCGGCGCCATCCGGAAGACCCGCTTGCCGGTCATCTTGAACGAGCCGACCTGGATGACCACCGACATGGTGATCAGGACGAACAGGCCGCCGAGGATGGCCATCAGCAGTTCGGTGCGGGAACAGATCGCCAGCCCCGCCAGCACACCGCCGAGCGCGAGCGAACCGGTGTCGCCCATGAAGATCTTGGCCGGCGAGGTGTTCCACCACAGGAAGCCCAGGCAGGCGCCCATCAGCGCGGAGGCCACCACCGCCAGGTCGAGCGGGTCGCGCACCTCGTAGCAGGCGCCCGGGTTGGTCAGCGTCGTGGCGTTGGCGCAGGACTCCTGGAACTGCCAGACGCCGATGAACGTGTAGGCGCCGAAGACCAGGACGGAGGCGCCGGTGGCCAGACCGTCCAGACCGTCGGTCAGGTTCACGCCGTTGGACATCGCCAGGATCATGAACAGCGCCCAGACCACGAACAGCACCGGGCCGATGGTCCAGCCGAAGTCGCTGATGAACGACAGCTTGGTGGAGGCCGGGGTGTTGCCGCGGTTGTCCGCGAACTGCAGCGAGAGCACCGCGAAGGCGATGCCGACGATCAGCTGGCCGGCCATCTTCGCCTTGGCCCGCAGACCCAGCGAACGCCGCTTGACGATCTTGATGTAGTCGTCCAGGAAGCCGACCAGGCCCATGCCGACCATCAGGCCGAGCACCAGCAGGCCCGAGAAGGTCGGCGCCGCGTCCGCCTGCGGGTCCAGGTAGCTGGTGATGACCTTGGCCAGGAAGTACGCGGCGACCGTCGCCAGGATGAAGGCGATACCGCCCATCGTCGGCGTACCGCGCTTGCTGGCGTGCTCGCGCGGACCGTCGTCACGGATGTACTGGCCGTAGCCCTTGCGGGCGAGGAGCTTGATCAGCAACGGGGTGCCGACCAGTGTCAGGAAGAGACCGATGACTCCCGCGAACAGGATCTGCTTCATCATCGGGCAGCGACCTCACCCTCGGCGCCGGCCTCCAGGAGCGCCGTGGCGACCCTCTCCAGACCCACCGAACGGGACGCCTTCACGAGCACGACGTCCCCCGGGCGCAACTCGCTGCGCAACAGGTCGATCGCCGCCTGTGCGTCGGACACGTGCACCGACTCCTCACCCCACGAACCCTCGTTGTATGCGCCCAGTTGCAGCCAGCGGGCTTCCCTGCCCCCGACCGCGACGAGCTTGCTGACGTTGAGCCGGACGGCGAGCCGTCCGACCGCGTCGTGCTCGGCGAGCGCCTCGTCCCCGAGCTCGGCCATCTTGCCGAGCACCGCCCACGTACGGCCCCCCTTCGCCTGTGCGGCTTTGCCCATCGCGACCAGCGCGCGCAGCGCGGCCTTCATGGACTCGGGGTTCGCGTTGTAGGCGTCGTTGACGACCGTCACGCCGTCCGGGCGCTCGGTGACCTCCATCCGCCAGCGGGAGAGGGAGCCCGCCTCGGAGAGCGCGGTGGCGATCTCGTCTGCGGACATGCCCAGCTCGTGGGCGACGGCGGCCGCGGCGAGCGCGTTCGACACGTGATGCTCACCGTACAGGCGCATCGTCACATCGCTTGCACCGGAGGGTGTGTGAAGCCTGAACGCGGGCTGTCCGGTGTCCGTTAGTCGCACGTTCTCGGCGCGAACGTCCGCTTCGCCGGACTCTCCGAAAAGGATCACCTTCGCCTTCGTTCGGGCGGCCATGGCCCGTACGTAGGGGTCGTCGGCGTTGAGGACCGCGGCGCCGTCCTCCGGAAGCGACTCCACGAGTTCGCCCTTGGCCTGCGCGATCTGCTCCCGGCCGCCGAACTCGCCGATGTGCGCGGAACCGACGTTGAGGACGAGGCCGATCTTCGGCGGGGTCAGGCCGGTGAGGTACCGGATGTGGCCGATGCCGCGGGCACCCATCTCCAGGACGAGGAAACGGGTCTCCTCGGTGGCGGTCAGGGCGGTCAGCGGCAGCCCGATCTCGTTGTTGAACGAGCCCGGCGTGAACACCGTCGGCGCCTTGCGCCCGATCACCTGCGCGATGAGGTCCTTGGTGCTGGTCTTGCCCGCCGAGCCGGTGAGCGCCACCAGGGTGGCCCCCAGGCGCCGTACGACGTGGCGGGCGAGGGCGCCGAGGGCGGCCTGGACGTCGTCCACGACGATCGCGGGCACGCCGACGGGCCGGGAGCCGAGCACGGCCACCGCTCCCGCCTCCACGACCGCCGGCGCGAAGTCGTGGCCGTCCGCTCGTTCGCCGACGAAGGCGACGAAGAGGCTGCCGGGTCCCGCCTCGCGGGAGTCCCGGACGACCGGTCCGGTGACCTCGGCCGACGGATCCGGTATGTCGTGCATCTGCCCGCCGACGACTTCTGTGATCTCGGCGAGAGAGAGGGCGATCACAAGTACATCCCCTGGATCATGCGGGATTTCATCCCTGGGTCTTCTGGATGGCCTGGGTCTGCTGGGGGGCCTGGGGCTGCCGGGAGGCCTGGGGCTGCCGGAGGGGCTGGTCCTCCCGGGCGGCCCGGTCCCGCCGGAGGGCCTGGTTCTCCTGGATGGCCGCGCGAAGCACCTGCCGGTCGTCGAAGGGACGCACCACCCCGGCGATGTCCTGCCCCTGCTCGTGGCCCTTGCCCGCGACCAGCACCGTGTCGCCGGGCTCGGCCCGGGCGACGGCGGCGGCGACGGCGGCGGCCCGGTCCTCGAAGACCTGCACCTCGCCGCGCTCGTGGGCGGGCACCGAGGCGGCGCCCTGGAGCATGGTGGCGAGGATCGCGAGCGGGTCCTCGGAGCGGGGGTTGTCGGAGGTCAGTACGGCAGTGTCGGCGTGCCGGGCGGCGGCGGCGCCCATCGGCATCCGCTTGGTGGTGTCCCGGTCGCCGCCGCAGCCGAGGACGACGTGCAGCCTGCCCTCGGTGACCTTGCGCAGCGCCTTGAGGACCGACTCGACCGCGTCGGTCTTGTGCGCGTAGTCGACCACCGCGAGGTACGGCTGCCCGGCGTCCACCCGCTCCAGGCGGCCCGGCACCCCCGGCACCGCCGCGACCCCGTCGGCCGCGTCCTGGGGGTCGAGGCCGGCGACGGCGAGCGCGACGATCGCGGCGAGGGTGTTGGCCACGTTGAACGGGCCGGCCAGCGGCGAGCGGGCGGTGATCCGCTCCCCCTGGGGGCCGACCGCGGTGAACGTCGAGTCCAGCGGCCCGACCTTCACCTCCTCGGCCCGCCAGTCGGCGTCGGGGTGCCCCTCGGCCGAGTAGGTGACGACCGGGACGGTGGCCTCGCGGGCGAGGCGGCGGCCGTACTCGTCGTCGGCGTTGACCACGCCCAGCCGGCTGCGCTCCGGGGTGAAGAGCCGCGCCTTGGCCTGGAAGTAGTCCTCCATGTCCCGGTGGAACTCCATGTGCTCCGGGCTGAGGTTGGTGAAGACGGCGACGTCGAAGACGCAGCCGTCGACCCGGCCGAGCACCAGGGCGTGGCTGGAGACCTCCATGGCGACCGCCTCGGTGCCGCGCTCGCGCATCACCGCGAAGAGCGCCTGGAGGTCGGTGGCCTCGGGGGTGGTCCGCTCGGACTTGATGCGCTCGTCGCCGATGCGCATCTCGACCGTGCCGATCAGGCCGGTGGAGCGCGCCGTGCGCAGGCCGCCCTCGACCAGGTAGGCGGTGGTGGTCTTGCCGGAGGTGCCGGTGATGCCGATCTGGAGCAGGTCGCGGCCGGGCCGGCCGTAGATCGTCGCGGCCAGCTCGCCCATCTCCGCGCGCGGGTCCTCGACCACCAGCACCGGCAGTCCGGTGGCGGCGGCGCGCCCGGCACCGGCCGGGTCGGTCAGCACGGCGGCGGCGCCCAGGCCGGCGGCCTGGGCGGCGAAGTCGGCGCCGTGGGCACGGGCGCCGGGCAGGGCGGCGTACAGGTCACCGGGGCGGACGGCACGCGAGTCGTGGGTGATGCCCGTGACCGCGGCGTCGCCCTCCGGGGCGGTGACACCCAGCTGGCCGGCGAGTTCCGCGAGGGGTGTGGCGGGGACTCGCACCGGCCGGGGCGGTCCCGGGTAGGTCACGGGGTGGCCCTTCTGGGTGGTTTGGGACTGATCAGGCTGTGGCACGGCGGTGAGCGTACCGGGCGCACCCGCCTGCCCGCGAAGTGAGGGGCGGGGGCGGTTCTGGTTCCCGGGATCGGGGGTGATCGTTGTCACGGGGTGGTTCCTGGTGGCTCGGTACTGCGTCGGAAACGGGTCAGGGTGTGAAGGTGACCGGGAGGTTCGCGGGGTCGGTGCCGGTCGGCGGGACCTGGAGGGTCTTCAGGGCGAACTCCATGACCTGCTTGTAGACGGGGCCGCAGATCTGGCCGCCGAAGTAGCTGCCCTCGGTGGCGTTCTGGATGGCGCAGTAGACGGTGACCCGGGGCTCGTCGGCGGGCGCGAACCCGGCGAAGGACGAGGTGTACCCCTTGTACTGGCCGGTGGCCGGATCCACTCGGTTGGCCGTACCGGTCTTGCCCGCCACCCGGTAGCCGGGGATGCGGGCCTTGGTGCCGGTGCCCTCCTCGTCGTCGACGACCGACTCCAGCATCTGTGACAGGGTCTTCGCGGTCTTCTCACTGATCACCCGCGTCTTCTTCGGCTTCTCGGCGGGTGTGTACCCGCCCTCGGCGTCCTTCGTCCCCTTCACCAGCGTCGGTTCGATCCGTACGCCGCCGTTGGCGATCGTGGAGTAGACGGAGGCCGCCTGGAGCGCGTTGACGGACACGCCCTGGCCGAAAGGGATCGTGTACTGCTGCGAGGTGGACCACTGGCCGGGCTCGGCGAGGATGCCCTTGGTCTCGCCGGGGAAGCCGAGGCCGCTGTAGCCGCCGAGGCCGAACTTGCGCAGGTAGGAGTAGAGGACCCGGTTGGCCTCCTCCTGGGTCTCGCCGAGTTCGCCGGTGGCCAGGATGGTGCCGATGTTGCTGGACTTGGCGAGCACGCCGTTGAGCGTGAGGTACCAGGTGGGGTGGTCGATGTCGTCCTTGAAGAGCCGGTCCCCGCGGTGCAGCCGGTTGGGGACGGTGACGTGGGTGCCGGCGGTGGCGACGCCCTCCTCCAGCACGGCGGCCATCGACATCACCTTGGCGGTGGAGCCGGGCTCGAAGGCGTCCTGGAGGGCGCCGTTGCCGAGCGCGTCGGGGTCGGCGTGGGCCAGGTCGCCCGGGTCGAAGCCGGGCGAGTTGGCCATGGCGAGGATCTCGCCGGTGCGGGTGTCCTGGACGATGACGTAGCCGCCGTCGGCCTTGGACTCCTCCACCTGCTCGGTGATGGCGTCCTGCGCCGCCCACTGGATGTCGCGGTCTATGGTCAGCTCGACGTCGCTGCCGGGCACGGCGGGCGTCTCGTTGTGGCCGACGGTGGGGACCTGGTGGCCGCCGGACTGGGCGTAGCGGATCTCGCCGTCCTGGCCGGCCAGCACCTTGTCGAGCTGGCGTTCGAGGCCGCCGCTGCCCTCGCCCTCGGAGTTGACCCAGCCGATCACCCCGGCGGCGAGGTCGCCGTTGGGGTAGATCCGCTTGCTGCTGGGGTCGGCGAAGACGCCGGCGAGGACGTTGACGGCGGAGCCGTCCGTCTCCGCCTTCTTGGCCAGGGCGGTCTTCAGGTCCTGGATCTGGTTCCACTCCTGCGGGGTGCGGGCGCGGGCCAGGCGGACGTAGCGCAACTGCTTGTTGTCCGGGCGCAGGGCCTTCGCCAGCTCGTCCTGGTCCTCGCCGAGGATCGGGGCGAGCAGGGCCGCCGCCTGCTCGGGCCCGTCGTCGACCCCGAGCTGCTCACGGGTGAACATCGTGGGGTCGGCGGTGATGTCGTAGGCGTCCACGGTGGTCGCCAGGGCCACGCCGTTGCGGTCGGTGATGCCGCCGCGCGCGGCGGCCAGGGTGTGGACGACGTACCGGTTCAGCTCGGCCTTGGCGGTGTACGTGCCGGCGTCGACGGCCTGCACCTGGAGCAGGCGTACGACGAAGGCGATCAGCACCAGGGCCAGGGCGAACCCGACCAGGCGCAGCCGGGGACGGGGGCTGCCGAGCCGGATGGTCCGCGGGGCGGGGCCGCGGGGCGGGGCCGGGCGGCGGGCCGGACGGGCGCCGGGGCCGGTCTGCCGCGTGCCGCCGGGGCGGGCGGGCCGGGCGGGGCCTGGTACCCGGCGGCGCGTCGGTCGCCTGCCGAAGTCGTCGGGCACTTCCGTCACCTGCCGGGGGTCGGGGTCGTCGGGGTGGGCTGGGTGAACGCCTCGGGGGCGAGGACCAGGGGCGTCGCCCCCGAGGCGGGGCTCGGGGAGCCCTTGACCGTGCCGTCGGGGGCGAGGAAGGCCGGGTCGCCGCCGGGCACCATGCCCAGCTCACGGGCCCGGCGCTGGAGGGCCTGGGGCGCGGAGTAGGCGTCGACGTCCCGCTGGAGGGCCTGCTCCTCGTCGGTGAGCTCCTTGGTCTGCTGCTCCAGGTCGTCGAGCTGGAACGACCCCTCGCTCAGCGCGGAGTTCAGCATCAGCAGCCCGATGAGGCCGCCGCCGAGGAGGAGGACGACCAGGACGACGAACGGCGTGCGCGCGGCCTGCCCTCCCCCGCCGCCGTCCGGGAGGAGCCGGGTGAGCCGGGCGGCCCTGCCCCTCAGTTCCGGTGCGCCTTTCACAGCCCCTCCCCTCCCCGGCCCGGGCCGCGCCCGCACCGTCCCCGCCGCTCGGCCCTGACCCGGTTCACTCGGTGGACTCCCTGATCCGCTCCGCGCCGCGCAGCCGCGCCGGGGCCGCCCGCCGGTTCTCGGCGATCTCCTCCTCGGTGGGAAGTTCGGCACCGCGGGTGAGCAGCTTGAGCCGGGGCGCGTACCGCTCGGGGACCACCGGCAGCCCCGGCGGGGCCGTGTTGGCCGCGCCCGCCGCCAGGACCTGCTTGACCAGCCGGTCCTCCAGCGAGTGGTACGACAGCACGGCGATCCGTCCGCCGACGGCGAGGGCCTCCACGGCGGCCGGGATCGCCCGCTCCAGGACCGACAGCTCGCCGTTGACCTCGATGCGCAGCGCCTGGAAGGTGCGCTTGGCCGGGTTGCCGCCGGTGCGCTTGGCGGCCTGCGGCAGCGCGTCGCGGATCAGCTCCACGAGCCGGGCGCTGTTGGTGAACGGCTCCTTCTCCCGTTCCCGGACGATCGCGGAGACGATCCGCTTGGCCTGCTTCTCCTCGCCGTAGGCGCGCAGGATGCGGACGAGTTCGCCCGGCGGGTAGGTGTTGAGGACCTCGGCGGCGCTCATCCCGGTGGTCTGGTCCATGCGCATGTCCAGCGGGGCGTCCTGCGCGTAGGCGAAGCCGCGGCCGGCCTCGTCGAGCTGCATGGAGGAGACGCCGAGGTCGAACAGGACACCCTGGACGCGGGGGACGCCGAGCCGGTCGAGCACGTCGGGCAGCTCGTCGTAGACGGCGTGCACCAGGGTGACGCGCTCGCCGTGGGGGGCGAGCCGCTCGCCGGACAGGCGCAGGGCCTCCTTGTCGCGGTCCAGGGCGACGAGCCGGACCCCGGGGAAGCGCTCCAGCAGGGCCTCGCTGTGCCCGCCGAGGCCGAGGGTGCAGTCGACGACCACCGCCCCCGGTTCCGCCAGGGCGGGCGCCAGCAGGTCCAGGCACCGCTGGAGCATCACCGGGACGTGTCGACTCTGGCTCAAGGGGGGTCGGCCTCTCGGATCCGGCGCGGCGTCACGCACCGCCGGGTCCCCGTCCGCTCCCGGCGGGGCGGGGGACCCCCGGTGCCGGGGGGGCCGGCCGGCGCCGGAAGCGTCAGCCGGCCGGGAGCGGGAGGGGGCCGAGCCGTACGTACGCGCCGCGCACGTGGGGAGAACGGGCACCGCGCGCCCAGGTCTCCGGGGTTTCAGTCCAGCGGGGAGAGCCTCGCCTCCCGCTTCGCGCCACTTTAGTCCACCCTGTCTCCCGGTCAATCAACGGGCCTGCGCGTCGCGGGCCCGGGGGCGGAGGAAGCGGGAAACAGGGACACTTCACCCGTACGGAGGTGAGGTCACCACTCCTGTGGGTTAACTCACACCAAAGCTCCCTGGTGTTCTTTGTCCCTCTTCACAGCGGGCCGGGCGGGCGGGTGACCAGTAACGTCAGGGATATGACGACTTCTGCATCCGTTCCCGCAGGTTCCGACGCCGCTCCCGGCACCGTCACCGACCGTCTCGTCGAGGCGAACGCGCGCTACGCCGCCGACTTCACCGATCCCGGGATGGACGCCCGTCCCGTCCTGCGCGTGGCGGTCGTGGCCTGCATGGACGCCCGGCTCGACCTGCACGCCGCGCTCGGGCTGAACCTCGGCGACTGCCACACCATCCGCAACGCGGGCGGTGTGGTCACCGACGACGTGATCCGCTCCCTGACCGTCAGCCAGCGCAAGCTGGGCACCCGCAGCGTGGTCCTCATCCACCACACCGGCTGCGGCATGGAGACCCTCACCGAGGAATTCCGCACCGAGCTGGAGACGGAGGTCGGCCAGCGCCCGGTCTGGGCGGTGGAGTCGTTCCGGGACGTCGACCAGGACGTGCGGCAGTCGATCCAGCGGGTGCGCACCTCCCCGTTCCTGGCGCACACCGACGACGTACGCGGTTTTGTATTCGACGTGCGGACCGGTCGGCTGCGGGAGATCGACCCCGCCTGACCCGGCCCCTCCCCGGCGACAGCGAACCGACAGGACGCCCGAAGGACCACAAGGTCAGACATATCGCGGGCAGTTGTCCACAGGCGAGTGACACGAATCGGTAACGGCAGCAAGAATGCGGGGAGCGGTGCCGCGCGGGGCCCCTTCCGCGGGGTGTCCGTGGTCCGGGGGCTCCTACGGGGGCAAGGGGAAAGGCCGAGGAGGACCGGGTGACCACCTATGACGACCGAGCGAGTCTCACTGACCTGACCGCTGTGGTCGAGCGGGTGCGCGAGTCGGTGGAGAGCGTGATCGAGGGCAAGCCCGAGGTCGTCCGGCTCTCCCTGACCGTGCTGCTCGCCGAGGGACATCTGCTGATCGAGGACGTCCCGGGGGTCGGCAAGACCATGCTGGCCAAGGCGCTGGCCCGGTCCGTCGACTGCTCGGTGCGGCGCATCCAGTTCACGCCCGACCTGCTGCCGTCCGACATCACCGGGGTGTCCATCTGGGACCAGCAGCGCCGGGACTTCGAGTTCAAGCCGGGCGCCATCTTCGCCCAGGTGGTGATCGGCGACGAGATCAACCGCGCCTCGCCCAAGACCCAGTCCGCGCTGCTGGAGTCGATGGAGGAGCGGCAGGTCACCATCGACGGCAGCACCTACGAACTGCCCGCCCCCTTCATGGTGGTGGCCACGCAGAACCCGGTGGAGATGGAGGGCACCTACCCGCTCCCCGAGGCCCAGCGCGACCGCTTCATGGCCCGGGTCTCCATCGGCTACCCCAGCGCCGAGGCCGAGTTGCGGATGCTCGACGTGCACGGCGGGCCGAACCCGCTGGACGACCTCCAGCCGGTGGCGCACGCGCACGAGATCCTGAAGCTGATCGAGGCGGTCCGCGGCGTCCACGTCGCCGAGCCGGTGCGGCGGTACGCCGTGGACCTGGTCGCCGCCACCCGCAGCCACCCCGACCTCAGACTCGGCGCCTCGCCGCGCGCCACCCTGCACCTGCTGCGCGCGGCGAAGGCGACCGCCGCCCTCGGCGGCCGGGAGTACGCGCTGCCGGACGACGTGCAGGCGCTCGCCGTCGCCGTGCTGGCGCACCGGCTGCTGCCCACCGCCCAGGCCCAGCTCAACCGCCGTACGTCCGAGCAGGTGGTGCGGGAGATCCTGCAGCGCACCCCGGTGCCCTCCGACGGCCGGGCGCCGAGCGGCTACGGACCGGCGTACGGCCGGCGTCCGCCGCGGAGCCTGTGATGACCGCCGGGGGGACGGACCGGGCGGAGGGCGAGCGGGGGGACGGGGGCGGCCTGCGGACCGCGCTGGCCGGTCTGACCACCCGCGGCCGTTCCTTCCTGGCCGCCGGCGTGGCCGCGGCGATCTGCGCGTACGTCCTCGGGCAGAGCGATCTGCTCCGGGTCGGGCTGCTCCTCGCGGTGCTGCCGCTGGTGTGCGCGACGGTGCTGTACCGCACGCGGTACCGGGTCGCGGGCAGCCGCCGCCTCTCCCCCACGCGCGTACCGGCCACCGGCGAGGCCCGGGTCCACCTGCGCGTGGAGAACGTCTCGCGGCTGCCCACCGGCCTGCTGATGCTCCAGGACCGCGTGCCCTACGTGCTCGGCCCCCGCCCCCGCTTCGTGCTCGACCGCGTCGAGGCGGGCGGCCACCGGGAGGTCTCCTACCGGGTCCGTTCCGACCTGCGCGGCCGCTACCCCCTGGGCCCGCTCCAGCTCCGCCTGACCGACCCGTTCGGCATGTGCGAGCTGACCCGGTCCTTCACGGCGCGGGAGACCCTCACCGTGACCCCGTGCGTGGAACCGCTGCCCCCGGTACGCCTGGGCGGTCAGGCCAAGGGGTACGGCGACGGGCGGCAGCGCTCACCGGCCCTGGCGGGCGAGGACGACGTGATCCCGCGCGGGTACCGCTACGGCGACGACCTGCGCCGCGTGCACTGGCGCTCCACCGCCCGCTACGGCGAGCTGATGGTGCGCCGCGAGGAACAGCCGCAGCGGGCCCGCTGCACGGTCCTGCTGGACACCCGGGGCGTCGCCTACGAGGGGGCCGGGCCCGACTCGGCCTTCGAGTGGGCGGTGTCGGGCGCGGCGTCGGTCCTGGTGCACATGGTGGAACGGGGCTTCTCCGTGCGGCTGCTGACGGACACCGGCCGTTCGGTGCCGGGCGAGGGCGCCGACGGTCCAGCGGGCGTCACCCAGGAGACGGCGGACGCGGCCGGGCTGATGATGGACACCCTCGCGGTGATCGACCACTCCGACGAAACGGGCCTGTCCCGGGCCTACGACCTGCTGCGCGGCGGCAACGAGGGGCTGCTGGTGGCGTTCTTCGGCGACCTGGACGAGGAGCAGGCGGCGGTCGCCGCCAAGATGGGCCGGCGCGGCGGGGCCCTCGCCTTCGTCCTGGACAGCGACGCCTGGCTGCGGGAGCCGGCGGACGCCCCCGGCCCCTCGGGCCACCACGAGGAGCGGCTGCGGATGCTGCGCGAGTCCGGCTGGACGGCCGTGAGTGTGGAACGCGGGGCGTCGCTGGAGGAACGGTGGCGCCGGGCGGAACAGGAACGCTCCGGCCTCACGCCGGCGAGCGGCGGGGAGGGCTTGTGAGGAACGGGCGGACGCGGGTCGCGCCGGT
>NZ_JBUDHV010000030.1:0-85880 GCF_054956795.1 Streptomyces sp. SYSU D01066-1 | reverse complement strand
ACCCGTCGGTCACCACGGCGGGCGCGTCCACCTCGGCCAGCGCCTCCAGGTACTGCTCCAGGCCGATCACCCGGCGCCG
This sequence comes from Streptomyces sp. SYSU D01066-1, assembly GCF_054956795.1. Taxonomy (NCBI): domain Bacteria; kingdom Bacillati; phylum Actinomycetota; class Actinomycetes; order Kitasatosporales; family Streptomycetaceae; genus Streptomyces; species Streptomyces sp. SYSU D01066-1. Next base: position 85,801 of record NZ_JBUDHV010000030.1, on the reverse strand, counting down.
GAGCACCTCTTCCGCCTCCGTCAGAGCCGCCTGAATCCGCTCCAGCTCGGCTTCGATTTCCTCCACCCGCGCCTCCGCGGCCTTCCGCCGCGTCTCCAGAACCGCCCGCATCGACGGCACCCGCCACCCCCACGACATCTCGGCCAGCAACGTAGCGAGACTCCCGCGATAACCGCGGTCTCATGCCTGACCAGCAGAAATCACACATGAGGTTCGGAAAGAGAACGGCCTCTGATCCGGCCTCGGGAACGGTAACCGTCGACCGTGGTGGCCGCTCGGCCGGTCGGACGCTCCGGCAGGCGTCCGGCCGGCCGTCGGCCTCGAACGAGGAGAGCGCACATGGCCGGGCCGGGGCCGCCGACCGGGGCGGCACGGTCCGACGCGGCCTTGCCCGAGCCTGTGTGCGGGAACCGGCTTCAGTGACCGAGGAGTTCGCGTACGAGCGCGGCGACCTGCTCCACTTCGACGAGGAAGCCGTCATGCCCGCAGGGGGATTCGATCACCCGGCAGTGATCCGCCGCGCGGATTCCGGCGGCCAGCTCCGCCTGCTGGACGAGGGGATACAGGCGGTCCGAGTCCACTCCAGCGACAAGCGTCCTGGCGGTCACGCGGCGCAGGGCGGCGCGCGTACCGCCCCGGCCGCGGCCGACGTCGTGCGTGTTCATGGCGTCCGCCAGCACGACATAACTGCCCGCGTCGAAGCGGCGCACCAACTTGGCGGCATGATGGTCGAGATAGGACTCGACCCGGTACCGGCCGCCGTCCCAGGGGTCCTCCGCACCCTGGGGCGCGCGGCCGAAGCGGAGCTGCAACTCCGGCTCGCTTCGGTAGGTGACGTGGGCGATGCGGCGGGCCAGTCCGAGCCCCGTGTGCGGCCCCCGGCCCGTGCCGTGGTAGTCACCGCCGCGCCAGTGGGGGTCGCTGCGGATGGCATGGAGCTGAATGCCGGCCCAGGCGATCTGCTCCGCGGTCGCCGCCGCCGCGGTGGCGAGCAGGAGGAGGGCGCCCGTGCGCTGCGGATACGACACGGCCCACTCCAGGGCGCGCATCCCCCCCATGGAGCCGCCGATCACCAGGGCCCAGCGGTCGATGCCGAGTGCGTCGGCCAGGCCGGCTTCCGCGGCGACCTGATCGCGCTGTGTCAGGGAGGGGAAGGCCGCCCCCCAGTACCGTCCGCCGGGACGTACCGAGGAGGGCCCGGTGCTGCCCTGGCAGCCGCCCAGCACGTTGGGAGCGACGACGAACCAGCGGTCCGTGTCCAATGCCAGACCGGGCCCCACGAGCCCGTCCCACCAGCCGGGGGTGGGGTGACCGGGCCCGGCCGGTCCGGCGACGTGGCTGTCGCCGGTGAGCGCGTGGAGCACCAGCACGGCGTTGGAGCGGTCCGGTGCCAAACGCCCCCAGGTCTCGAACGCGAGCCGCACGCCGGGTAGTTCGCCCCCCGCCTCCAACGGCAGCGGTTTCTCCCGCACGTGCCATTGGCGGCGACCCGGGGGGTCCCCCTCCCGCCAGGCCCCGGAGGCCGGCGGGAGGGGGACCCCGGAGGTCGTCGGTACGGTGTTCAGGACGCGCCCTTCGCCGCGCGGAAGCCCGCCTCCAGGTCCGCCTTGAGGTCGGCGAGGTTCTCCAGGCCGACCGACAGGCGAACCAGTCCGGGCGAGGCGCCGGTCGCCGCCAACTGAGCTTCGTCCAGCTGGCTGTGGGTGGTGGACGCCGGATGGATGATGAGACTGCGTACGTCGCCGATGTTGGCGAGATGGCTGAACAGCTCGACGGCATCGACGAACCGCTTGCCGGCCTCGACCCCGTTCCGCAGTTCGAAGGCCAGGACCGCGCCGGCGCCGCGCGGCAGATACCGCTGACCGGCCTCGTACCACCGGTTGGACTTCAGACCCGGGTAATGGACGACGGCGACCTCGTCGCGCTGTTCCAGCCACTCGGCCAGGGCCTGGGCGTTGGCGGAGTGCCGCTCGACGCGCAGGCTGAGCGTCTCCACGCCCTGCAGCAGCAGGAAGGCAGAGTGCGGGGAGAGCGCGGGTCCGAGGTCGCGGAGCAGTTGGACGCGCAGTTTGACGGCGAAAGCACCCGGGCCGAGCGCGGGCCAGTACCGCAGACCGTGGTAGCTGGGGTCCGGTTCGCTGAAGTCGGGGAAGCGGTCGGCGTGCGCGCCGAAGTCGAAGGTGCCGCCGTCGACGACGACGCCGGCGATGGTGGTGCCGTGGCCGCCGAGGAACTTGGTCGCGGAGTGGACGACGATGTCGGCGCCGTGCTCGACGGGCCGCAGCAGATACGGGGTCGGCACGGTGTTGTCCACGATCAGCGGGACACCCGCCTCGTGCGCGACGTCGGCCACCGCCCGTACGTCGAGCACGTTGCCGCGCGGATTGCCGAGCGTCTCGGCGAACAGGGCCTTCGTGTTCGGCCGGATCGCCGCGCGCCAGGCCTCGAGGTCGTCGGGGTCGTCGACGAAGGACACCTCGATGCCGAACTTGGGCAGGGTGTGGCGGAACAGGTTGTACGTGCCGCCGTACAGGGACGTGCTGGAGACGATGTGGTCGCCCGCGCTCGCCAGAGTCAGGACGGCGAGGGTCTCCGCGGCCTGCCCGGAGGCCAGGGCCACCGCGGCGACGCCGCCTTCGAGCGCGGCGATCCGCTGCTCGAAGACGTCCTGGGTCGGATTGTGGATACGGGTGTAGATGTTGCCCGGTTCGGCGAGCGCGAACAGGTCGGCGGCGTGCTGGGTGTCACGGAAGACGAACGAGGTGGTCTGGTAGATCGGTACCGCCCGCGCTCCGGTCGCCGGGTCCGGCGTGGCGCCGGCGTGGATCTGCTTGGTCTCGAACGACCAGGCCGAGGTGTCGGGGCCGGCTGGTTCGTCCTCGGGGGTGTGACCGGCGGTGACGGAGTCGATCGGCTGGCTCATGGTTCTCCCTTGTGCGGGACGTGCGGGGTGTGCGAGGAGAGCACGCGACCGCTGCCCGGACCGGAAGAGGACGGGGCGCGGACAGCGCGGTGCGAGAGTGGAGAAGGAAATGCGAATGCCGGAGCGCGGCGTCAGCCCACGGCGGAACAACACGTGGTGGTGACACGCACGTAGTCAACGTGGCGGCGGGTCACGAGCACGGTCATGCGATCAGGTAACCACAGATGGTGACGGCGCACCAGTAGGAAGTGGAGGAGGATGACACCTCGGACACCGGACCCGGGTCGCCGTCCCCTCCGCCGGGACACCTTGTGAACGCAGCTGCGCGTGTGTCCTCCGGTCCGGCCGTGGAGACCACTGGCCAGGCACACACGGTGTTGCCCGGCCCGTTCCGGGTGAGCCGTCGCGGCCGTCACGGTGCGGCCGGGGGCCGCCCGGTCGAGGCCGCCCACGGGCATGGGAGCGGTCCGGTGATCCCCTCTCACGCTTCCTCACGGGCGGGTGCGGGGTGCGGGTGTCCCAGCCCGGTGAGGGGGGCGTCGGGGGTCGTGAGGCGGGGGCGCGGCAGCGACAGGATGACGGCCGCGGTCGGCGGACTGGCGCAGGGGAGAGGCGCGCGAAAGCCGTACGGGGGCTGCCCGTCGGTCCCGACGCACCGCGCAGACGGCTCCCGGAGACAGTGCTCAGGGTGATGGCCGCGGCGATCCGCTGAGTCATCCGGAGAAGGCCGCCGGCCACTCCGGCGGCCTCGGCCGGGACGCCCTCCCCGCAACCGGTCTCGTCCCCGATCCGGATCCGCTTCCCGCAAGTGCCCGCCTCTGCCGCTGGGAACAGGCCTTCGCACGCGGTGTCACGGAGGCGGCGCCCCCTCCGTGTCACCGGGCCGAGGAAACCCGGTCACGACCGGACCGGACACCCGCGCCTCGGCACCCACCGCCGAAGAACCGGGCACGGTGGTTCCGTCAGGGGAAGCGGGCCACATGTGCCGGCGGTTGCGGACAGCGGCCGGCGATCGACCACCTCGAGGACACCGGGGAAACCGATGACGCCGCGCACCCTCCCGGCGCCGACGGGAAGCGCGTACTGCGGGGCGTGACGATTTACGACAGTATCGGGGGGCCTACGGACCTACGCACGCACCCGGCGGCCCGGCCCCCGGATCGCCGGCAGGATCCATCGAGCCCTCGGTGGTGCCGCCACCGTGATCAACGTGGGGCCGACGCCGGCTCCTGCGAACCGTCACGGACGGTGCTGGCCGTCGAACCCAGCTCAGTGATGATCGCCCAGCGTCCGGCCGGATCCGCGCGGGCCCTGGAAGCATCCGCGGAGTCGATCCCCCTGCCCGACGACTCGGCCGACGCGGCGATGGCCCTCCTGACCGTGCATCACTGGAGCGACCTGGAAGCCGGCATCCGGGAACTCCGCCGTATCGCCCGGCGGCGGATCGTCGCCCTCGCCTTCGACCACGACGTCAACCGCCGTTTCTGGCTGCTGGAGGAGTACCTGCCCGAGGCGGCCGCGGTCGACGGCGCACGAGCGGTCGCGGTCGGCCGCCTCGTCGCACTGCTGGGAGGCGCCCGCATCGAGACCGTCCCCGTCCCGCACGACTGCACCGACGGATTCCTCGCCGCCTTCTGGCGCCGACCCGAGGCATACCTCGATCCGCAGGTCCGGGCCGGTGTCTCGCTGTTCGCCCAGACCCGGGACGAAGCCCTCCGGCCGGGCCTGGCCCGGCTGTCCGAGGACCTGCCCTCCGGCCGGTGGCACCGACGCCATGCCGACCTGCTCGACCGCGAAGCACTCGACGCCGGCTACCGGCTTCCCGTGGTCGACCTGCAGCACCGGGCCAGCCGTCCCGACCGCACATGTCCCCGTACCCGGGTGAGCGGCACCCGGGCGGGAGCGGACGTGTGACACGTATACGATTGACCTGCACGTACGAGACGGCTGAGAGCGGCACCGAGGCAGGCACCACGCGCATGAACGTCACCCGAGGCTTCACCGGGCGCCCGCGCGTCCACAACCCCGGTCTGCCACCCGGTCAGTACGACGCCGGCGACGACTGGCCCGTCCTGTCCGCAGAGGTCACGCCCGACCTCGCGCCCGCGGACTGGACCTTCCGCGTCGACGGCCTGGTGTCCCGGCCCCGCACCTGGACCTGGGAGCAGGCCCACGAACTGCCCCGGTCCGCCTACGCGGGCGACATCCACTGCGTGACCAGCTGGTCGAAGTTCGACGTGCGGTTCGAGGGCGTGTCCCTGGACGCGTTCCTGGACGCGGCCGCCCCCGACGCCTCCGCCACGCACGCCCTCGCGTACTCCCACACCGGGTACACCACGAACCTTCCGCTGGCGGACCTGACCGGTGGCCAGGCCTGGATCGCGTTCGGGTACGGGGGCGCCCCGCTCTCCCCCGAGCACGGCGGACCGGCGCGGCTGCTGGTGCCGCACCTGTACTTCTGGAAGAGCGCCAAGTGGATCGCGGGCATCACCCTCCTCGACCACGACGAACCCGGATTCTGGGAGCGCAACGGCTACCACGCCCGCGGCAACCCCTGGCAGGAACAGCGGTACTCCGGTGACTGAGACCCACCTCCCCGCCACCCGCTTCGCGGTGCCCGGCCGGATCGCGGTGAGCAACCGGGCTGCGGCCGTGTGGCAGACGGCCACCCTCGTCGAGGTGCGGCGCGAGACCCCGCGCGCGTCGACCTTCCGGTTCGCGGTGCCGGCCTGGGCGGGACACCTGCCGGGGCAGCACCTGATGCTGCGGCTGCGCGCCGGGGACGGGTACGTGGCCCAGCGCCACTACTCAATCGCGTCCGCCCCCGACGACTCGGGGCACGTCGAACTGACACTGGACCACGTCGAGGGCGGCGAGGTCTCCGGCTGGTTCCACACGGTGGCCCGGCCCGGCGACACGGTCGAGGTGCGAGGCCCGCTGAGCGGCTTCTTCGCCTGGCCGGGCGACCGGCCCGCGCTGCTGGTCGGCGCCGGCTCCGGGGTCGTACCGCTGATGTCGATGGTGCGGCACCACCGGGCGCGGCGGCTGTCGGTCCCGCTGCGGCTGCTGGTGTCCGCCCGCTCCCCGCAGGACCTGATCTACGCGAGGGAACTGGGCCCGGAGACCACCTCCGTGTTCACCCGTTCCGCCCCTGGGGGGCACCCGGTGGGGCGACTGTCCGCCGCCCAGGTGACCACGCTGATCGCCGAGGCGCCACCCGGCGGCTGGGAGGTGTACGTCTGCGGGTCCAACGCCTTCGCCGAGCACGCCTCCCGGCTGCTGGTCGCGGCGGGGCAGCCCGTCGACCGCATCCGCATCGAGCGCTTCGGCTGACCGCCGTACGCACGCTGTCCGGCCGCGCGGACGGACGGTACAAGGCGCCGGCCGTGGGGACCGACCGACCTCTCCCCGGCCGCCCCGCACCCCTCGGGCCGACCCGCGCTTCTCGAGCCGACGCCGGTCGCCCGCGTCGGGCGGGCCGTGCGAGGCGGCGGCAGGTGCCGACGGACCGCGCGAGCCGACCGGTCGGCCGGAGGGAGCGACCGGACGCGTGCGCCGGTCCGACGTACGGGGCGACCGGTGAACCGGAGAAGGGGCCGACGCCCTCGTGCGGGCGGCGGCCCCTTCGCGGGCGGTGCGGGCGGTCAGTCCCGGGCCGCCGGGGCGGCGACGAGCGCGGCGAGGTCGGCGACGGCCGCGGCCTCGTCGATCGTGGTGAGCACGCGGTCGCGCATCAGCACGCGCCCGTCGACCACCGTGTCCCGGACGTCCGCGCTGTGCGCCGCGTAGGCGAGCGTCGACCACGGGTCGTGCTGCGGCTGGAGATGCGGCGCGCGCAGATCGAGCACGACCAGATCGGCCCGCTTCCCGGCCTCCAGCGAGCCCAGCTGAGCGCCGAGCCCCAGCGCCCGCGCCCCGTCGAGGGTCGCCATGCGTACGGCCTGCTCCGCGCCGACCGCCGTGGGGTCGCCGCCCGCCTTGTGCACCAGTGCCGCCTGCCGCACCGCGCCCAGCACGTCCAGCGAGTTGGAACTGACCGCTCCGTCCGTGCCGAGACCGACGGTCACCCCCGCGCTCAGCAGCCGGGGCACGGGGGCGATGCCGCACCCCAGTTTCAGGTTGGACACCGGGCAGTGCGCGACGGACGTGCCGGTGCGGGCCAGCGCCGCGATCTCCGGGCCGGTGAGGTCCACGGCGTGCGCGAGCAGCAGGTCCGGGCCGAGCAGCCCGAGCGCGTCCAGCAGTTCGACCGGCCGCCTGCCGTGCCGCGTCTCGACGGTGGCCACCTCGACGGCGTTCTCGGCCGCGTGGAGGTGCAGCAGCGCACCGAACTCCTGCGCCAGCGCGGCGATCTCGACGAGCTGCCCCGGGGCGAGGGTGTAGGCGGAGTGGGCGAAGAGCACCGGGCGCCGGCCGCCCCGGGCCGGTCCCCTCCGCTCCAGGTCCCGTCGTGCCCACGCGAGCCGCTCCTCGTACCCGAAGCCGTCCGGGGGCTCCGGCACGTCCATGAAGGTGGGGCCGGTGTGCAGCCGCCAGCCCGCCTCGCGGGCCGCCGTCTCGGCCGCCTCGTGGAACCAGTACATGTCCAGGGCCGAGGTCACTCCGGCCCGTACGCTCTCGGCGACCGCCAGCCGCACCGCCGCCGCCACGTTTCGCGGCGTCAGCAGTGCGGACTCCCACCGCAGCACCCGCTCCAGGAAGCCCTGGAGGGTGACGTCGTCGGCGCGGCCGCGCAGCAGTGTCATCGCGAGGTGGGTGTGCGTGTTGACCAGGCCCGGCAGGACGAGACACCCGGTCGCGTCGATCTCCTCCGCGGCGGTGCAGCGGGCCCTCAGGGCCTCGGCCGGGCCGACGGCGAGGATCTCCCCCTCGTGGACGGCGACCGCGCCACCGGGGACGACCGTCCCGGCGTCGTCGACCGTCAGCACCTCGCCGCCGTGGACCAGCAGGTCGATGGTCATGCCGGGTTCTCCTGCTCCGCCAGCAGCCGCAGCGCCTCCAGCGAGACGACCGCGCCCCGTTCGACACCGGCGGCGACGACGTCCCGGTGCGGGTCGTAGCCGCCGGTGCTCTCCACGTCGACCAGTTCGTCGGCGTTCGCCCCGTCGATCACCAGCACCCCGCCGGCCGCGAGGCCCCGCAGCGAGGCCGTCACCAGCAGCGCCGACAGCTCCATCTCGATCGCGGCGAGTCCGGCACCGGCGTAGGAGAACAGCGGCAGCAGACCGGGCTGGAACGCGGCCCGGGTCCAGACGATCCCCCGGTGGTACGGGGCGCCGTTGTCGCGGGCCGCGCGCGCCAGCGCGAAGACCACCTCGGGGGAGGAGACCGCCGGGTACTCCGGCGGCAGCAGCTGGTGGGTCACCCCGTCGTCGCGCACCGCCGCCTCCGCGACGACCAGGTCACCGTCGGCGATGCCCGGCTTCATCGCGCCCGCGGTGCCGAACCGGACGAAGGTCCGCACCCCCGCGTCGGCCAGCTCCTGGAACAGCAGGACCGCTCCCGGCGCGCCGACCCCGTGCGAGGCCACGACGACGGGCAGCCCCTTCCAGCTCCCCCGGAAGACGCGGTACTCGCGGTGGTACGACACCTCCTCGGCGCCGTCGAGGAGGGCGGCGACGGCCGTGGCGCGGGCCGGGTCGCCGACGACCAGCGCGTGGGCGGGGAGACCGGTGCGGGGGATCCGGGTGACGGGCAGCAGATCGAGGGTCATGAGGCGGCTCCGGTGGGACGGGCACGGCGGCGCAGACGGGCCGTGGTGAGGAAGAGGGCGCCGAGGGTGACGACGTACGGCGCGGCGTCGGTGGCCTGCTGCGGCAGTCCGAGGCCTTGGAGGCGGAAGCCGACCGCCTCGGCGAGGCCGAACAGCAGCGCCGACAGCAGCACCCCGACGGGCGCGGCCCGGCCGAGCATGACCGCGACGACGGCGATCCAGCCGCGGCCGGCGGTCATGTTCTCGGTGAACAGGGTGACGTTGCCGAGCGCCAGCTGGGCACCGGCCAGACCGCACAGCACCCCGGAGACGAGCACGGCCGCGTACTTGTACTTCACCGGGCTCACCCCGAGGGTGGCCGCGGCGTCCGGGGCCTCGCCGACCCCGCGCAGCCTCAGCCCCCACACGTGCCGGGAGAGCAGCACGGCAGAGAGGGCGACCGCCGCCCAGGACACGTACGCCAGCGGTGAGAAACCGCCGATCAGCGGCAGTCCGGCGAGCGAGGGATCGTCGAAGGTGCCCTGCACGCCGAAGACCGTGCGCAGCAGGAAGCCGGTCAGCCCGACAGCGAGCAGGTTCATGGCGATGCCCAGCACCACCGCGTCCCCGCGCAGCGTGACCGCTCCGACGGCGAGGATCAGCGAGTACGCCGCCGCGGCCAGTGCCGCCGCCAGGACACCGAGCCAGGGACTGCCGGTGAACCAGCTGGTGGCGACCGAGGTGAAGCAGCCGAGCAGCATCATGCCCTCGAGGGCGATGTTGAACACACCCGCGCGTTCGCACAGGGCGCCGCCCAGCGCGGCCAGCAGGATCGGGGTGAGCGCGCCCAGCGCCGACATCAGCAGATCGGTGTTGAGGAACATCACACGGTCTCCTTCTGCCGGACGCCGGAGTCAGTCCGGGGGGCACCGGCGTCCTTGGGCCGGAACAGGCGGCGCGGGAAGCGCAGCCGGGCGGCCAGGAACACGATCACGATCGCCTGCAGCACCTGTGTCAGCTCGCGCGGGACCTCGGTCGTGCGCTCCATCGCCAACCCGCCGACCTGCAGGACAGCGAAGAAGAAGGCGGCGATCACGGTGCCCAGCGGGGCCGCCGCGGCCAGCAGCGCGGCCGTCAGCCCGGTCCAGGTGTAGCCGGGCGTGGTCAGTGAACCGTCGATGAAGCGGTAGGGGAAGCTCAGCACGCCCAGGGCGCCGACCAGTCCGGCCAGGGCGCCGGAGACCGACATCAGCTTCAGCGTCAGCCCGCGCCGTTCGACGCCCGCGTACGCGGAGAAGCGCGCGTTGCGTCCGGTCATGCGGATCTCGTAGCCGAACGCGGTGCGCCGGTCGGTGAACCAGTACGCGGCCGCCGCGAGGACGACGAGGAGCAGCCCCGCCGTCACCGTCGAGTCCCCGAAGGCGGGCAGCGCCACCCCCTTCGGCAGCGCGCGGGTCTGCGGCAGGCTCGAACCGGGTTCCTTGAGCGGGTAGCGGGCCAGATAGGAGGCCAGGGACACCGCCGGGTAGCTCAGCAGAAGGCTGCTGATCAGCAGCGGGACACCGAGGTGGTTCTCGCACAGGGCGGCCAGCACGGCGTATCCGGCGCCCGCCGCCATGCCCGCCAGCAGGGCGACGGCGACGGTGAGGGGCGCGGGCAGCGGCGCGTACAGGCCGGTCACGGCCGCGGCGATGCCGCCGAGCACCATCTGTCCGTCGCCGCCGAGGTTGATCAGTCCGGCCCGCAGCGGTACGGCCAGCGCCAGTGCCAGACCGAGCACGCTGGTGCCGGTGGAGAGCGTGGAGCCGATGCCGTCGCCGCCCAGGGAGCCGGTCAGGATGGCGCCGTACGCCTCGAGCGGGTCCGCGCCCGTGCCGAGCAGGAACAGCGCCCCGATGACCAGGCCGGCGAGCACCGAGAAGGTGAGGGGGGAGCGCAGGGCTCCCGCTGTGAGGTTCCTCATGTCAGTCGATGGCCTTCCGCCACGGCGGAGTCCGCGTCGGTGCCGCCGGCCATGGCGAGGCCCAGCGTCCGCTCGTCCGCCTCTTCCTTGCCGTACTCCGCCGTGACGCGGCCCTCGTACATGACCAGCACCCGGTCCGCGAGCCCCCGAATCTCGCTGAGCTCGGCCGAGACCAGCAGGACGGCGTGCCCCGCGTCGCGGTAGGCGATCAGCTGGTCGTGGATGTTCTGGATGGCGCCGATGTCGACCCCGCGGGTGGGCTGCTCCACGAGCAGCAGCGGGGCCCCATGGGCGAGTTCACGGCCGATCAGCAGCTTCTGCAGATTGCCGCCGGACAGCGCGGAGGCGGGCACCGTGGGGGTGAACGCCTTGATGCCGAAGCGCTCGATCAGGCGCCGCGCGTGGGCGCGCACCGCCGGGGGCGGCAGCAGACCGTGGGAGGACAGGGAGGTGCGGTGGTGGCCCATGGCCAGGTTGTCCGCGACCGACGCGGACGGCGCCGTGCCGACGGCGTGCCGGTCCTCGGGCACGTACGCCAGCCCCCGCGCCCGTCGCTCGGCTGCGGAGGCGTGGGTGATGTCCGACGTGCCGAGCGTGACCCGGCCGGCCGTGACCGGCCGCAGCCCGGCCAGCGCCTCGACGAGTTCGCTCTGCCCGTTGCCGGCGACGCCGGCCACGCCGACGATCTCTCCGGCGCGGACGGTCAGGTCGACCGCGCGCACGCCGTCCGTGTCCAGGCCGGTCACGTCGAGCACCACGTCGCCGGGCGTGCCCGCCGGGTGGACGCGGTCGAGTGCGACCGCCCGGCCGGTCATCGCGGCCGCGATGTCCTCGGCCGACGTCCCGGCGGTGACCAGGCGTGCGGTCACCCGGCCGTCGCGCAGGACGGTCACCCGGTCGCTGCCCTCCAGCACCTCGCGCAGCTTGTGCGTCACGAGGATCACCGCGTGGCCCCGCGCGGTCAGTGACTTCAGCACCGCGAACAGCGCGTCGGCCTCGGCAGGCGTCAGGACGGCGGTCGGCTCGTCGAGGATGAGCGTGCGCGCCCCGCGGTGCAGCAGCTTGAGGATTTCCACGCGCTGGCGCAGCCCCACCGGCAGGTCGCCGACCCGGGCGTCCGGATCGACGGCCAGCCCGTGCTCCTCGGCGAGCGCGCGGACCCGGCTCCGGGCCGCGGCCCGGTCCACCAGGCCGAAGCGGCGCGGCTCGGCCGCGTAGACGACGTTCTCGGCGACCGTCAGGGAGTCGAACAGCTTGAAACTTTGGTGGACCATGCCGAGTCCGGCGGCCATCGCGTCGCCGGGACTGGTGAAGACCACCTCACGTCCGTCGACCGCGACGGTGCCGGCGTCCGGGCGTTCCATGCCGTACAGGACCGACATCAGAGTGGACTTGCCGGCCCCGTTCTCGCCCATCAGCGCGTGGATCTCGCCGCGCCGGACGGTCAGGTCGACGGCGTCGTTGGCGAGCGTGCCGGGGAACCGCTTGGTGATTCCCCGGAGTTCGACGGCGACGTCCATGTCAGCTCGCTGCCGGGTCATCGACCTTCAGCTTCCCGGACACGATCTGGTCACGCAGCGCCTTGACCTTCGTCAGGACGTCCTTGTGGTCGGCGATCACGCACTTGGAGGAGTCGACGCCGTCCTCCAGCCCCGTCAGGCTGATGCCGCCCTCCTTCAGGCCGTAGGAGACGGTCGTGCCGGTCCTGCCGCCGAGTACCGTCTCGATGCCCTTCTCCACGGCGATGTCGGTGCGCTTGATGACGTTGTCGACGACCGTGCCCGGCGCCGAGGAGCACTGGTTGACGTCGACGCCGTACGCGTACGCGCCCTTGGCCTCGGCGGCCTCGAACACGCCGTAGTTGCCGGCCGCGGACGCCGCCATGATCTGGTCGTAGCCCTGCGACAGCAGGGTGTTGGCCTGCTCCTTGGCGCGGGCGGAGTCGTCGAAGGGGGACTGGCCGCCGACGAAGCGCGTGGCGGACTTCGTCCCGGGGGCGACCTTCCTGGCGCCGGCCGCGAACGGGTCGCTGTAGCGGCGGAACTGGGGTGTGTCGAGCACGTCCACCGCGCCGACCTTGCCGTTCTTGCTGAGCAGACCCGCCTCGGCGCCCGCGAGGTAGACGGCCTCCTGCTCGCGGAAGACGGCGCAGCTGACGTTCTTGTACGTCTTGGTCGTGCACGCGTCGACGAGCAGGAACCGCTGCTCGGGGTTCTTCACAGCCTGCTGCGCGACGATGTCCGCGAACTCGAAGCCGACCAGTACGACGGCGTCGGGCTTGGCGTCCACCGCCGCCTGCACGTTCTGCTGCTGGGAGGCGGTGTCGGTGGACTCGTAGACCTTCTGCGCCCCGTCGTGCCGCTTCGCCGCCTGCTTGACACCGTCGACGGCGAGCTTCAGGAACTCGTTCTGTCCGACGGCGGTGGGCGTGACGAGCGTGAAGGACCTGCCGCTGCTTCCCGAGGAGGCGGACGCGCCGTCCTTTTTCGCGGCGGCGTTGCAGGCGGTGGCGAGGAGGACGGTGCCGGTGGCGAGCGCGGTCAGTTGCAGGGAGCGGCGGAGTCTGCGGTGCATGGGTGCCTTCCGGGTACGGCGGGAGAACACTCCGTGAGGAGCGCGCGACGGTGAGCGGGGAGGCCCGGGGGCCGGTGAGGAGGAACGGGCGCGGGGTCAGCTACGACAGCCGTCGCCGGCGCACCGGCCGAAATCCAGGAAGAAACGCCTGATGAAGAGCATGCGTCCTCCTTCTTCGTCTCGGCCTGCGGGTGCGGGGCTGGACTGTAACACCCGCCTCCGGATACGTGCTCCTTTGTCTCGAACTGTGGTTCGTCGAGGTCATGTACGGTGGCGGACACCGTCCGAGGAACAGGGGAGAGTGCCCGTCATGTCGCAGGAGCTGCGCGCCGTTGAGTGGACCGGGTCCGGTCTGGCCCTGATCGACCAGACGCTGCTTCCCGGACAGACCCGCACGGTGTTCGTCCACGACGTGGACACCCTGGTCGACGCGATCCGGCGCCTGGTCGTGCGGGGCGCCCCTGCGATCGGCGCGGCCGGTGCCTACGGCGTGGCCCTCGCGATGATCGAGGGCCGGCGCGGGGGCCACGGGCCGGAGCGGGTCCGCGCCGCGGTGGCGCGGCTCCGCGAGGCACGCCCGACCGCGGTCAACCTGATGGTGTGCGTGGACCGTGTGATGGCCCGCTTCGACGAGGGCCTGGACGCCGTCCTGGAAGAGGCGTCCGCCCTCCAGCACGAGGACGTCGAGGCCAATCACCTGATGGGAGCCCACGGGGCCGACTGGCTGCTGAAGCGGGTAGGCGGGGACCGGCCCCTGCGCGTCCTCACCCACTGCAACACGGGAGCGCTGGCCACCGCGGGCTGGGGCACCGCACTGGGCGTCGTCCGTGAACTGCACGCGCGCGGGCGGCTGGAAGTCGTCCACGCCGACGAGACCCGCCCCCTGCTGCAAGGCTCCCGGCTGACCGCCTGGGAACTGGTCCAGGAAGGCATCCCGCACTACGTCCAGGCCGACGGGGCGGCGGCCGGGCTGATACTGCGCGGCGGGGTGGACGCGGCGGTCGTCGGAGCGGACCGCATCGCGGCCAACGGCGACACGGCGAACAAGGTGGGCACCGTGGGTGTGGCCCTGGCCTGCGCGGACGCCGGCATACCCTTCCTGGTCGCCGCGCCCACGACCACCGTCGACCTGTCCACGCCCACCGGGGACGACATCCACATCGAACTGCGCGGGGAGGACGAGGTCCTGGAGTGGGGCGGGGTGCGGACCGCGCCCGCCGGGTCGCGGGGGTACAACCCGGCGTTCGACGTCACCCCCGGACGTCTGGTGACCGCGCTCGTCACCGAACGGGGCGTCCTGGAGGTGTCGGCCGGTGAACTCCCCGGGGACAGGCTGAAGTAGCCACCGCGTCGGGCGGCGGCGAGGGGCACCGGTCACGCACCGGTTCCCCCGCCGCCGTGGTCTGCGCCGCGGTGCGCGCACGGGCGCGGTGCGCGCACGGGACCACTCAGCGCCGGGTGAGCTCCAGCTCCAGCAGCCACTCCACGACCTCGGTGTGGTGGCGGGCCTGGCGCAGGTCGTCGCCCCACACGTACAGACCGTGCCCGGCGACGACCACGGCCGGCATCCGCGGGTTCCGGGCCTCCTCCAGACGGTCGCCGAGGACCTTCATGTCCTGGCTGTTGGCGATGACCGGCAGGGTCACTTCGACGTCGTGCGCCGGCTGGCCGACGCCCTTGAGCATCTCCAGGTCCCGGAAGGCGATCCCGCCGGGGTTGCGGTGTCCCAGGGCCACCGACGCCACCGTGTGCACGTGCACGACGGCACCGGCGCCGGTCAGCGCGGCGACCCGCGTGTGCAGTGCGGCCTCGGCGGACGGCCTGCCGCCCCGGACGGCCGCACCGGCCCCGTCCACCAGCACCACGTCCGCCGCGGTCAGTTCGCCCTTGTCGTGGCCGCTCGCGGTGACCGCCAGCCGCAGCGGGTCGCGGGAGAGCACCACGGACAGGTTGCCGGAGGTGCCCCGCATCCAGCCAAAGGAGGCGAACCGGGCGGACTCGGCGGCGAGGAACGCTCCCGCGGCCTCCAGGTCGTGGGCGGTGATGTCGACGGTCATGGGATGCTCCTGGTAGTGCTGACACTGATCTCGTCGAACGTCTCCACCTGCGCGTGGTCGCCGACGCCCTGCTGGTAGTACGGCTCTCCGGGCCGCCGGACACCCACCGTGTGCCAGCCCGCCGCGCGGGCGGCGTCGAGCTCCCCCGACCGGTCGGAGAGGAAGAGCAGCCGTTCCGCCGCGAGGCCGGCCGCCTCCGCGATACGGCGGTAGGAGTCCCGCTCCTGCTTGGGCCCCGCGTTCTCGGTGTCGTACAAGCCACTGACCAGCGGGAGCAGGTCGCCCTCGGGGGTCGAGGAGAACCAGGCCCGCTGGGCCGCGACCGACCCGGACGAGTAGACGTACAGCCGGACGCCCGCCGTGTGCCAGGACCGCAGCGCCGGCACCACGTCGTCGTAGAAGTGGGAGACCAGGTCACCGCGCGCGAAGCCCTCCGACCAGATGATCCCCTGGAGGGTCTTCAGCGGTGTGGCCTTGCGGTCCTCGTCGAGCCAGGCGTTCAGCGTCGCCTCGACGGCGTCCGGGCCGGCCGCGGGATCTCCCGTCAGCTCCCGCACCTGCGCCACCGCCCGGATCACCGCCTGCTCGTGGGCGCGCTCGGTCAGCAGCGTGCCGAAACGGGCGCGCGAGTAGGGGTAGAGCACGTCCACGACGAAACCCGTGGCGCTCGTGGTGCCCTCGATGTCGAGCACCACGGCGTCCACGTCGAAACGCAAGCTCACGCGCCGGCCCTGTCCTGCGCGTGGCCCGCGGCGATGGTGTCGTAGTCCGGGAAGCGGGAGGCGATGGGGGAGCCGGTGAAGTTGCCGACCCAGCCGTCCTCCTCGTGGAAGAACCGGATCGCGGTGAACGCCGGCTCGGTGCCCATGTCGAACCAGTGCGTGGTGCCGCGCGGCACTCCCAGCAGGTCGCCCTTCTCGCAGAGGACCGCGTGGACCTCGCCGGCCACGTGCAGGTAGAAGATGCCGGAGCCAGCGACGAAGAACCGGACCTCGTCGTCGTCGTCGTGCGTGTGCTCCTGGAGGAACTTCTCCCGGGCGGCCTTCGCCTTCACCGGGTACTCCGGGTCGTCGCTCGGGTGCAGGCCCAGCACGTCGACCGTGGTGAAGCCCTCCTCGGCGTTGAGCCGCTCGATCTCCGGACCGTAGGCGGCGAACACGGTGTCGCTGTCGGCGTCCGGGGCGACGTCCTCACGGACCGGCCACTGCTCGTAGCGCACACCGATCGGCTGCAGGGCCGCCGCGATCTCGACGGGGTCGGAGGTACGGCGGACCTGGACCTCGGGACCGGACTCGGGCCAGGTGGTGAGCAGGGTCATGGGGCACTCCACAGGGTGGGAAGGGGCGTCGGACACGTGGCGGGTACCAGACGGACGCACGGAGGGGGAAGACGCGTGACCGCGAGACCGGGGAGGGGCGTGGTCGGAGGAGGACTGTCAGCCGCCGCACACCGCGCCGACGGGGCGCCGCGTGCAGGCGGTACAGCGCCCCGCGCAGGGCAGGCGCCTCGCTGTCGCGACGGGTGCCGTCATCATGTGCCTCACTGTTCCGGGCCGGTACCGGCCCGGTCATATTACGCCCGCACCGCGCCTGACCGGCGGCGGCGAGGACGTCGTCTCAACTGCTGAGAGGGCGGGTGGTGGGGCCGGCGCCTCGGACGGACACGGCACCACGGTCGTGCGCCTCCTCGCCGGGGGCCGTCGGTTGAAGTGCCGGCCCCTCCTCCCGGCGTGGAGACGGTCCCTGCGGCCGGCCCTGCGGCCGGGGCGAAGACGGGGGCGGGAACGTTCTTCCGTGCGAGCCATTGACGAAAAAGCGCTTTCCTCCCAGGTTCCGGTCAGCGATGTGACTCGTGGACATTTCGACGACCCTGGATACGCGCGATTCAAGGCGTGGCGTCATGTCGCATTCAGTGAGAGATCCGATGTTCACCCATCCGAACAGGAATCGAAGAGCCGACGGTCGAACGAGGAGAACACATGGCACCCGCACCCCGCCGCGCGCACGACGGTTGCGCACACTGTCCGGCGCGCTCGCCGCGTGGACTCCGAAGGAGCCGTATTGCTGATCGAGCAGCGCGATCAGGGTCCGGACGCCCGCTTTGCCCAGGGAAAGGCTCACGTACTGCGGCTTGGGTTCGGGCATGCCGCCTGTGACAAGGAACGTTCCGTTCCCTCGGGCTGCCATTGCCGGCGCGAGGCGCGCTGCAGCATTCAGCGCGCCGACCGTATTGACCGCCCATGCTTCCAAGTGATCGCGCACCGACAACTCGCCCAGCTCGTCAGCGCGGACGAGCGCGGCGTTGTACACGGCGACCTCCGGTACGCCGTACTCGTCAACGGCCTGGTCCAGAGCCGCGTCCAACTCGGCCCGGTTGGTGCTGTCGGCTTGCAACGTAATGATCGGGACGTCATAGGGAGCGAGCTCGTCCGCAACGACGCGCAGCGTCCGTCCGCCCCTGGCGATCAGCGTGATCGGCATCCCCTCTCTGGCGAACCGACGGGCGACCGCCTGCCCGATCCCCGGTCCCGCACCAATGATCACTGCACCCGGCATGATCCGGCTTCTCCACTTCGTGATCTGTGACACTGGGGACGGTAAGGCTTCACATCAATGTGAAGGTCAAGGAGAAGACCGCGGATGCGAATTGGCGACCTCGCCCACGAAACCGGGGTGAGCAGACGGCTGTTGCGCTACTACGAGGAGCAGGGTCTGCTCCGGCCGACACGGTTGGACAACGGCTACCGCGAGTACGCGGCGGCAGACGTCACCATGGTGCGCCACATCCGAGCAATGCTCGCCGCAGGGCTCTCCACTGCGGTCATCGGCAAGGTCGTGCACTGTGTGCGCGACAAGGACGAGCTGAAGGCGCCATCCGGCTGCCCGACTTTCAT
Organism: Streptomyces sp. SYSU D01066-1; assembly: GCF_054956795.1. NCBI lineage: Bacteria > Bacillati > Actinomycetota > Actinomycetes > Kitasatosporales > Streptomycetaceae > Streptomyces > Streptomyces sp. SYSU D01066-1. The sequence continues at coordinate 67,699 of NZ_JBUDHV010000030.1, read as the reverse complement.
CAGGGAGTTACGGCGCGAACGCGCCCGCATCACTGAGGCGATCAGCCAACTGCAGAGTTCCCGGCGAGCACTGGACGCCGTTCTCGACACAGCGCCTCGCAAAGGTGAAGATACGTCGCGCGACACCGCTCTATAAGCCGGGTCGGTCACGTGCCCCGGCACTGAGTGCGCCGTAGACCGTCCGTCGGCGACCGACTTCGAAGTTCGTCAGCACGAGCAGGGAGCGCAGGAAACGCGTTGCGCGAGCAGGATCGGTACGGAGCTTGGTGAGGATCCGCCAGTTCTTGAGAGGGCGTTCGATGTGGTCGAATTGCCGCTGGCAGAAGCGAGTGAAACGGACCACAGGGCCTGCACGGCAGGAGGCGAAGAAATTCGCGTACTTCCTGAAGCTGGATAAAGAAGGGCAGTGAGCAAAGCCGTTTCCGGAATGTGCCTACCTGAACGCCCTCTGAGAAGGTCGTCTTCGAGGTGAGCTTCTGAATCGTGCCGTTGCCGAGCTGGGAGTTTGTGTACCGGAGCCACGCCGGGGCGGGCGCGCCCGATGCGAGTGGCGCCCTCGCCACCTGCGAGGTGATCCCGCCGACGCAGCCGCCCACCAGCCGCCACCTGGGGTCGGCCACCTCGGATGTTGCCTTGACGGAGGCTGGCGGACACGAATGTCGACCATGCCAACCGTCAGGTCCGGCCGAGCTTCCTCGGCTGAGCGGGATCGTTCAGCGGGGAGCGTGCCGCTGACGCTCCGTACCGTGCGCGCTCGAACGGGGAGCAGCGACGCGCGGTACGGACCCCAGCGCGGTCGGGCGTCCCTACGGCGGAGGCGGCGAGTGCCTGCTCGGAGGCGGTGGTCGACGCACGGGAAACCGGCGGTCTCCTCCCCCCGGGCGCTGACGCGCGGACGTGCTGACTGCCGCCGTCCCCGCCGGCGCCCGCCTCATCGGCTGAGCGGACGACCGGGGCTTCCGGCGCCACGGATCCCCTGGCCCGCCGGAGCCGTGTCCCGTGGTTTGCCGACACGAACGGCCTCGGCGGGTGCCACGGGAAGGCCGGTGGTGCGGGGCCCGGCCGATCAGGGCCGGGAGTTCCGCCGCCCCGCCGCGGCGGACGCAAGCGGGGTGCGGGACAGGGTCCGGTCGGCCCTGTCGGGTACTCGGCGGATCAGGGGAGTGTGGGCCCCAGGGCCCGCACCCGTACCCTCCGACCGCATCCCGAACCGCAAGGGAACCCAGTATGTCCGTCGCATCACCACAAGTGTCAGGTTCGCTGACAGACGAGGAACTGAGGACTCTGGACGCCCACTGGCGTGCCGCGAACTACCTGTCAGTCGGCCAGATCTACCTGTTGGCGAACCCCCTGCTCACTGAGGAACTGCGTCCGGAGCACATCAAGCCGCGGCTGCTCGGGCACTGGGGCACCTCGCCCGGCCTGAACCTCGTGTACACCCACCTCAACCGGCTCATCCGCTCCCGGCACCTGGAGGCCCTCTGCGTCTGGGGCCCCGGCCACGGCGGTCCCGCCGTGGTCGCCAACTCCTGGCTGGAGGGGTCGTACACGCAGACCTACCCCGGCATCACCCGGGACGAGGCCGGGATGGCCCGGCTGTTCCGGCAGTTCTCCTTCCCCGGCGGCGTCCCCAGCCACGTCGCGCCCGAGACGCCCGGCTCCGTCCACGAGGGCGGCGAACTCGGCTACGCCCTCTCGCACGCATACGGCGCCGCCTTCGACAACCCCGGCCTGCTGGTCGCCTGCGTCATCGGCGACGGTGAGGCGGAAACCGGCCCGCTGGCCGCCTCCTGGCACTCCAACAAGTTCCTCGACCCGGTGCACGACGGCGCCGTCCTGCCAATCCTGCACCTCAACGGCTACAAGATCGCCAATCCGACGGTGCTGTCCCGGCTGCCGGAGCCGGAACTCGACGAACTCCTCAAGGGCTACGGTCACGAGCCGATCCACGTCACCGGTGACGAACCCGCCGCCGTCCACCGCGCGATGGCCCGCGCCATGGACACCGCCGCGGACCGTATCGCCGCGATCCAGCGCGCCGCCCGCGAGGACGGCGCCACCGAGCGGCCCCGCTGGCCGGTGATCGTCCTGCGCACCCCCAAGGGCTGGACCGGCCCCGCCGAGGTCGACGGCCTCCCCGTCGAGGGCACCTGGCGCGCCCACCAGGTCCCTCTGTCCGCCGTCCGCGACAACCCCGACCACCTGCGGCAGCTCGAGGAATGGCTGCGCTCCTACCGGCCGCAGGAGCTGTTCGACGAGCGCGGAGCGCCCCGCCCCGACGTCCTGGCCTGCGTCCCCGACGGCGCGCGCAGGCTCGGCTCCACCCCGCACGCCAACGGCGGCCTGCTGCTGCGTGAACTCCCGCTGCCCCCGCTGGAACGGTACGCCGTCCCGGTCGACAAACCGGGCGCGACCCTGCACGAACCCACCCGCGTCCTCGGCGACCTGCTGGAGAACGTCATGCGCCGGACCGCCGACCGGCGTGACTTCCGCCTGGTCGGACCCGACGAGACCGCCTCCAACCGCCTCCAGGCCGTCTACGCCGCCAGCGGCAAGGCATGGCAGGCCGGCACCCACGCCGTGGACGAGCACCTCGACCGCCACGGCCGGGTCATGGAGATCCTCTCCGAACACACCTGCCAGGGCTGGCTGGAGGGCTACCTCCTGACCGGCCGGCACGGGCTGTTCTCCTGCTACGAGGCGTTCGTCCACATCGTCGACTCCATGGTCAACCAGCACATCAAATGGCTGCGCGTGACCCGCCGCCTGCCCTGGCGCGCCCCCATCGCCTCCCTCAACTACCTGCTCACCTCCCACGTGTGGCGCCAGGACCACAACGGCTTCTCCCACCAGGACCCCGGCTTCGTCGACCACATCCTCAACAAGAGCCCCGAGGCCGTACGGGTCTACCTGCCGCCGGACGCCAACACCCTGCTCTCGGTGGCCGACCACGCCCTGCGCAGCAAGGACTACGTCAACGTCATCGTGGCCGGCAAACAGCCCTGCTTCGACTGGCTGTCGATGGAGCAGGCCAGGGCGCACTGCGCGCGCGGCGCCGGCATCTGGGACTGGGCCGGCACCGAGGACGGCAGCCGGGAACCCGACGTGGTGCTCGCCTGCGCGGGCGACGTCCCCACCCAGGAGGTACTGGCCGCCGCGCAGCTGCTGAGGCACCACCTGCCGGAGCTGGCCGTCCGGGTCGTCAACGTCGTCGACATCGCCCGGCTGCTGCCGAGCGAGGAACACCCGCACGGCATGTCCGACTTCGAGTACGACGGCCTGTTCACCCCCGACAGGCCGGTCGTCTTCGCCTACCACGGCTACCCCTGGCTGATCCACCGGCTGGCCTACCGCCGCACCGGCCACCAGCACCTGCACGTGCGCGGCTACAAGGAGATGGGCACCACCACCACACCGTTCGACATGGTCGTCCGCAACGACCTGGACCGCTACCGGCTGGTCATGGACGTCATCGACCGAGTGCCCGGCCTCGCGGTGCGCGCGGCGGCCCTGCGACAGGAAATGGAGGACGCGCGGCTGCGCCACCACGCGTACATCCGCGAGCACGGCGTCGACCTGCCCGAGGTCGCCGACTGGACCTGGGACGGCTGACAGGAGCCGGCGGGGCCCGGGCGGTGGATCGTACGTCCACCGTCCGGGCCCCGCCGCTTCTTTGGTGACCGGCCGCCGGACCTCGGTCCGGGGACGCGGGGTGCCCACCAGCGCTGTACGGGCCTGGAGGGCGCCGGTCCGCCCCGGGGCGGTCCGGAACGCGGCGGAAGCGGTCGCTGTCGAAGACGAGACGCGGCCCGCCGCGTCACTCCCGGGCCCGTCCGCGACGGTCCGTGCGCCGTCCGGCGCCCGGTCGGGCGGAACCGGACGCGCGGTGCCCGTCCGCCGACCGCGAAGGGACGACGGCACCGCGAATCCGAGCCCCGCACCCTCCGCCACCCCACCTCACCCCCACCACGCCACGCCCCGTCCGTCCCGCGGCCGCGCGGCCCGGGAGACGGGGCCGGAGGTCCCGGCCGGCCGGGCTCGCACCGGAACGGTCACGTCCCACCTCGACACCCCGCTCACCGGACCCCGGTCGCGCGACCGGGCGCGGGCGACGCTCCCCGCCCACGAGACGGGTCCGGTCCGTCCGCGCGGTACGGCCGACGGCCCGGCCGCCGTGGGGTGAGCGGCCCTTTGGCGACCGGAGGCAGCCGCGGTCGGACGGACAGCTCAGATCAGAGACGGAGACGTCTTTCCTACCGGCGGCGGACGCCCCGCGCGGACGGTCACGGCAAGCTGTCGCACATGACAGAACTCGCTTCCCCGCCCTCCCTCCCGTACCACCGGCTGGCCCGCCTCACCGGCCGCAACCGGTGGTGGCGGTCGCTGCTGGGGCTGCTGCTGATGACCGGCGGCTGGATGCTGCTGATCGTCGCCATCGACACGGTGGCCTACGGCGTCGGCACGGCGTCCGGCCGCCCGGAACGGCCGGACGGCTCCGTGGACCTCGGCCCGCTGCCCAACACCGTGCTGGACCTGTCGTACATAGCCCTCATGCTGCCCATGGCCCTGCTGGCCGCGCGCTGGACGGACCGCAGACCGGCCGGAAGCGTCTCGTCGGTGACCGGACGGCTGCGCTGGGGCTGGCTGGCGCGCTGCCTGGCGCTCGCGGTGCCCGCCTCCGCGCTGCTGCTCGCGGCCTCGTTCGTCCTCCCCGCCGGTGAGGAGGAGACCTCGGCGGCGAACGAGTGGGTGGGGCTGCCGACGTTCCTCGTCTCACTGGCGGTGCTGGCGGTGTTCGTGCCGCTGCAGGCGGCGGCGGAGGAGTACGTGTTCCGGGGCTGGCTGATGCAGGCGGTCGGCGGGTTCCTGCGCTCGCCGTGGTGCGCGGTGCCGCCGCAGGCGGCGCTGTTCGCCGCCGCGCACGGCTGGGGCACCCCCTGGGGCTTCGTCGACCTGCTGGTGTTCGGCCTGGTCGCGGGCTGGCTGACGGTGCGCACCGGAGGCCTGGAGGCCGCTGTCGCCCTGCACGTCCTCAACAACCTGATGGGCTTCGGCCTCGCCGCCGCCGTCGTCGACGGCCTGACCTCCGAGGAGACCGCCGCCGACCTGCCCTGGCAGATGGCCGCCGTCGACATCGCGACGATCCTGCTGTACGCCGCCGCGGTGCTGTGGCTCGCGCGCCGCGACCCGCCGCAGCGCCTCGCGACGCCCGCCCCCCTGCCCCTCGCACCCCCCGTGCCGGCCTACGGCCTGCCGCACTACCCGGCGCCCGTCGCGTACGCCCCCGCACCGTACCCGGCGCCGACGGCCGCAGCACCGTACGGCGCCGCGCACCTCCCGCCACCGCCGCCGCACGGGCCCGCGGCACCGGCCGCGCACCCGCCCGTCCACCGTCCCGGCGACGGGCCCGCGCCCCAGTGAACGGCGACGGCCGGCGGACCGCGCACGGCCCCGACGGCCGTGCGCACCGTGACCCCGTGCCAGAGCCGTCGTCGAGGGGGCATGAGCGCGGGTCTCGCTGACGCCGGTCCGCGGGCGAGTGGACCGGACACCGCGCATGAGCGACAGGCCGGCCCGTCTTTGCCGCGGAGCTTGTCCTGGAGCACGGCCGGACGGTCCTGAGGATGTGCACCGTCAACCCGGCCACCACCACGGCCGGCATCGACGCCACGCTCGACCTGGCGGTCCGCGCGGCGCGGGAGGCGGGAGAGGGACCCGGGCCACGCCGGGAGGACCCGGCCTGAGGGCCGCAGCCGCGCCCCGACCGCCCTCGCCCGTCCTTGTCCTGCGTCCGTCCTCGTCCGCCCCCGTCCGGCGACCGTCCTCGTCACCGTCCGGGTGCGGTCCCTTCCCCCGGCGCTGCCCGGCGGGACCGGATGCGACAATGGGACGCGGGGGTCGCAACCGGCAGCAGCGGACCGCAGGTGAGACATGGAGACCAGGCTCGTGCCCGTCGAGGGCGCGGTGGCGCCGAGGGCGAGGCGTCGTGGGTGAGGTCGCGCTCACAGCCGCCGGTCTCTACGTCATCGTGCTGCTGCGGGCCGGAGGGACGTTCGCCGTCGGGCGGCTCGCCGGTGCCGGCGCGCGGCGCAGCAAGCTCGCCGCACGGTACTCCTCGGACAGGTTCCGGCGCGTCGAGCGGGCGATCCAGCGCTGGGGCGCGCCCGTGGTCGCCGTCTCCTTCCTGACCGTCGGCTTCCAGACGGCGGCCAACTTCTTCGCCGGGAGCATGCGGATGCCGCTGTCGCGCTACCTGCCCGCGCTGTTCGTGGGCGGCGCGGGCTGGGCGCTGATCTACGCGACCGCCGGGCTCGGGGCCCTGGAACTGCTGGGGCGGCTGTTCGCCGAGCGGACGGCGTCGGGGGCGGCCGCGGTCGCCGCGGTCCTCCTCGCGCTGTGCGGCGCGGTGGTGTACCGCCGCCGGAGGAAGGGCGCCGCGCCGGCGCTCCGCGAGACCGTGGCCGAAGAGCGGCACTGACAGCCGCGCGTCGTCCAGCGGCGTTCCCCGCCCCGCCTCACCCGCCGCGCACCCGCCCCGCCACCCGCCGCAGCAGCGGCCAGGCCAGCAGCAGCACGACCACCGCGTACACCGTCACCGAGAACGGGGTGCCGACCAGGCCGGTGACACCGCCGTCGCTGATCTGCAGCGCGCGCCGCAGCTGCTGCTCGGCGGCGGGGCCGAGGACGACGCCGATGACGGCGGGCAGCACCGGCAGTCCGTAGCGCCGCATGCCGAAGCCGATCAGACCGATGACCAGCAGGATCACCAGGTCGATGACCTCGCCGCCGACGGCGTAGGCACCGACCGCGGCGAAGAACATGATTCCCGCGTAGAGGTAGGGGCGCGGGATGCGCAGCAGCCGGGTCCACAGCGGGGCCAGCGGCAGGTTCAGGGCGAGCAGCAGCACCATGCCGACGAAGAGGGAGGCGATCAGACCCCACACCAGCTCGGGCTCGTGTTCGAAGAGCAGCGGGCCGGGCTGGATGCCGTACTGCTGGAACGCGGCCAGCATCACCGCCGTCACCGCCGTCGTCGGCAGCCCCAGCGTCAGCATCGACACCAGCGTCCCCGCCGCCGACGCCGAAGCCGCCGACTCCGGGCCGGCGACGCCCTCGATGGCGCCCTTGCCCCATTCGTCCCTGTGCTTCGAGAGCCGTTTCTCGGTGACGTACGACAGGAACGTCGGGATCTCCGCGCCGCCCGCCGGGATCGCGCCGAACGGGAAGCCGATGAACGGGCCCCGCAGCCAGGGCTTCCAGGTACGGCCGAGGTCCGCCCGGCCGAGCCAGGGCCGGCCCACCGGGATCGGATCGGCCGGGCCGCGCCGCAGACGGGCCGCCACCCACAGCGCCTCCCCGATCGCGAACAGGCCGACCGCGACGATCACCACGTCGATGCCGTCGGCCAGCTGGAGCGAACCGAAGGTCAGCCGCTGCTGTCCGGTCATCCGGTCCAGGCCCACCAGCCCGATCGTCAGGCCGATCAGCAGCGAGGCCGTCCCGCGCACGCGTGAGGAGCCCAGCACCGACGTCACGGCGATGAACGCCAGCACCATGACGGCGAAGTAGTCCGGGGCGCCGATGTCCACCGCCAGGTCCGCGACCGTCGGCGCCAGCGCCACCAGCAGCACGGTGCCGATCATGCCGCCCGCGAAGTGGCCCACGGCCGCCGCCGCCAGCGCCTGTGCGCCCCGCCCCGCCTTGGCCATCGGGTTGCCCTCGACGGCCGCGACCACGGCCGCGCTCTCCCCGGGCGTGTTGAGCAGGATCGAGGTCGTCGAGCCGCCGAACATGGCGCCGTAGTAGATGCCCGCGAACATGATGAACGCGGCGACCGGGTCCAGGCCGTACGTCACCGGCAGCAGCAGGGCGACCGCCATCGCCGGGCCGATGCCGGGCAGTACGCCGATCGCCGTGCCGAGCAGCACGCCGAGCGCGGCCCACAGGAGGTTGAGCGGGGTGAGGGCGGTGCCGAAGCCGTCCAGGAGGGAGTCGAGGGCGTTCACGTCACAGCACTCCCATCAGCGGGCCGCCCGGCAGCGGGACACCGAGCAACTGGTCGAAGACGGCGTACGTGGCGACGGACAGCACCGCGGCGATCAGCGGGTCGCGGTCCGGGCGGCGGCTGCCCAGCGCGAACGCGGCGCCCCAGAACAGCAGCGCGCCCGCGACCGGGAAGCCGGCGGGCTCGATCAGGACGGCCGCGCCCAGGAAGACCCCGGCGAGCAGCAGCACCGTACGCCAGTCGGTGGGTTCGGACAGGTCGACGTCCTCGCCGCCCTCCGCCTCGCCCCGACCGCCGCGCAGCACGTCCACCGCGAGCAGCGCGGCGATCAGCAGCAGTCCGGCGCCGACCGCGACCGGCACGGTCCGCGGGCCGACCGGGCCGCGCTGGGCGACGTCGACGTCCATGGTCAGCGCGTCGGTCAGGACCAGCACGCCGAGCGCCAGCAGCAGGACGCAGACGCCGAGCTCGGAGCGGTCGCGCAGCCAGGAGCGCCGGCCGGCGGGGACGGGGTCCGTACGGGTGCTCACAGGCCCAGCTCCTCCAGTACCGACACCACGCGCCGGTCCTGCGCGTCCAGGAAGTCACCGAACTCCTCGCCGGCCAGGAAGGCGTCGTCCCAGCCGTTGGCCTCCATCGACTCCCGCCACTCGGGCGAGTCGTGCAACTCCTCGACCAGCCGGACCAGCTTGTCCCGCTCGGCGTCCGACAGCCCCGGAGGGGCGACGATGCCGCGCCAGTTGGTGAAGTCCACGTCGTAGCCCGCCTCCTTCAGCGTGGGCGCGTCCAGCCCCTCGATCCGCTCCGGGCCGGTCACCGCGAGCAGCCGCAGCTCACCCGCCCTGATCTGGTCGAGGTACTCGCCGACGCCCGAGACACCGAAGGCCACCTTGCCGCCGAGGACCGAGGCGAGCAGCTCACCGCCGCCGTCGAACGGGACGTAGTTGACCGCCTTCGGCGCGATCCCCGCGGCCCGCGCCATCAGCATCGGCGCGAGATGGTCCGGCCCGCCCGGCGACGAGCCGCCGCCCACCGGCAGCTTGCCCGGCTCCTTGCGCCACGCCCCGATCAGCTCGTCGATCGTCCGGTACGGGGAGTCCTCGGCGACCACCACGACGTCCTGCTCCTCGGTGAGGCGGGCGATCGGCGTGGTGTCGGCGAGGGTGCGGGGCGCGTCGTTGGAGCGGACGGCGCCCACCACGCCCAGGCCCATGGACATCGCGAGCCTGCCGTTGCCGTGCTCGCCCACCAGCCGGCTCAGCCCCACCGTGCCACTGGCGCCGGGCAGGTTGAACACCTCGATGCCATGGGTCAGCCCGGCCTCCTCGGCGTCCTTCGCGGCCGTACGGGCCGTGATGTCGTAGCCGCCGCCGGGGCTGTTGGGGACCATGAGGCGCAGGCCCGGGATCCGCGTACCGGCCCCGTCGCCGCCGTCGGCGTCCAGCAGCGGCGGTCCCACGAGCACCAGCACGGCGGCCCCGAGCAGGGCGAAGGGGGTGCGCAGGCGCACGAGTGCCACCACCTGTCGTCGTGTCGATGTGGGCCACATGGTGCCCGGTCCCCGGCGTCCCGTCGTCCTTGCGTCACCAACGGAGGTTGTGGTCTTTGCGGTCGTCGTCACCGCCCACCCCTGGCGCCGGCCCGGCCGGTCTGCGAACGTCACGGCGGTGAGATCCCGGTGACCAGCGCCCGGCGGGGTGCCGGGCACCGCCCGCACGACCGTCAGCCACCCCGTCGACGCGGTGGCGGAAGGAGCGACATGACGACCGGAACCAGCCGGACGGAGCCGATCGAGACCCTCGTGGTCGACGACGACTTCATGGTGGCCCGGATCCACCGCGCCTTCGTCGAACGCGTCGCGCCGTTCCGCGTCGTCGGCGCCGCCGCCACCGGCGAGCAGGCCCTCGCCGCCGTCGACCGGTTCCGCCCCGGCCTGGTCCTGCTCGACCTGTACCTGCCGGACGTGTTCGGCCTCGACCTCCTGCCGCGGCTGCGCGCCGCCGGCCACGACTGCGACGTCATGGTCGTCAGCGCGGCCCGCGACACCGACACGGTGCGCTCCGCCGTACGGCAGGGCGTCGTCGACTACCTCCTCAAACCCTTCGAGTTCGAGGACCTGCGATCGCGCCTGGAACGGTACGCCGTCCAGCGCGGCCGCCTGCTGGAGACGGTGGTCCGCGGCCAGGCCGACGTGGACCGGGTCCTGGCGGGCGCGGCCGGCCCCGCGCCCGGCCCGGCGCTGCCCAAGGGCATGAGCGTGGAGACCGCCGAGCTGATCGAACGCGCCCTCCGTGACGCCGAGGGCACGCTGTCCGCCAGCGAGTGCGCCGCCCGCACCGGCGTCTCCCGGGTCAGCGCCCGGCGCTACCTGGAGTACTTCCACACCGTCGGCAGCGCCGAGGTGTCCCTGCGCTACGGCGTCGCCGGCCGCCCCGAACGCCGCTACCGCCACCGCGACCCCACGGCGGAGTCCACCGGTCTGCCGTCCACTGGTCTGCCGTCCACCGCTCTGCCGTCCAGCGGCGGGGTGCGGGCGTGAGCCCGGCCCGGCCCGGTCAGCAACGCGGCCGGGGTGAGATCTCCAGGGCCCTGCCCAGCCCCTCGGCGTCGGTGCCCAGTTTGCGGTAGACCGAGGAGAGCACCTGTCGCACGCCCTGCTCGGTGAGGCGCAGTTCCTTGGCGACCACGTCCGGCGGATCGTCGCGGGCGGTCATCTCGGCCGCCCGGCGCTCCCGCGCGGTGAGCGTGTCGGTCCGCGCGTACCGCAGCGGCAGCGGCCGCAGCCCGGCCGCGGAGAGTTCGGCCCTGGCCCGGCCGGCCAGCCCCTCCGCGCCGCAGTGCACCGCGCGCTCCAGCCCCTGGTAGAGCCGGTCGGCCGCCTGCTGCACCCGGCCGTTGCGGGACAGCAGCGCGCCGTGGCCGACCAGCGCGCGGGCCAGCTCGTAGGCCGCCGGTGACGCCTCCAGCCGCTCCACCGCCTCGTCGTACAGCTCCAGCGCCGCCGCCCCGCCGGTCACCTCCGCCTCGGTGCACAGGGCCTGGCCGATCACCGACGCGGCCCCGAAGTCCCGGGCCCGCTTGACCGCCTCCCGGGCCAGCCGCGCCGCCCGGCCGGGGTCGGCGCGGGCCACGGCCCGGGACAGGTGCAGCTGCCAGGGGCACCAGGAGGGGTTGCGCCAGGCGCGCTCGTCCAGCCGTTCGCCGACCTCGGTCAGGGCGCGCGCCGCCGTCCGGTGCCGGCCTTCGGCCAGCAGCAGCTCGGCGTGGACGGTGCGGGGATCGGGGTAGATGACGGCGTTCGGCAGGGTCTCGCCGTAGTGGTACCGGTCGGCGAGCCGGCGTGCCTCGGCGGTCCGGCCCCGGGCCAGCAGCGTCTGGACGAGGATGCCGACGGCGAACCACTGCGCGGGCACCGCCCCGTCCACCTGTTCGGCGATCGCGAGGCCCGCCCGTACCAGGCCCTCCGCCTCGGCCAGCGAGCCGCGCCGGTAGCGGATGTACCCCAGGAGGGCCTGTCCCAGGGCCAGGTGGGAGCCGCGCCAGCCCTTGCTCTGGCACTCGGCGATGCCCTGGGTGAACAGGTCCTCCGCCCGGCCCGGCTGGTCGCCGTACAGGAACACCAGGGCGACGGAGACGGGCACCTCGAAGCCGCGGTGCTCGCTGGCCCAGCTCAGCCCGCCGCGCAGCGCCTCCTCCGCGAGGGCCAGGGAGATGTGCCGGGGTTCGCCGCGCAGTACGGCGTCCCAGGCGCGCATCCCGAGGATGTAGCGCTCCTCCAGGCCGCGGCCGGGCATCCGCTCGGCCAGCCGGACCAGCACGCGCGAGCGGGCGGGGGAGTCCGGCTCGTCGGCGCGGGAGGCGCTCCACACGAAGTGGTCGGCCAGCATGCGCAGCCGGATGCGGGCGTTGGTGGTCCGCCGGGCCTCCTCCCCGGCGACCGCGGCGGCCTCCGCGACCCGGTCGGTGTGGGCCAGTGCCTGGGCCAGCCGGAAGACGATCGAAGCGCGCAGACCGGGGTCGACGTCCGGTTCCGCCAGGGCCGCGCGGAGGTGGCTGACGGTGGCCGCGGGGTCGACCAGGAAGGTGGCGCGGGCCAGTTCGTGGAGCAGGGCGGCCCGCTCCTCGGACGGCGGCGGCTCCTGGAGCGCCCGCAGCAGCGCCCGCTGGGCGGCCTCCGGCGCACCGGCCCGCAGATACTCGCGGGCGGCCTCCCGCAGACAGGCGACGGCCGCCGGCCTGCCCTCGCAGGGCACCTCCAGGAGGTGCCGGGCGGCGGCGGTGGGGCCGAGCCCGGCGGCGAGGACGGCCTCGGCGGCGGTGTTGTGCATCCCGACGCGCAGACCGGGCGGGACGTCCCGGTACACCGCCCTGGCGATCAGGGGGTGGACGAACTCCAGGCCGCCGCCGGCCCCGGTGCCCGGGGCGAGGATACGGGCGGCGCGCAGCCGCTCGGCCGCCGCGGCGCCCTCCTCGGCGCCGACCACCGCGAGGGCCGCGGCCAGCTCCGGCGGGGCCGGTGAACCCAGTACGGCCACGGCCCACGCGAAACGGACGGTGGCACCGCCGAGCCGGCGCAGCCGGTCGGCCAGCCCCGGCCCCTTGACGGCCGAGGCGAGGTTCCGCATGGCCGCGAGATCGGACGAGGTGCCCGTGAGCCCGGCCTCGCCGAGCCGTACGGCCAGTTCGACGGTCTCGAAGGGGCTGCCGCCGGTGACCGCCCAGCACTCGGCGCAGAACGCGTCCTCGGCGCCCTCACCCACCACGTCCCGCACGATCCGGGCCACGGCGGTCCCGGTGAGCGGGGACAGGCTGTGCGGGCGTTGCCCGTGGCGTTCCACCAGGGCGCGGAACGCGTCGGCCTCGGGGGGCAGTTCGTCGGGCCGGTAGGCGGTGACGATCAGCAGTGGGAGGTCCTCGGTCCGGGGCGCGAAGGAGACGAGCCAGCCGAGCGACTCGACGTCCGCCCAGTGCGCGTCGTCCAGCAGCACGACGACGGGTGCCTCGCGCACGGTGAGCTGGGTCATGACCCAGTCCAGGCCGTCGCGGACGCTCAGGGGGTCGGGGGCCCGGGCGGCGCCGGCCGCCTCCAGGCCGAGGGCGGCGGCGACGATGTCGTACCAACTGCCCAGGAACGCGCGGCGCTCCCGGTCGTCCAGCGCCGCCAGTGACGGCTGGAGCAGCTGGCGCAGCACCCGGAACGCCAGCTCCTGCTCGTGCTCCTCGCCGCGGCCGGAGAGCACCGTGCAGCCACGGGCCGCGGCCCGGGTCCGGGCCCGGGACAGGAGCGTCGTCTTGCCCATCCCGGCCGGTCCCGTGAACGCGACCACGCCGCCCCGCCGTCCGCGCGGCGTGTCACCGCCGGTGCCGCACAGCCGTGCCAAGGCATCGTCGAGAGCGCGGAGTTCGGATCCGCGCTCCAGTAACGGGCGGTTACCGGTGCCGGATCGACGCAGTCCAGTCGCCATGTGCCGTACTGCTTCCTGTCGACGGCCGTCGGAGGACAGCGCCGAGCGTACGCCCCGGCGGAGCCGGACTGCCCGGATTCTGAGACAGGTTCGACGAGGACGGGTGAATCCGGCTCCGCCGGCGCATGGGACGGGCTCCTGGTGGGTAGCGAGGCGCGGATCGCCACCGTCCGGGCCGTCGGACGGCGTCGGACGCGCCAGACGGCGTTCAGGCGCCGCCGGGCGGTGTCACGGCCCTGCGGGCGCCACCGTGCCCGCCGGCCACACCGGCGCCCCGCCGTCTCCGCGTACTGCGGCACCACGCGCGACCAGTGGTGACAGCCCCGTGTCCACCCGGCCGTGCCCTCGACGTACCCGGCGCCGGCGCGGCTCGGTCCGGGGCGATCGCACGCCTCTTCCGCCGGCTTCCTCCTCCGCGCGGTGCCCGCCATACCGGTCACCGGCTCGTCATACGTCGGCACCCGCCTGTCGGAAGCCCGGTCCGCGGGACGCCGTCCCGGGGCGCGGGCGCTTTGCCCGGCAGGTGTGCCCGCGGTTCACGGACCAGTGCCGGAGACCGGAGGTCCAGCGTGGCCGCCGGACGGCGCGCAGCCGCCGGCGATGGGCGGTGACGGCCTCGGCGGTGACGGCCACGGCGGTGCCGGCCTCGGTCATGGGACACCACCTGCCTCAGCCGACGTACGGACGGACCCGGTGACCGCTCACCGGGCCGCTGCTCGAGTCATCGTTCCGCCCGGTTCAACGGCTCGCGGCCGGCCCGCGCCCCCCCGTGCGGGGGCGCGCGGACGCATGAAGGAGCGTCTGCGCGCCCCGGGAGGGACGGGGCCACCGGAGGGGACCGGGGCGGCATTCACCTCCCGGGCGCGCCCGCCCGCAACCCGTCCATGACGAAGTCCAGCAGCCGAGTGGCACGCGTCTGCCAGTCGTTGTGCGGCTCGATCTGCCACAGTCCCGCGATGGCGAGGTAGAAGTCGTCCGCGGTGACGCCGGGGCGGATGGTGCCGGCCTTCTCGTTGGCGCGCAGCAGGAGTTCGGCCGCGGCCAGCACCGGGGAGGGCTCCGGCTTGGCCGGGCCGTCCGGGGCGCAGGTGGCCTGCCGGATGGCTTCGGCCAGGCCCGCCTTGGTCAGGGCGAAGCGGGCGAGGTGGTCCAGCCACGCGCGCAGGGCCTGCTCCGGCTCCCGCTCCGCGAGCAGTTCGGCCGCGCTGTCGGCGACCTGTCGCATCTCGTGGCGGTAGATCTCCAGGACCAGGGCCTCCCGGTTGGGGAAGTTGCGGTAGAACGTGCCCTGGCCGACCCCCGCCTTCTTGGCGATGGCGCTGAGCGGGGTGTTCGCGCGGTGCGTCAGCTCGGTCAGCGCCACTTCCAGGATCCGCTCACGGTTGCGCTGCGCGTCCGAACGCAACGGCCCCTTCTGTTCCGGCTGTTCCACCAGTCCTCCTCACGGGTTCCTGGCCGGATCCCGTCCTTGCTAACCGGACAGCTGTCCGTTACGTTTTTGCCAGCGGACAGCTGTCCGGTTGGCACCAGCGTATCCATGAGCGTGGCACGCGCCGGAGCCCCGGCCCACCGGCCGCGGGCGGCCCTCGCCGTGCCGCGCCTCCCCCAGATGCTTCCCGAGCCCACCCTCCCGTACAGCGCCACCCCTTCGTTCCCTGACGCATGAAGAAGGCTGACTCATGGCTTCAGCGCCCTCGCCGACGTACAGCGCCATCACCTTGAACATCAACGGCGAGAAGCATTCCCTGACCGTCGACCACCGCACCACCCTGCTCGACGCCCTGCGCGAACGGCTCGACCTGACCGGTACCAAGAAAGGGTGCGACCAGGGACAGTGCGGGGCCTGCACGGTCCTGATCGACGGGCGCCGGTCCGTTTCCTGCCTGCAGCTCGCGGTCGCGGCCGACGGACGTGAGGTCACCACCGTCGAGGGCCTGGCCGACGGCGACCGGCTGCACCCGGTGCAGCAGGCGTTCCTCGACCTCGACGGCTACCAGTGCGGCTACTGCACGCCCGGACAGATCTGCTCGGCCGTCGCCGTCATAGAGGAGCACGCGGCGGGCTGGCCGAGCGCCGCCACCGACGACGTACGGCCCGAGGCCGGGCCGCCCGAATTGACACCCGAGGAGATCCGGGAGCGGATGAGCGGGAACCTGTGCCGCTGCGCCGCCTACGTCTCCATCGCCGACGCGGTGGCCCGCGCCGCCGAGGAGCGCGCGCACGGCACCGAGGAGGCGGCGGCATGAGGGAGTTCGGTTATCAGCGCGCCGACGACGTCTCCGGTGCGGTGGCCCTGCTCGCCGCCGACCCGGACGCCCGTTATCTCGGCGGCGGCACCAACCTCGTCGACCTGATGAAGACCGGCGTCGAACGGCCCGGCCTCCTCGTCGACGTCCGCGAACTGCCGCTGGACGGCATCGAGACGACCCCCGACGGCGGTCTGCGGATCGGCGCGACCGTCACCAACAGCGACCTCGCCGCCCACCCCGAGGTACGTCGCCGCTACCCCGCGCTGTCCCAGGCCGTCCTCGCCGGTGCCTCCGGACAACTGCGCAACATGGCCACCGTCGGCGGCAACCTGCTCCAGCGCACCCGCTGCGGCTACTTCACGGACACCACCCGGCCGTGCAACAAGCGCGTCCCCGGCAGCGGTTGCTCCGCGCTCGGCGGCGAGCACCACAATCACGCCATCCTGGGCGCCTCCGGCCACTGCGTGGCCACCCACCCCTCGGACATGGGCGTGGCGCTCACCGCGTTCGACGCCGTCGTCTCCTACGAGGCGCCCGACGGACCGGGAGAGCTGCCCCTCGCCGACTTCTACCTGCCCGTCGGCGACACCCCGCACCGGGAGACCGCCCTGCCGCCCGGCGCGCTGATCACCGGCGTGACCCTGCCGCCCGCCCCGGTCGCCGCCCGCTCCCGCTACCGCAAGGTGCGTGAACGGGCCTCCTACGCCTTCGCGATCGGCTCGGTCGCCGCCGCGCTCGACGTCCGCGACGGCGTCGTACAGGAGGCGCGGCTGGCCTTCGGCGCGGTCGCCTCCCGGCCCTGGCGGGCCCGGGCGGCGGAGCGCGCGCTGACCGGCGCACCCGCCGCCGCGGAGACGTTCGCCGCCGCCGCGGACGCCGAGCTGGCGGCGGCCCGGCCCCTGCCCCGCAACGGATACAAGGTGACCCTCATGCGCAACCTCGTGGTGGCCGTCCTGACGCAGCTCACCGAGGAGGCCGCCCGATGACCACCGCCACCACCGGCCGCACGGCACCGAAGGGCGCGGTCGGCACCGCCCACACCCGCGTCGAGGGCCGCGACAAGGTCACCGGCGCGGCCCGGTACGCCGGGGAGATCCCCTTCGCCGGTCTCGTCCACGGCTGGCTGGTGCTCTCCACCGTCGCCCGCGGCCGCGTCCGCGCGATCGAGACCGGCCCCGTCCTGGAGATGCCGGGCGTGCTCGCCGTGCTGCACCACGGCAACGCGCCGCGCGTGGAGACCGACTACACCGGCATGCTGGGCGTCCCCGACCCGACCGCCGCCGTCTTCCAGCACGACCGGGTGCCGCACGTGGGCTGGCCGGTCGCCCTGGTCGTCGCCGAGACGCCCGAACAGGCCCGGGAGGCCGCCGAGTCCCTCGTCGTCCACTACGACGAGGAGCCGCACGACACCGCGCTCTCGGCGGACCGCCCGGACGCCTACCAGGCCGACGGGTTCATGCCCGCCGTGACGCAGAAGGGCGACCTGGAGGCCGAGCTGGCGGCGTCCGCCCACGTCGTGGACGCCGAGTACACCACCCCCGAAGAGCACCACAGCATGATGGAGCCGCACGCGGCCACCGCCCGCTGGGACGGCGGCCGGCTGGAGGTGGTCGACTCCAACCAGGGCACCACCTGGGTGCAGAGCGAACTGGCCAAGATCTTCTCGCTGGACGAGTCCGCGGTCCGGGTCCGCTCCGAACACATCGGCGGCGGCTTCGGCAGCAAGGGCGTCCGCGCCCACCAGGTGTCCGCCGCGATGGCCGCCACCGTCCTGCAGCGGCCGGTCCGCGTGGTCATGACCCGCCGCCAGATGTTCTCCCTCGCCGGCTACCGCAGCCCCACCGTCCAGCGGGTCCGGCTCGGCGCCGACGCCGACGGGCGGCTGCGCGCCCTGGAACACCGCTCGCTGAGCCAGACGGCCACCGTCTACGAGTTCGTCGAGCCCAGCGCCGCCGTGGCCCGGGTGATGTACGACGCCGACGCCCACCGCACGGTCAACGACGTCGTACGGCTCGACGTGCCGTCCCCGACCTACATGCGCGCGCCGGGCGAGGCACCCGGGTCCTTCGCCCTGGAGGCGGCGCTCGACGAACTGGCCGAGAAGTGCGGCCTCGACCCGATCGAACTGCGGCTGCGCAACGAGCCGGAGACGGGACCGGTCTCCGGCCTGCCGTTCAGCAGCCGCAACCTGGCCGCCTGCTTCCACGAGGGCGCCCGCCGCTTCGGCTGGGCGGACCGCGACCCGCGTCCCCGCGTGCGCCGCGAGGGACGCTGGCTGCTCGGCACCGGCACGGCCGCCGCCTCCTTCCACGCGGGCGCCCTGCCCTCCACCGCCCTGGTGACCGCCGAACCCGACGGCACCTTCACCGTGCGGATCGCCGCCGCGGACATCGGCACCGGCGCCCGTACCGCCCTCACCCTGGTCGCCGCCGACGCGCTGGAGACGACGCCGGACCGGGTCCGGGTGCACATCGGCGACAGCGACTTCGGGCCGGCCGGGATCGCCGGCGGCTCCATGGGCACCCGCTCCTGGGCCTGGGCGGTCCAGGCCGCCGCCGCCGAGCTGCGGGAGCGGCTCGCCCTGGGCACCGGCATCCCGCCCGAGGGCATCACCGTACGGTCCGACACCACCGAGGCGCTCCAGGCCCTCGCGCAGAAGGAACGGCACTCGTTCGGGGCGCAGTTCGCCGAGGTCGCCGTGGACACCGCCACCGGCGAGGTACGGGTGCGCCGGATGCTCGGCGTCTTCGCGGCCGGCCGGATCGTCAACCCGCTCACCGCCCGCAACCAGCTGCTCGGCGGCATGGCCTGGGGCATCTCCATGGCCCTGCACGAGGAAGCCGTCCGCGACCACGCCTTCGGCGGCCACTACGGGCCCGACCTCGCCGGCTACCACGTCGCCACCCACGCCGACGTCCCGCGGCTGGAGGCCGACTGGGTGGACGACCCCGACCCGGAGGACCCGGTGGGCATCAAGGGCGTCGGCGAGATCGGCATCGTCGGAGCCGCGGCGGCCATCGCCAACGCCGTCTGGCACGCCACCGGCGTCCGCCACCGGCACCTGCCGATCCGGCCGGACCGCGTCATCGAGGCGGGCGGACATGCTTGACATCGCCGACGAGCTGCACCGCTGGGCCGCCGAGGGCCGGGACTTCGCCGTCGCCACCGTCGTGTCCGTCGGCGGCAGCGCCCCGCGCGGTCCGGGGGCCGCCCTCGCCGTCGACAGCGAGGGCACGGCCGTGGGCTCCGTCTCCGGCGGCTGTGTGGAGGGCGCGGTGTACGACCTGTGCGTCCAGGCCCTCGGGGACGGCCGAACGGTGCGCGAGCGGTTCGGCTTCAGCGACGAGGACGCCTTCGCGGTCGGGCTGACCTGCGGCGGCATCATCGACGTCCTGGTCACCCCGGTCCGCGCGCACGCGCCGTCCCGCGCGGTTTTCGAGGAGGCCCTGGCGGCTGCCTCCAGCCGGCGGCCCGCAGCCGTCGCCCGGGTCGCCGAGGGCCCGGCGGAACTGCTGGGGCACGCCCTGCTGGTACGGGCCGACGGGACGTACGAGGGCGGCCTCGGCGGCCACCCCGACCTGGACCGCACCGCGGCGGCCGAGGCCCGCGCCCTGCTGGACGCCGGCCGCACCGGCGTCGTCGGTCTCTCGGAGGACGGTTCGCGCTGTCCCGGCGGGCTCTCGCTGCTCGTCGAGTCGAGTGTGGAGCCGCCCCGGATGATCGTGTTCGGCGCGGTCGACTTCGCGGCGGCGCTGGTCCGGGTCGGCAAGTTCCTCGGCTACCACGTGACGGTGTGCGACGCCCGGCCCGTCTTCGCCACGGCGGCCCGTTTTCCCGAGGCCGACGAGGTCGTCGTCGACTGGCCGCACCGCTATCTGCGGAGCACGGCCACGGACGGGCGGACGGTGCTGTGCGTGCTCACGCACGACGCCAGGTTCGACGTGCCGCTGCTGACCGAGGCGCTGCGGATGCCGGTCGCGTTCGTCGGCGCGATGGGCTCGCGCCGCACCCACGCCGACCGCACCCGGCGGCTGCGCGAGGCCGGTCTGACCGACCGCGAACTGTCCCGGCTGCGCTCCCCGATCGGCCTCGACCTGGGCGCCCGCACCCCCGAGGAGACGGCCCTGTCCATCGCGGCGGAGATCGTCGCCGCCCGGCGGGGCGGCACGGGCGTACCGCTCACCGGTTCGGCCGCGCCGATCCACCGGGACCTGACGGGGGCGGCGGCCTGAGGCGCGGGGCGCGGCGGAGCGGTCCGGGAGCCGGGCTCACCGGTGACGCCGGTCACCGCCGGCCCACCCCGTGCTCCGCCAGCGGTCCCACCGTCAGGCCCGCGGTGCGGCAGCCGGTGACGACGGCGGGCAGGGCGCCCAGGGTCGCGCGCCAGCTCTGCGGGGCGCAGGCGTGGTCGCTGTCGTGGAGCAGGAGCGTCCCGCCGCCGCGCAGCTCCGCCGCGACCGCGCGGCGCACCGAGGCGGGCGTGGCGCCCCGCCGCCAGTCCTCGCCCCACGCCGTCCACAGCACCGGCCGCAGCCCCGCGCGCCGGGCGGCCGCCCAGCGTCCGGAGGTGAGGACGCCGTAGGGCGGGCGGTACCAGTACGGCCACCGGCCGGTGACGTCGCGCACCGCCCGCGCGGCCCGGACCAGCTCGCGGGCGTCCCTGGCCGGCGAGGGCAGCCACGGGCGGTCGTGGGTCCAGCCGTGGACGGCGAGTTCGTGCCCCCGGCGGACGGTCTCGACGGCCGGCCCCGGATGGCGGGTGACCCTCTCACCGAGGACGAAGAACGTCGCCCGCACGCCGAGTTCGTCGAGCGCCTCGAGGAAGCGCGGGGTGGAGACCGGATCGGGGCCGTCGTCGAAGGTGAGGGCGACGTGCCCGGAGCGGCCCAGGCCGGCCAGGGCGGGCAGCCAGCGGCGGCGCGGCCCCGGCAGCCAGGTGGCGGCCGGACCGACATGGGCCAGCGCCACGGCGAACGGCGCCACGGCGCAGGCCGCGCGCAGGGCACGGGAGCGGTCGCTCATCCGTCGGGCTCCTTCCGGCGGGCGTGGGCGCGGGCGTGCGGTCGTCCGGCGTGTCCCCGGGGCCGGGGCCGGCGCGCGGCCCACGTTCCGCATCATCTCCGTACCGAGCGGTTGCCGCCGCCCGGAGTCATCTCCGTACCGAGCGGTCCTCGCCGCCCGGACCGTCGCGCGCCGCCGCCGTGTCCCAGGCGCCGTGCACCGACGGCGCGCGGGCCAGCCCCAGACTGCCGAGGCCGATGAGCGCCACCCCGATCACCTCCGGCAGGATCCGCACGCCGAGGGCGATCTCCTCCCCGAACAGCGCCCAGCCCAGCGCCACGCTGGTCAGCGCGTCCCCGAGGGTCAGCGCGGGCTGGGACGCGGTGAGCGTCCCGGCGCGCAGCGCGCTCTGCAGCAGCAGGAAGCTGATCACGCCCACGACCCCGGTGGCGTACAGCGGCCACTGCGTCAGTACGGCGCCCGCACCCTGGGAGAACCCGCCGGTGACCTCCTTCAGCAGCGCGGCCGTCCCCCCGAAGGCCACCGCGGAGGCCGAACCGAACAGCGCGGCGCGCGGGGCGCCCCGGGTCAGCCGGCCGGTCGCGGCCAGCGCGGTCACCGCGCAGAGCACCACCGGCCCGGCCACCGCCCACCGGCCGGGCGTGGCGGTGTCCTGTCCCTCGGCGGGCGAGGCCGCGGCCAGGAACAGGGCCAGCCCGACGGCCAGTGCCCCGAACGCCAGCCAGGTCGTCGAATCGGGACGATGGTGGAACACCACGCTGCCGACCACCAGGGTGAACAGCAGCTCGCTGGCCATGAGCGGCTGGACCAGGGCCAGGCTGCCCACCGCGAGCGCCGCCGTCTGGAACACGGTCGTCACCGCGAGCAGCGCCGCGCCGCCGACCCAGTACGGGTCCCGGATCAGCCGCAGCAGCCAGCGGACCGGGTGGCCCGACGCCGCGTCGTCCGCGTCCTGCGCGGCGGCCCGCCGCTGGAGGACCGACGCGGCGGCGTTGGACAGCGCGGCACACAGCGCGAGGACGACGGTGAGCGCGCTCACCGCCGCGCACCCCCGGCCGTCCGACCCGGCCGCCCGCTCATCCGAACCGGACGGCCGGCCGCCGGTGGAGGCCCGGTGCCGCGCCGTGGATCCGGGACGGCGGGCGCAGCCGGCCCGGCACGTACACCCCGTCCCGGCCCCGGACGGCCGCGTCACGGATCGCGCTGGCCACGCGTTCCGGCGGCACGGGGCGGGGCCGGGACCGCCGGTAGGACGTGCCACGGCGTTCGTGGAAGGGGGTGTCGACGACACCGGGGACCACATGGCCGACGCCCGCCCCGGCCCCGCGCAGCTCATGGCGCAGGGCGTCCGCGAAGGCGCCGGGCGCCGCCTTGGCGGCGGAGTACACGGCCTCGCCCCGCACCCGCACGCAACCCGCCGGCGACCCGGCGAGCACCATCCGCCCCGTCCCCGCCGCCACCATGCCCGGCAGCGGCAACCGCACCAGCCGCACCGTGGCCGTCAGGCCGGTGCCGATCACCTCGTCGACGGCGCGCGCCGGCATCTCGCGGAACTCCCCGGCCCAGCCGATCCCGGCACCGGCCACCAGCGGGTCCAGCGGGCCCGGCGTCGCCGGGGTGGAGTCGGCGAGCCGGCGATCGGTCCCGGGAGCCGTGAGGTCGGCGGCGAGGGCGAGGGCGGTGGCCGACGACTCGTCGGCGACGGCGCGCAGCCGCTGCGGATCGCGGCCGGCCGGCACCGGTTCCCAGGTGCCCTCCGCCCCCGGGCGCCGGGCCAGGGCCGCGCCGATGCCGGAGGAGGCCCCCGTCAGCAGCGCCGTGCGTGTCCGCGGATCGGCCGGGCCCGTCCACCGCGGGACCCGGGCGACGGCCGCGTCGGGTGCGACGGCCGGCGGCGCGGCCGGGGACCGGGGGCGGGAGAAAGCGGGGACCATGGCCAACCACCTCGGCTGCGGACCGGACCACCGCGGACCGGACCACCGTGCGAGCGGTCGGCGCCGTGGCGTCCGACGGGACGGAGCGGTGACGGAGTATCCGGCCAGGACTGCCCGAAACGCCCGGATGATGGCGGTTTGGGTAGTGGTGGACGGGCTACTCCCACAGCCGTGCGCCCCAGCAGCCCGTCCACGCCCCATCGGCCGGCCCCGGTGTCCTCCCGGCCCGCCGGGCGGCTGCTGGTGGTCAGCGCCGCGATGGGCGCCGGACACGACACCGTCGCCGCCGAGCTGGTGCGCCGGGCCCGCGAACGGGGCGGCGACGCGGTGGTCGTCGACGTGCTCACCCTGCTGCCGTACGGTCTCGGCGGCGGGCTGCGGCACTTCTACCGCGGGTCGGTACGGCACTTCCCCTGGGCCTATGCCGCCCTGTACCGCCTGTTCCTGCGCCCCGGCCCCGGACGCCGCCCCGGCGCGACCCCCCTGGCCCGCCTGGCCGGCGACCGGCTGAGCCGGCTGGCCGAGCGGACGGGGGCCGACGTCGTGGTCCCGGTCTTCCACCTCGGCGCCCAGCTGACCGGGCATCTCCGCGCCCGGGGCCGGCTGTCCGTCCCCAGTGCCGTCTTCGTGCTCGACTTCGTGGCGCACCGGCAGTGGCTGCACCCCGGCAACGACCACTACCTGTGCCTCACCGACGAGTCCGCCCGCGCGGCCCGCCGGAGGACCGGCGTGCCGGCCCTGGCGTGCGGTCCCGTCGTGGACCCGGCGTTCCGTGCCGAGGCCCCCGGGGCCGCCGAGTGGCGGCGCCGGTTCGCCCGGCACGGTGCCGGACGGCCCCCGGTGGCGCTGGCCTCCGGAGCCTGGGGCGTCGCCTCGCGCCTCGACGCCACGGTCCGCCTGCTGGCCGGCCACGGCTGGCTGCCGGTGGTGCTGTGCGGGGCCGACGAGCGGTTGCGCCGCGCACTCTCCCGTGTCCCGGGCGTGCTCGCCCTGGGCTGGGTGACGGACATGCCCGGACTGCTGCACGCGGTCCGCGTCCTGGTCGACAACGCGGCCGGCCAGACCGCCGTACAGGCGCTGGCCGCCGGACTGCCGGTGGTCGGCCACCGTCCGATCCCCGGCCACGGCGCCGACGGCGTCCGTGCCATGGCGGCGCTGGGCGTCTCGGAGGCCGCCGCAAACGACGCGGAACTCCTGGCGGCGCTGCGCCGGCTCACCCCCGACGGCCCCGCACGCCGGGAGCGGGTCGCCGCCGGGCGGGCCCTCTTCCGGGACGATCCGGTGGACCTGGCCCTCGGCCTCGCGCTCCGCGCCCGTACCCGCACCCGTCCGTGTCCGTCGCGCGGGCCCGGAAAGGACGGGGTCGGATGAGACGGGCTCGGACGAGACGGCCCCGGACGGGACAGGGCCGGGCGATCCGGCCCTGGACGGGACAGGGCCGGATGAGACGGTCCAGGACAAGACAGGGTCGGACGAGACGGCCCCGAACGAGATCGGTGCCGCCGGTTACTCCGTCCGGGCGGAGGGCACCCGTCCGGAAGATCGAGCAAGGAGGCAGGCCGTGAGGGTGGACGAGTTCCTGGCCCAAGTCCGTGACCGCGGGGAGTACCACAGCCAGGAGGAGGCCGAGCAGGTCACCGAAGCGGTGCTGTGGGTCCTCGCGTCCCGGATCGTGCCCGAGGAGGCCGGTGACCTGGCAGCGCAGCTGCCCGCGCCGCTGGACGAGGCGCTGCGCCCGGAACGGGGGCGCACCGAACCGTTCGACCGGGAGGAGTTCCTCCGGCGGGTGGCGCGGCAGACCGGCGCGCGCCCGCGCACCGCCGAATGGGATTCGAGCGCCGTCCTGTCCACGGTCGCCGACGCGGTGTCCGAGGGACAGGTCGGTCACCTGCTGGAGCAGCTCCCGCCGGACTGGGCGGACCTGTTCGGCAGGACCGGCGAGAAGGCCGCAGGGAGGCACGCATGACGGACGACGAACGAGTCTACGGCGACGAGGAGGGCACGCCCCTCGGCGGCTACGCGACCCTCGCGACCACCTTCGCGAGCGGCGTGGGACTGTTCGCGTGGACGGCGCACCGGCGTGGGGTGCGCCTGCCCGAAGGGGTCCCGCCCTACGACCTGGCCCTGCTGGCGACAGCCACCTTCAAGGCGTCCCGCCTGCTGACCAAGGCCAAGGTCACCAGCTTCCTGCGGGCGCCCTTCACCCGGCGCGAGGCCGACAGCCACGGCTCCGAGGTCAACGACGCATCGCGCGGCAAAGGCCTGCGCCGGGCCATCGGTGACCTGGTCTCCTGCCCGTTCTGCACCTCCGCCTGGGTGGCCGGCGGGCTCGTCGCCACCTACGCCTGCGCTCCCCGGGCGGCCCGGCTGGTCTGCGCGGGGCTCAGCGCCGTCGCCCTGTCCGACTGGCTGCAGTACGCGTGGAGCCGTACGGAGCAGGCGGCGGAGGGCTGAACCCGGCGGGGCCGGGCCCGGTCCGGTCCCGCCCGGCGCCCGGTCCAGCCCGGCGTTCAGTCCCGCCCGGCGCGCTCGGTGTGCAGCTTCTTCACCCGGGCCGCCTCCTTGCGGACCTCGGCCTGCGTGGCGCGCTCCCGCCGGAGCCACTCGGGGTCCTCCTGCTTCAGCGCCTCGATCTGCTCCGTGGTGAGGGCGTCGTCGACCCCGCCGCGGCGCAGTCCGGCGATGGAGACGCCCAGCTTGGCGGCGACCACCGGCCTCGGGTGCGGGCCGTCGCGCCGCAGGTCGCGCAGCCATTGCGGCGGATCGGTCCGGAGCGCGTCCAGCTCGGCGCGGGAGACGGTGCCCTCCTGGAACTCGGCGGGCGTGGCGTCGAGGTACACACCCAGCTTCTTCGCCGCGGTGGCGGGCTTCATCGTCTGGGTGCTCTGGTGCTCGGTCATGGCGTCCAGGGTATCGAGCAGCTGACCGACCGCCGACCACGTCCGCCGGTCACCACCGCCGGCGCGGGCCGGGCGGCCTGGCGGGCCGGCCCGGTCGCCGGCCGGTTAACCTGGCCGGGTGACCGCCTCGGAAGACTCCCCCTCGTTCCGCCTCGCCTACGTCCCCGGGGTGATGCCCGGCAAGTGGGTGCGCGTCTGGGGTGAGCGGCAGCCGGACGTCCCGCTGTCCCTGATCCAGGCGGGCGCGGCCGAGGCCCCCGGCGCGCTGCTGGCCGGTGACGCCGACGCCGGCCTGGTGCGGCTGCCCGTCGACCGCGACGTGCTCAGCGCCATCCCCCTCTACACCGAGACGACCGTCGTGGTGGTCCCCAAGGACCACGTCGTCACGGCGGCCGACGAGGTGACCGTGGCGGACCTGGCCGACGAGATCGTCTTCCACCCCCTGGACGACGTCCTGGGCTGGCAGACGCCGCCGGGGCGGCCCGCGCTGGAGCGCCCCGCCACCACGGCCGACGCCGTCGAACTGGTGGCGGCCGGGGTGGGCGTCCTCGTCGTGCCGCTGTCGCTGGCCCGCCTGCACCACCGCAAGGACCTCACCCACCGCCCGGTCACCGACGCCCCCCGGTCGGACGTGGCGCTGTCCTGGCCGCAGGACGGGCACACGGACCTGGTGGAGGACTTCATCGGCATCGTCCGCGGCCGGACCGTGAACAGCACCCGGGGCCGCGGGCGGGCGGAGCCGCAGCCGCGCGAGTCCGAGCCGAAGAAGGACGGACGCGCCGCCGGACGCCGCAAGACCGGCACCGGCACCGGCAAGCGGGCCGTCCCGGCCAAGCGGGGCGGCGGCGCCCGGCGCGGCAGGCCCCGCCGCCGTTCCTGACCCCTCGCGCAGCTCACCGTAGTGCCGGACCCGGCGTCGGCGACGCCGTGTTCACCTCCAGCCCCGGCGGCTCGGTGAGCGACACCACCGGCTCCCCCGGCTGCGGCGCCGGCGGCGTCACCTGGGCCGCGGGCAGCCGCGGCGGGGCGGTCTGCTGGAGGTTGGCCTGGTCGAAGTTGACCAGGCCGGTCCTCTCCAGGACGGTGATGTGGTCCAGGACGGTGTCGTTGGCCTGGTCGGCCAGCTGACGGACCAGGCTGTTCTCGGTGTTGGCCCGGATCCTGGCGATCGCCGGGAGGATCTGCCCGTGGGTCACCCGCATGATGTTGACCGCGGTCGTGTCGAACTGCTTGCCCGTCGTCCCCTCCACGGTCGCCACGAACTGCTGCTGCTGGGGCGAGGCCCGGTTGGGCAGCGCGATGCCCAGCTCCGGCGCGATCCTGCGGCAGGTGGCGTCGAGCCGGGCGTGCCCCACGACCAGGTGCTCGCCGGCCTCCTTCATCTCCGGTGTCGTCCCCCGCTCCATCGACAGCAGCCCCAGCGGGTGTTCCCACAGCCCCGCGGCCCGGACCTTGACCACGAAGTCCCGGTCGGCCTCGGTCAGGGGGCCGTACCGGGTGTCGGCGATGACACGGTCCGGGCCACCGGTGGTGTTCCGCACCCCGAGCATGGTCGGGTAGGCGAGCGCGGTGAGGGTGAGGAGCAGGGCACCGCACACGAAGGCGGTGCCCGCGGTGGCGCGCGTGAGGCGCATCGTGCCTCCTGGGTTCAAGGCGGCTGGGACACCAGGAGATACGGACGCGCCCCGCGAACCGATCAGCGTTCCGCGCAAAACCTCGTACGGCCGTCGATTCCGTCAGTCCCGTGAATCTCCTCAGTCCGCGTACGACGCCCGCCGCGCCGTCGTCACCACCCGCTCACCGTCCGCCTCTCCCAGCAGTCCGTCGGCGACCCACCCGTCCATGACGGACCGCACCCGCCGCACCAGGGCCTCCTTGCTCCGGAACGGCGCCCCGGCCCACACCTCGTCCAGCAACGTGGTGCCGTCGGCCCGCGCGGGGTTGGCGACGCCCGCGTCGGTGCCGCCGAACACGATCCGCGGCTCGGCCCGGCGGACGTACACGTGCGTCGGATCCTCGGTCCCCTCGGCGAACGGCGCCCACCGGACGCCGTCGAGCCCGTCCAGCGTGAAGTGCAGCGGCGCATCGGGCACGGGGGTGAGCGCGGACAGCAGGTCCCCGGAGAGTCCCGCGCCGCCGTACAGGCCGACCTCCAGGAACCCGGTCGAGGACGAGCGCGCGACCAGGTTGACCGGGCCGAGGAACAGGGCCTGCGTCGACGGGTCGTCCAGGGCCCCCTCCACCCGCAGCCGGAACGGCATGGTGACGCGCACGGTGTCCCCCTTCCGCCAGGTCCGCGACACGGTGAAGTAGCTGCCCGGCCGCGGGGTCCCCGGCACCGCACGCCCGTTGACGGTCACCCGGAACCCGTCGACGGCCCAGGACGGCACCCGCAGCCTCAGCGCGAACGAACCCCCGGACCCGCCGACCCTCAGGACGCCGCCCTGCTCGCGCGGGAAGTCCGTGACCTGCGTGACGGTGACGCCCTTCGCCGCCCAGGTCACCGTGGACGGGACGTAGAGGTTGACGTAGAGGGCGCTTTCGTCGGCCGCCGCGAAGTACACCGAGTCCTGGTACTTGGTGGCGCTCTCCATGCCCGTGCCCTCGCAGCAGGTGGTGCCCTGCTTGGGCGTGTAGTCCCGCACCTGCCCCGGTGCCAGCCCGATGAAGTAGGTGACGAGCGGCTTCTCCGCGTCCGGGCGGTCCTGTTTGGAGCCGAGCACCTGGTTGAACAGGGTCCGCTCGTAGTAGTCCATGTACGCCGGGTCCTGTTCGTGCAGGAACAGCGCCCGGCTCAGCTTGAGCATGTTGTAGGCGCAGCAGGTCTCGGCGGTCGTCGCCCCGAGGGTCCCCGCGATCACGTTCCGTGCCTTCCAGAACTCACCGCTGCTGGTGCCGCCGATGGCGTACATGCGGTGCGGCACGACCATGCCCCAGAAGTTCCGCGCGGCGGCGAGGTAGCGCTCCTCGCCCGTCTCGTCGTACAGCCGCAGCAGACCGGTGAAGATCGGTATGTGCTGGTTGGCGTGGAGGCCGTCGAGGATGTCGGTGCCCGCCGCGCAGGCGTCGATGAGCCGGTCCAGGTCGAACAGCCGGGCCAGCGCGAGGTGTTCGGCCCGTCCGGTGAGCGCGTGCAGATCGCAGACTGCCTCGACGATGCCGCCGAACTCGCCGCTGGAGAAGATCCCCCACATCCGCTGGAGCGTCGCGGCCGGCAGCACCGACAGCCGCGCGTGCATCCAGTCGCCCATCCCGGCCGCGAGGTCCAGGGCACGCTCGTCACCGAGCGCGAGATACGCGTCCAGCAGCCCCCGCAGGATCTTGTGCGCGGTGTAGTACGGCGCCCACACCCGGCGGTAGTCGCTGCCGGTCATCGACTCCAGTTCGATGAACTGCGTCTCCGGATACGCGGCCAGGAACCCGGGATGGCTGGGCCCGCCCCAGGTCCGTCGTAGCGTCGCGGACAGCCCCCGCCCGGAGGCGTCCGCGAAGGTGCCGCCGCCGGTCTCGTCGAAGGCGTACGAGACGAGGTCGCCGCCGCCCGGACGGTTCAGGGCCCCGGCGATCTCGTCGGCGCCGAGCGCCCGCGACCACACGTCGAACCCGCCGAAGGCGCCCGCGAACACCGGGTCCGTAGCGAAGTGCGAACGGCCCAGCCAGTAGTGGGCGAGACCGCCGAGCGCGGCCGGGGTGAGCGACAGGTCCGTGTTCCGGTCCACCTCGACGCCGTCGACGTACAGCGTCCCGGTGCCATCGGCGAGCGTGACCGCCAGGTGGCTCCACTGGTCCAGGGGCAGCGCGGTGGTGCCGCCGAGCGCCTGCTCGGCGCCGGGCCCGCCGTCGGTGATCGCGAACCGGGGCAGCCCGGCGGAGTCCCGGACGGCCAGGTACAGATAGCGGGTCGTGTCGTCGCCGAAGTCGAAGACGCGCGCCCAGGCGCCGTCGTGCGTGGGCTTCACCCAGGCGGCCAGGGTGAGCGCGGGAGCCTGGCCGAGGACGCCCGCGGGCAGGTCGACGTACTGGTAGGACCCCCGCACGTTCTCGACGGCCCCGCCCCGCGGCCCGTCGACGCTCAGCACGGCCGGGTCGTGCCGCAGCGCCTCGCGTACGTCGGTCAGCGCCCCGACCATGGTGGTGATCCGGTCGGCGAACACTTGCTCGCCTGTGCTGCGGTACGCCTGTGCCAGCATGGTCAGGAAGTGCCCGGTGTAGTGGCCGCGCAGATTGCCGTTGGCCTCGCCGTCCAGTCCCTCCCAGCCGCCGGGCGCGACCGCGCCGAGCGTGGACAGGCCGGCGTTGGCGCGGAAGACCTGGAGCAGTCGGTGCACGTCGTAGCCGCGGGCGTGGTCCAGCATCAGCCGGCGCTTGTCGGCGAAGACGCCGGGCCCGAGCGTCACGTCCTCCAGGCCGAAGGGGAGGACGGTCCAGGACGCCGGTGCCGCGGCGGCGGCCCGCCGGTCACCGGCGGCGGCGTACGACAGTGCGGATGTGCCGGCGGTGATCGCCGCGGCCAGCAGGAGGGATCGCCGGGAGAGGGGCGCTGCCATGTGCTCCTCGTTCCTGTGCACTCACGGTGCGTTCGGTGTGTCGGTCTGTCGGTGTATCGATATGTCGCGTCGTTCGATATACCGGATGACGTTCGAAAGGTCGCCCAGAAGATAGGCAAGGGGCGGGAGGGCGTCAACGGTACTGACGGGTACGCCCGATCGACTCCACCAACGGCAGCAGCCGGTGCGGGACCCGCTCGCGCAGCGCCACCTCCGAGCGGGTGCGGACCACGCCGGGGAGGCTGATCAGCTTCTGGATCACGTCCTCCAGGTGGGCGTTGTCCCGCGCCACCACCCGGGTCAGCAGGTCCCCGCCGCCTGTGATCGAGAACGCCTCGACGATCTCGGGGACCCCGGCGAGCGCGTCCCCCACGTCGTCCAGGTGTCCCTGCGTCACCTCGATGTGCACGAAGGCGAGCACCGGGTGCCCGAGCGCGGCGGGGGAGAGGACCGGGCCCGTGCCGGTGATCACGCCGTCCCGCTCCAGCCGGTCCAGCCGCGCCTGCACGGTGCCGCGGGCGACGCCGAGGACGCGGGCGTACTCGCGGACGCTGGTGCGCGGCTGCTCCAGCAGCAGCCGCAGGATGCGGGTGTCCAGCTCGTCCACGGCCATGACGTCCTCCGTCCTCCGTGCGGTGTCTGGGCCGTTGGCCGGCCCATGGACATCGTAAGACCTCTTCCGCTGTGCCATTGGCCCAGCGGAAGAGGGAACTCTTGATCCAGCTGTGGGCGGGATGCTGAGATGGACGGGTCGATGGCGCTGCGGAGGAGTTCGCGGCGCTTTTTTGCTGCCGGTGTACCGGACCACGCGGAAGGGGGAGGCCAGCGGTGCTGAAGAGGATGTTCGTCGCGCCGGACCCGGGCCGGGCACGGCTCAGGTTCGCGTCCCGGGCCGTGCTGGGCGTCGGCGCCGCCGTCGCCGTCTGCGGACTGGCCGGACAGCCGCTCGCCGGCGCGGTCGCCGGCGGGCTCGCCGCGCTGCTCGCCCTGTTCACCGTCACCGACGCCACCGTCCGGGGCCAGGCGGTCACCACGGCGCTGCTGCCGGCCGCCGGCCTGCCGGTGCTCGCCGTCGCGGCCGTCCTGCACGACCAGCCCGTCGCCCGGGACCTCGTCTTCCTCGCCGTCACCGGCGCGGGCGTCTACGCCAGGCGCTGGGGCCCGCGCGGCCACAGCCTCGGCGTCTTCGCCTTCATGAGCTGCTTCGTGGCCCAGTTCCTGCACACCACACCGGGACAGCTCCCCCGGCTGTACGCCGCCGTCCTGCTGTCCGTGGCCACCGCCGCGGCGGTCCGCTTCGGACTGTGGTGCTACGAGCGCCGCCTCCCGGCGCCCGTGGTGCCCGTCCTGCCCGGCGGCACCGGGCTCGCCCGCGTCACCACCCGCCAGGCGGTCCAGGCGACGGCCGGCGCGGGCTTCGCGCTGGTCGTGGGGAACCTGCTGTCCGGAGAGCGCTGGTACTGGGCGGTGGGCGCCACCTGGTGGGTCTTCGTCAACACCACCTCACGGGGCGAGACCCTGGTCCGCGGCTTCCGCCGGGTCGCCGGCACGGCGGTCGGCGGCTGCCTCGGCCTGCTCGTCGCCGTCCCGGTGGACGGGGCGGCCCTGCCCAGCGCCGTCCTCGCCGCCGCCTGTGTCTTCGGCGTCTTCTACACGGCCGCCGTGTCGTACACCTGGATGATGCTCTGCGTCACCCTGCTCGCCGAGCTGCTCTACGGGCTGCTGGACGTGCTCACCCCGGCCCTGCTCGCCCTGCGTCTCGCGGAGACCGCCGTGGGCGTGCTCGGCGCGGCGCTCGCGGTGCTCCTGGTGCTGCCGGTCACCACCCACGCCGTCACCGAGGGCTGGATCCAGCGGGCCCTGCGCTGCGTCCACGCCTGCACCGCCGAGGCGGCCGCCCGGATCGCCGGGACCGAGGGCGCCGACCCGGCGTCGCGCGTGGCCGAACTGGAGCGGCTGCTCGACCGGGTCCGGCTGTCGGTGGCCCCGCTGACGCACCCGCTCAACCCGCTGCGCACCCGCACCCGGCGTGCCCGCCGGGTGCTCGCGCTGCTCGACGACTGCGCCCGGGAGATCCACGGCCTGGTGACCGTCGCCACCGACCCGGAGGCCTCGCACGACGCCCGTCTGTCCGCCGCGTGCCGCCGCGTGGAGGCCGCCGTCGAGGCGCTCACCGGGGACGGCGCGGTGCCCGAGCGGACGGAACGGGCGGGCGCGGTGGAGCCGGTCCTGGTCCATCTGCACCGTCTGGAGCACGCGCTGGCCGAACTTGCCGCGCCGCTGCGCGGTCCGGCTCCGCTCGGTCTGGACCGGGTGGCCTGACCGGTCACGGGACGGTCTTCCGAAGCCTTCCCGGTCCCGCCCGGCCAGGACCGGACGTGACCGCTGCTACCGTCGCCCGGTACGCCGGGGCACGCCGGGCCGGGCCGAGCGCGCCCGCGACGGGGGGTGCGACCGGGGCGACGAGGGACGCCCGACACGGCCACGCGCACCGGCGGCGACCGCGCGGCCGCGGCGAGCCGTGACAAGCCGCGGTGAGCCGTGACGAGAGGGGACAGCGGTGGCACAGGACGACGGCACGGGGCGGCGGGCGTTCATCGGTTCGTTCACGGCGGCCGGCGGCCCCGGCATCGTCACCGCGGCCGTCGACCCGGACAGCGGCGCGCTGACCGTCCAGGGCACCGTGAACGCCCTGCCCGACCCCTCCTACCTGGCGCTCTCGCCCGCCGGTGACACGCTGTACGCCGTCAGCGAGACCGCCGACGGCGCGGTGGCCGCGTACCACGTGACCCCCGACGGACCCGTACCGGCCGGGCCGCGGGTGTCCGTCGCCGGCCGCGGACCCACCCACCTCAGCCTGTTCCGCGGGCACGTCCTGACCGCCAACTACGGCTCCGGCAGCGTCACCGCCGTCCCCGTCCGGCCCGACGGCACCCTCGCCCGCGCCGCGTCCGGCGTGCTCCGGCACACCGGCTCCGGCCCGTACGCACCGCGCCGGCAAGGCCCGCACGCCCACCAGGTGCAGCCCGACCCGAGCGGACGCTGGGCCGTCAGCGTGGACCTCGGTACCGACTCGGTGCGGGTGTGCACCCTGGAGGACGGTGCCCTGGCCGTCCACCGCGAGACCGCTCTGCGTCCCGGCTCCGGCCCCCGCCACCTGGCCTTCCACCCGGACGGCACCCGCGCCTACGTGGTCAACGAACTCGCGTCGACCGTCACCGTCTGCCGCTGGGACGCCGACGAGGGGGCGCTGCGG
Organism: Streptomyces sp. SYSU D01066-1; assembly: GCF_054956795.1. NCBI lineage: Bacteria > Bacillati > Actinomycetota > Actinomycetes > Kitasatosporales > Streptomycetaceae > Streptomyces > Streptomyces sp. SYSU D01066-1. Next base: position 34,321 of record NZ_JBUDHV010000030.1, on the reverse strand, counting down.
CCGCTCACCGAGGTCCCGGTCCTGCCCGGCGCCCTGGCCGGTGACACCTACCCGTCCGGCGTGGTCGTCTCGCCCGACGGCCGGTTCGTGTGGACCGCGACCCGCGGCGCGGACGTCCTGACGGCGTTCGCCGTCGAGGGCGAGACGCTGCGGCCGGCCGGCACGGTGCCCTGCGGGGGGCACTGGCCGCGGGCGCTCACCGAGGCCGGCGGTTTCCTCTACGCGGCCAACGAGCGCTCCGGGGACGTGACCTGGTTCGCGGTGGACGCACGCACCGGCCTGCCGCGCCGGGCCGGCGCGATCCCCGTCCCGGCCGCCTCCTGCGTGGTCTTCGGCTAGCGCCGGCACCGGTCACACGGGCCGGCACGGGCACCCGGACACGACGAGGGCCGCCCCGGTCCTGTGGACCGGGGCGGCCCCACCCGTCACGGCGCCTCAGCGGACGGGCGCCCCCTGCGGCTGCGGCGGGGTGATGCCCAGCGCCGTCGTGTACTTGGCCAGCGCCAGCTTGCCGATGGCCGGGTACGGGCCGAGCGGCTCGGCGACGGAGCAGCCGGCCTCCTTGGCCGCCTCCTCCAGCAGCGCCGCGTCGATCTCCGGACCGATCAGATAGGGAGCCAGCGCCAGCTGCTGGGAACCGGAGCCGCGCAGCTGCTCGGCCACGGACGCGATCGAACCCTCCTGGTCCAGCGCCGCCGCCATCACCGGCACGGCCAGGCGCGCGGCGAGCAGCATGCCGGTGATCCCGGCCGCCTGCACGGCCTCGTCACCGCCCACCGAGGCCAGCACGATGCCGTCCGCCGCGGTCGCCACGGTGAACAGCCGGGCCCGGTCGGCGCGGGCCAGACCGGCCTCGGAGAGCCGGACGTGCAGCGCCTCGGCCAGCAGCGGGTGCGGACCCAGCACGTCCGTCAGCTCGGCCGCGACCCGGCTGTCCATCACGGCCTGGCGCACCCGGCGCAGCAGCGCGCTGTCCGGCCCGGCGAGCAGCGGCACGACGACGGCCACGGGGCCGTCGGGCTCCTTGGCCTCCGCCCCGGTGGCGACCGCCTGCTCGTAGCGGGCGGTGCGCTCCTCGGCGGCGCGGGCCAGCACGGCGGTCAGCGACGGGAACTCCTCCCCGTCCCCGTCCAGGTACCCGATCCGGGCGTCCAGGCCGGGCAGTTCGGAACGGGCGATGCTCACGACCTCGTCGGCCAGGCCCCGCGTGACGGCGCTGGGCGTGCCGGGTACGGCCAGGACGAGCGCGGGCGCGCCCTCGGGAGCCACCAGCGGCTCGGGTCGGCGGTGGCGCCCCGGCTGGCGGGGGCGCGGCATTCGTACTGGCAGGCCGGACGCGGGCCCAGTGGGGGAGCTCATGGCGCCGCATGTTACTAACTTCCTGGGCTCCTCTGTTCGGGGAGGGCCCAAGTGAGCGGTATCCGTCCGGTTTTGTCTGAAGAGTGATGTATGGATCGGACGACATCGGCACGATTCCCCTCACCGGAAGACCGAAGTCAGCCACTGCCCGGAGCGGTCACCCACAGCATTCCCGGAGCGTCCGGGAGGGCGGGCGGGCCGGCCGCCAGTCCGGCCGCGATCCGGACCGCGCCGTCCAGCGGTTCACCCTCGGCAGGCACCCGCCGAGCCCGCGGCAGCCGGCTCGCCAGCTCCTCCTCCAGCGGCCCGGTCAGCGCCCCGCCCAGCTTCGGCAGCCCGCCGGTGACGGCGACCCGGACACCGTCCCCGGCCGGGCAGACCGCGGCGGCGCAGTCCGCGATGTGCCGGGCGGCGGCCCGCAGGATGCCCGCGGCCACCGGGTCGCCGTCCGCTCCACTGCTGGCGCAGAAGGCGACGTCCGGTGCGAAGGAGGCGAGGACGGCGGCCCGGTCCGTACGCGGGTACAGGGCACCGGGCAGGCCGGTCACCGGACCGAAGCGTTCCGTCGCGCGGGCCAGCAGCGGCGCGGAGCCGCCGGGCCGCCCGTCGTACGCCCGCAGGGCGGCTTCCAGCCCCGCCCGCCCGATCCAGGCGCCGCTGCCGCAGTCGCCGAGCAGGTGCCCCCAGCCGTCCGCGCGGCGCCAGCCGGTCAGGTCCGTGCCGACGGCGATCAGTCCGGTGCCCGCGGCGACCACGGCGCCGGGCCGCAAGCCCAGCGCCCCGGCGTAGGCGGTGACGGCGTCGGCGGCCAGCGCGACCGTCCGTGCCCCCAGCTCCCGGGCCAGGGCACCGGGCAGTTCGGCACGCAGGGCGTCCCCCAGGGTGGCCAGCCCCGCCGCCCCGACCACGGCGACGGCGATCCGGTCCACCCCGGCCTCGGCGGCCGACGCCCGGGCCATCGGAACCAGCAGCTCCATCAGGTGTCCGGGGTCGATGCCCCGCACACCGGTACGGACGGGCTCGCGCGAGGCACGCCGCACCGGCGTACCGCCCGTGCCGCCTCCGCCGTCCCCCACCGCTCCGACAGCGACCCGGAGCCCGGAACCGCCCGAGTCCACGGCGAGATATCCCTCCGTCACGGCGACGAAGCGTACCGCTCGCCGGGCCCGCCGTCCCGGCTCCGGCGGAGCACGCTCCCGTGCGCCAGTAGAGTGACTCTCCGTGGCACCACGACCTCTCCATGAACTCGTCGAGCCCGGTTGGGCGAAGGCCCTGGAACCGGTGGCCGGGCGCGTCGCCGCGATGGGTGACTTCCTCCGCGCCGAACTCGCCGCCGGCCGCACCTACCTGCCCGCCGGACCGAACGTCCTGCGCGCGTTCCAGCAGCCCTTCGACGACGTGCGCGTCCTGATCGTCGGACAGGACCCCTATCCCACGCCCGGGATGGCGATCGGCCTGAGCTTCGCCGTGGCCCCCGAGGTGCGCCGCCTGCCCGGCAGCCTGATCAACATCTTCCAGGAGCTGCAGAGCGACCTGGGCCTGCCCCGCCCGTCCAACGGCGACCTCACCCCGTGGACCCGGCAGGGCGTGCTCCTGCTGAACCGGGCGCTGACGACGCGGCCCAACAGCCCAGGCTCGCACCGCGACAAGGGCTGGGAGGAGGTCACCGAACAGGCGATCCGCGCGCTCGCCGGACGGGGCCGGCCGCTGGTCTCCATCCTGTGGGGGAGGGACGCCCGCAACCTGCGCCCGCACCTCGACCGCTACCCGGTCATCGAGTCCGCCCACCCCTCGCCGCGCTCCGCCGACCGGGGCTTCTTCGGCTCCCGCCCCTTCAGCCGGGCCAACGACTTCCTCGCCCGCCAGGAAGCGGAACCGGTCGACTGGCGCCTGTCCTGACCGGCCCGGCCGCGGGGCCGCGCCGCGCAGGACGCGCTGCGCCCGCCGGGCCACGCCACCGCCACCCGTCGAGCGCCGGCCCCGCCGTCCCGGCCGGCGGGGCCGGGACGGCGGGCCGGGGGACGGGTGCGGGTCAGTCCCGGCCGTCCGGGCGGCCGAACCAGTCGTAGTACGGCGATCCGGGGCCCCAGTCGCCCGGACGTCCGTCGGCGTCCTTCGTCACGAAGACGCTCGGCTGGGAGGCGGTGACGCCGCCGCCGGCGGAGCGGGCCGTGACGAACCAGGCGTGCGCGGCACCGGGCTCGAGCCTCCGCCAGGTCACCGAGGCGACCTCGCCCGAGGCGACCTCGGCCCTGCCGATGACGCTGACGGGGCTGTACAGCGCGACCGAGTCGGTCCTGAAGGTCGTCTTGCGGGACTGGAGGTCGATCGGCAGCACCATGTTGTCCTCGGTGCCGTCGTACCGGTGGTCGGAGTCGTACTCGGTGGCACCGAACTCGTCGAGGAACGGTGAATAGGTGTCGACGGTCAGCTCGGAGCGGTCCACGTCGAACTGGAGCATCCGGAAGAAGCTCGCGCCGAGGCGGAGCTGGTCGTCGGGCCGGTAGCCGCCGGTCTCGGTGAGGCCGAGGCGGTCCGCGGAGACCGTGTAGAACTGGTAGTCCGCCAGGAGCTCGACCACGCCGTGGCCGACCTCGCCGGCCTTCGGCTTCACGTTGGTGCCCACGCCGTGCTCGTGACCGGCGAGGATCAGGAACACGTTCGGGTTGTCCTGGACCACCGTCTTGTACAGCATCGAACCGTCGGGCGCGGAGAACGGGGCGCCGCGTCCGTCGGGGCTGGTGCTCGGCGCGAGGTAGTCGTGCGAGAGCAGGATGCCGTTGCGGTCGGAGAACCGCTCGAAGACCGAGTCGGCCCACGCGGCCTCCTCGCGGGTCACGCCGTAGGACAGGCCGACCACGACGAAGTCCTGGCCGCCGGCCGAGAACAGGTCGTAGTGGTTCTGGTTGTCGCCCGGCTTCCAGGGACCGCCGTAACTGGCGTGTTCCCAGCCCTCGGAGAGCGCCTGGTAGCGCTCGGGACCGTAGTACTGGTTGTAGATCGCGTCCGGGCCGTTCTCGGTGCCCGACTGGTTGTCGTGGTTGCCCGCGATCACCCCGTTGGGGATGCCCGCGTCGTCCAGGATCCTCTGCTGCTTCGAGGACAGCTCCAGCTCGCCGGCGATCTGCTGCCGCACGGCCTCGGTGGTGGGCTTGCGGATGTTGTTCTCGATGATGTCGCCGGTGTGCGCGACGTACGCGATCTTCCGCTCGTCCTTGTTGGCGACCACCCAGCGGTCGACGTCCCCGTACGCCTTCTCCCAGACCGCGCGCTCGGCGGCCGTCTCCTGTTCGACCGCGCCCTCGGAGAGGTACTGCGTGTCGGTGTGGTGGACGATCGAGAAGTCGTACGAGTCCGGGTCCGCGAAGGAGTCCGGGTCACCGGCCTCGATGTCGTCGGCGAACGGGTCCTCGCCGGTGACCATGACGTGGACGGTGCGCCGGTCGACGTAGGTGTCGTCGTCCAGGACCGCGCTCAGCACCGTGTCGCCCTCGGCGGTGCCGCGGGCGCTGCTCACCACGTCCCACTGCCGGGTGCCGGTGTTCCACACCCGCAGCGCGGCGAGGCGCTCGGGGTCGATGACGCCCTCCCAGCGCAGCACCGGCCGGTCGGCCCGGCCGTGCACGCCGACGTCGAACCGCTGGAAGGTGACGTCGGAGGAGGCGGGCGCGTCCAGTGTCCGTCCGTCGGCCGGGGCCAGGCCGGCCGCCTCGACCTTCTTCTCGCCCTTGACCTTCAGGGTGGTCGGCACGGCGGTGGCGGTGCCCTGGTACACCTGCCCCGGGGTGAGGATGTCGGCCTCGGCGAAGGTGGCGGTGACCTCGCCGCCGTCGGGTTCGGCCACCTTCGCGGACAGCGTGACGTTCCGGCCGGTGTCGGTGGTGCCGGAGGCGGGGGTCAGCCGGCTCGGGGTGTCCGGGATGCCGGCGGAGGTGAACGCGATCTCGCGGGTGCCGGTGTTGCCGAGGCCGTCGGTGGCGGTGACCGAGAGCGTGTGCGGGCCGGCCTTCAGGCCGGGGCCGACGGCCTCGCCGGCCTCGACCGCCTCGCCGTCCAGCTCGATCCGCGGACCGTCGGTCACGCCCGAGGGGTCGTCGACCCGGACGTCGAGGACGACCGCGGCGGTGATCCGCTGCCCGGCCTTCGGGGTGCTGTTCGTGACCGCGGGCGCCGAGTTGTCGGTGGCCAGGACGCGGGTCGCGGTCCTGCCGGACTGCGAGGTCGCGGCCAGCGTGTGCGCGCCGTCGGCGATCTTCGTGGTGTCCAGGTCGCTACGCAGGCCCTTGGCCGGGCCGTCCACGAAGAACTCGAGGTCGACCTCGTCCAGCGGGTTGACGCTGGAGCCGCAGGAGCCGTCGCCGAAGCTGTAGGAGCCCTTCACCATCCGCCCCTCGGCGGTGCCGCCGACCGGGGTGAGGGTGAGGTCGGAGAGGACGAAGTCGTCCCGGTTGACGCCGCAGGAGCTGTCGATGCCGCCGGTGACGACGTCGATCGTGTTCCAGCCGGGGACCAGCCACTCGTTGGGGACGGCCAGATCCACGCGCTGACTGACGTAGTCGCTCTCCAGCGGCACCTTCCGGCCGTTGACCAGGACGTGGTTGCCGTAGCGCGCCTCGACGGAGTTGCTCCCCACGGTGAAGCCGAGGACGGCGGTGCCGGAACCGAGCGTCTGAACGACCGGCACGGCCGGGGCGTCGATGGTCCAGTGCAGCTCGGCCTCGCGCAGCGCGGTCGACGACGAACCGCACGTGCCGTCGCCCATCGGGTACGAGGCCGCGATGTCCTCGCCGGTGACGGTGGCGCCGTCCAGGGCGAGGTCCAGGCCGCCGATCTGGAAGTCGTCGCGGTTGGCGCCGCAGCTCTCCTGGTAGGCGCCGGTGACGACCTTCAGGGTGTTGTCGCCGGGCACCAGGAAGCGGGCCGGCACCGGCAGGGAGACGCGCTGGCTGACCCAGGTGCCGCCCAGGTCGATGCGCTTGCCGTTGACCAGCAGGTGGTTGTCGAACTTGTCGTCGATCGAGTTGGCGCCGACGTCGAAGGAGAGGACCGCCGCGCCGTTGCCCAACTGCGGCTTGGCGGTGGGCGCCTGGCCGTCCACGGTCAGCGCGGCGACCCGGCCGTCGTCGCCGGCCGGCAAGGCGGCGGACACCGGCTGCTCGCCCCGGACCAGCGTGCCGTCCTCGGGCAGCAGGCGGGGGGCGCCGGCCGGGGCGTTGTTGACGGTCACCTTGTTGGTGACGGCCTTGCCCGAGGCGGTGGTCGCGGTGAGGGTGTGCTCGCCGCCGGCGAGCCGCGTGGTGTCCAGGTCGCTCCGCAGGCCGGTGGTGCCCCGCGGGTCGCCCAGGACGAAGAAGCTCAGCGACGCCTCGGTCCGCAGCGAGGTGTTGGTGCCGCAACTGCCGTCGCCGAACGAGTAGGTGTACTCGTTCTCCTCGCCGTCCGCGACCTCGCCCAGCAGCGTGAGCCGGATGTCGGAGAGCACGAAGTCGTCGTGGTTCGTGCCGCACGAGCTCTCGATGGCACCCGCGAAGAACCGGATCTCGTTCTCGCCCTTGACCAGGTGCTCGTTCGGGATCTCGATGGTGGCGCGCTCGTTGACGAGGTCGCCGAGGGCCGCCCGGTACTCGCCGTTGACGAGGACGTGGCTCCCGTAGCGCGCCTCGACCGAGTTGGAGCCGACGTCGAAGCTCAGCCGGGAGACCCCGACCGTCCTCTCCGCCTCGACGGCCTTCCCGTCGACGGCGAGCCCGGTGACGGAGTCACCCGCCACGGTCGGCACCGCCTCGATCGCCCGGGTGCCCTCCAGGTAACTCCCGTCGGCGGGGGTCAGGACGGGCAGGGACGTCGCGTCCGCCGGGTCCCGCTGGTCGGTGGCGTGCCGGTCGGTCCCGGGAGCGGCGTACGCCGCCGTCGCGTTCCCGCCCACGAGGACGAGCGCGGCGAGCGCGGCACCGGCCAGCCGCCGGCCGCCAAACCCTCCGCCCCGCCCTCTTCGTCGCTGTGCTGGCCGCATCGGCAGCCGTCCTTCCTGTCGTCGCGCGTCCTGGCGTCGCGCGTCATGTCCCGCGCGTCCTGTCGGCACGAGGCCCTGTGGAGCATGCGCACGTCAGATGAACGCCCATGAGCCACCTGTGGGCGAACAGGGGAAGGAATGTCAGGCGACTTTGAACACGGCCGTGACAAAGTGTGGACATGTCAAGCAGAAGTCTCCTACCTTGACGGCGGAACTGCAGCCACACCGCTCACGACCGGAGCGACTTCCGGCACGGTCCGGTCCCCACCCCCGGAGGACCAATGCACCCACGCCCACGCCTGTTGCCACGCCTGCGCGGACGCGCCGTTCTCCTGCTGGCGTCGAGCGTCCTCACCGGTGGCCTGTACGCCGTCCCGGCCACCGCCACCGCCGCGCCCGCGGACATCCCGCCCCAGGAGCCCGGCGTCACCCTGCGCGTCTTCGACACCCAGACCCCGCTGAGCAAGCTCTGCGTCCTGAAGCCGGGCCAGACCCCCAACCACGACAAGCTGATGCCGACCGTCGACTGGTCCACGGAGGCCGACTTCGGCGGCTTCGCGGACAACTTCACGTCCCAGGCGTCCGGTTACCTGGACATCCCGGCCGACGGCAGCTACGTCTTCCGCCTCACCAGCGACGACGGTTCACGGCTGACCATCGACGACGCCACGGTCATCGACCACGACGGCCTGCACGGCGCCGAACCGAAGGACGGCACCGTCCACCTCACCGCCGGCCCGCACCCGTTCCGCGTCGACCACTTCGAACGCGACGGCGGGCAGCAACTGCGACTGTCCTGGCGCCCGCCCGGCGCCGACGGCTTCACCGTCGTCCCCACCGAGGCGCTGAGCACCGACGCCGGTGTCGTCCGCGTCACCGCACCGGGCCGCAAGGAGTGCGAGGCGGGCCGCGACACCCCCGGCGACGGCCTCCCGCTGACCTCCGTACGCCCCGACCTGACCCTCACCGACCTGCGCCCCGAGGGCTTCGAACCGCAAGTCAGCGGCATGGACTGGCTGCCCGACGGCCGCCTGGCGATCAGCACCTGGGGCGGCACCGACAACGTGGCCGGTGAGGTGTACCTGCTGGACAACGTCACCGGGGCGACCAGCGCCGACAAGGTCACCGTCAAGAAGGTCGCGAGCGGACTGCGCGAACCCATGGGCATCAAGTACGTCGACGGCGACCTGTACGTCTCCCAGAAGCACGAGCTGACCCGGCTCGTCGACACGGACGGCGACGACGTCACCGACGCCTACCGCACCGTCGCCACCTGGCCGTACGGCGGCAACTTCCACGAGTTCGCCTTCGGCCTCCTCTACCGCGACGGCTACTTCTACGTGAACCTCTCCGTCGCCATCAACCTCGGCGGCGCCACCACCGTCCCGCAGCCCGCGCCCAACCGCGGCGCCACCTACAAGGTGAGCAAGAAGACCGGGAAGATCAGCCCGGTCGCGGGCGGACTGCGCACGCCCAACGGCATCGGCTGGGGACCCGGCGGCGACCTGTTCGCCACCGACAACCAGGGCGGCTGGCTCCCGGCCTCGAAGCTCGTCCAGATCAAGCAGGGCCGCTTCTTCAACCACTACATCGAGCCCGCCGGGCCCTTCAGCGACAACCCCGTCACCGAACCGGTGCTGTGGTTCCCGCAGAACGAGATCGGCAACTCGCCCTCCACCCCGCTGTACCTGAGGAAGGGCCAGTACGCGGGCCAGATGCTGATCGGCGACGTCACCTACGGCGGCCTCCAGCGCGCCTACCTGGAGAAGGTCAAGGGCCAGTACCAGGGCGCCGTCTTCCGCTACACCCAGGGCCTGGAGGCCGGCGTCAACCGCATCACCCTCGGCCCCGACGGCGCGGTCTACGCCGGCGGCCTGGGCGCCGACGGCAACTGGGGCCAGGAGGGCAAGCTCAAGTTCGGCCTGCAGAAGCTGACCCCCAACGGCGGCAACACCTTCGACATCAAGACCATGCGCGCCGTACCCGGCGGCTTCGACCTCACCTACACCCAGCCCCTGTCCGCCGAGACCGCGGCGCGGCTCGCCGAACGCTACGAGGCCGAGCAGTGGCGCTACACCCCGACCGCCGACTACGGCGGCCCCAAGATCGCCGAGGAGCGGCTCGGCGTGCGCTCGGCCACCCTCTCGGGCGACGGCCGCACCGTCCGCCTGCGCCTGGACGGACTGAAGCCGGACCGCGTGGTGCACCTGCGCTCCCCGCGCCCCTTCGCCTCCGCCTCCGGTGAGGCCCTCTGGTCCACCGAGGCCTGGTACACGCTCAACGAGATGCCCGGCGAGCAGCCGCCCGCCGCGACCCTGTACGAGGCCGAGGAGGCCACCCTCACCGGCACCGCCGGCATCCACAGCGACCACACCGGCTACTCCGGCGACGGCTTCGTCGACCGCTGGGCCACCGAGGGCAAGGTCGCCACCACCTTCGACGTGACGGTCCCGAAGCGGGGCGCCTACGACGTCAACCTGCGCTACTCCAACGGCCCGGACCCCTTCCGGGGCACCAAGTCCCTCTCCCTGTACCTGAACGGCGAGAAGCTGCGCCAGACCCGGCTCCCGTCCACCGGAGACTGGGACACCTGGTCCACGAAGACCGAACGGCTGCCGCTGCGGGCCGGACACAACTCGATCTCCTACCGCTACGACCCCGGCGACACCGGGCACGTCAACCTCGACCTGATCACCGTGCACCCGCGGGGCGAGCGCGTCACCCTCTTCGACGGCACCGCCGCCTCGCAGTCCCAGTGGCAGCACACCGACGGCCGGCCCACGGCCTGGCCGCTGTCCGACGAGAAGTCCATGGAGGTGTGCTGCGGCGACCTGCGCACCAAGGACGCCTACCAGGACTTCGCGCTGCACGTGGAGTTCCGGGTGCCGCCGCTGCCCCCGGAGGTCACCGGGCAGGACCGCGGCAACAGCGGCATCTACCTCCAGGACCGCTACGAACTCCAGATCCTCGACTCCTACGGGGACACCACACCGGCCCCGGACGAGGCCGGGGCGCTCTACCTCAAGAAGGCACCCGACGCGAACGCGGCCACCGCGCCCGGCACCTGGCAGACGTACGACATCGTCTTCCGGGCGGCCCGCTTCGACGAGAACGGCGACAAGACCGCCGACGCCCGGGTGACGGTGGTGTGGAACGGCAAGAAGGTCCACGACGACGTGGCCCTCGACGGTCCCACGGCCTCGGGACGGCCGGAGACCCCGGCCGCGGGGGCGATCCGCCTGCAGGACCACGGGAACACCGTCCGGTTCCGCGACATCCGGGTGCGGCCCCTGAGCTGACGCGATCGCCAGGGCACGAGTCCGGTCCTTCCGCCCGCCAGCCCGCCCGCGGCGCCTTCCCGGCGCCGCGGGCGGGTCCCCGTGGTGCCGAAGGACCTCACCAGGGGCGCCACCGCCTCACCCGACCGCCGCCGCCCGCACGCACAGCACGTCCGGCAGGTGCGAGGCCGGCCGCCGCCGGCCGCCGCCGTCGTCGGCCGACGCGTACACCTCGCCGTTGCGGTTGCCGAAGCACACCCGGCCCCGGCCCGCTCCCCGGCGCCGTCGGCGCACAGCGCGTCGCGCAGCACCGTGCCGTAGTGGTGCTCCTGCGACAGCCCCGCCGTGAGCGGCTCCCGGCTCCCGCCCGCGTCGGACGTACGGAAGACCCGGCAGCGCCGGCCGGCCGGGACCCGGTCCGCGTCGGCGCTGCCGGGGAAGACGTACGCCGTGTCACCGCGCCGCGGACGCGCCGCCACCGCGAACCCGGACGTGGACGGCAGGCCCTCGCCGGTGTCCGACCAGTGCGCGCCGGCGTCGCCGCTGCGGCGCACCTCCCAGTTGTTCCGCGGACACAGGAGATGCCGCAGGCCCTGACGGAGCCCGTGACCGCGCCGCTCGCGGTCCGCTGACAGGGTGCTGCGCGGGGTGCTCGACGCGTGTCCGCTCGTCACGGATGTGATGCGCGGTTACGTTCCGTAGGTGGCCGAAGCATCGCACGTTCATCGTTCCCTCCGGCTGTCCGACCGCTGCCCGGACGACGGCGAGGTCTCCGTGCGGCACGCGTGGAACGTGTGCGAGGACGGCGCCACCGCCTCCTGGTACGACGTCCGGCTGGTGTTCGCCGACGGCGCCCGGATCGAGGTCCTGGCGGTGGTCTCCCCGGACGGCGTCTGCCTGGAGGACGTCCAGGCCCGGCCCGCGCTCTGCCTCGACGACCTGACGGCGCTCGGCGAGTGGCTGGAGGAGCCCCTCGCCGAGGCGTGCGGCGCCGGCCACGCCGACGGCACCCCCTCCGCGGTACGGCACGCCCGGCCCGGCTGTCCGCGCGGCCGGGAGGGACAGCGGCTGGTGGCACGGGAGTACCGGGCCGCTCAGGAGCGGGGCGGCGACCCCGTCCTGGCGGTGATGTCCGCGACCGGGCTGAGCAGGCGCGGTTCGCTGCGGCTGATCGGCCAGGCCCGGGACGCGGGACTGCTGGCACCGCGCCGGGCCCGCCGCTGACCGTCGTCCGTTCCGCGTCCGGTGCCTGTCCGCCGTGGCCGTCGTCCGTTCCGCGTCCGGTGCCTGTCCGCCGTGGCCGTCGTCCGTTCCGCGTCCGGTGCCCGTTCGCCGCTGACCGTCACCCGCCCGCCGTAGCCGTGCCCGCAGCCGCAGCCGCAGCCACGGCCGCAGGCACCGGCACCGGCGTCACAGCATCTCCCGCATCCGGGAGATCTCGCTCGTCTGCTGGGCGACCACGTCGTCGGCCATCTCCTCGATCCGGACGTTGTTGCCCTGCGCCTTCACGTCCGTCGCCATGGTGATCGCCCCCTGATGGTGGGTGATCATCAGCGTCAGGAAGAGCTGGTCGAACGCCTTCCCCTTCGCCGCGCGCAGCTGCTCCAGCTGCGCGTCGGTCGCCATGCCCGGCATCGCGGCGTGGTCGTGCGCGCCGCCCGTCTCCGTCTCCTCCTCGCCGTGCTCCGTCAGCCAGCCCCGCATGGCGTCGATCTCCGGTTCCTGCGACGCGGCGATCCGCTCGGCGAGGCGCTCCACCTTCCGCGACTCGGCGCGCTCGGGCACGAGCGCGGTCATCACCAGCGCCTGGGCGTGGTGCTGGATCATCATCCGCGCGTAGTCGACATCGGCCGAGTTGGGCGAGTCGTCGTCGGCGCGCTGCTCCTCGGCGTCCTGGGCGGACAGCGTGCGATTGGCCTCACCCGGCCCGCCGGGCGCGATCACCGAGGGACCGGAGGAGACGGCCGAGGCGGAGTCCGCGCCGGAGCCGCCGAAGTCGCAGGCCCCGAGTCCCGGCACGGCCAGGGCGGTCAGCGACACCGCGACGAGCGAGGCACGGGACAGGACACGGAAGGGCACAACGACCTCCTGGGGCAGCCGGGATGGAGGACACCTCGTGAGTGTCCTGACCGTCCTAGCACGCTTCCGCACACCGCTGATCGGAAAACTTCATTACGACTCTGTTGCCCCCTGTTGGTATGAGCATGCCGAAGACGATACTGCGGCATGGACGCACCGTTCGAACGCGAACGGACCCAGGGAGGAAGCAGTGATCCTGTTGAACGACCCGAGAACACGGCGCAGACGTCTGGGAGTCGCCACGGCCGCCGCCGGGCTGCTGGCCGCGCTGCTCACCGCCTCGCCGGTGGCGGCGACCCCCGACCCCGGGGACAGTCCGGCCGCGTCGAAGGAGGTCTCCAAGAGCGCGCGGGCCGAGGCGAGCGAGGCGATCGCGAGCGGCGAGATACCCGGCCAGGACGAGATCGTCCACTCCGGCAACATCGAGCACCTCGCCAACGTTCCCAAGGACGTGCTGCCGGGCACCAACTCGGACCTGGCCTTCCAGGGCAAGTACGCCTTCGCCGGCAACTACGACGGCTTCCGCGTCTTCGACATCAGCGACCCGAAGAAGCCGAAGACCGTCTCCCAGGTGCTCTGCCCCGGCTCGCAGAACGACATCTCCGTCTCCGGCGACCTGCTGTTCCTGTCGACCGACTCCTCGCGCAGCGACGACAGTTGCAACAGCACCACCCAGCCGGCGACCGAGAAGTCCTCCTGGGAGGGCATGAAGGTCTTCGACATCAGCGACGTGCGCAACCCGAAGTACGTCGCAGCCGTCGAGACCGCCTGCGGCTCGCACACCCACACGATCGTGCCCGAGCGCCGCAACGTCTACATCTACGTCTCCTCGTACTCGCCGAGCGCGTCCTACCCCGACTGCCAGCCGCCGCACGACGGCATCTCGGTCATCAAGGTGCCGCGCAACGCCCCCGAGAAGGCGGCGGTCGTCGGTTTCCCGGTGCTGTTCCCCGGTGAGGGCCCCGACGGCGGCGGCAACCCGGGCGCGCCGACCAACCCCGGCGTCACCAAGACCACCGGCTGCCACGACATCACCGTGCTGCCCTCCAAGGACCTGGCGGCGGGCGCCTGCATGGGCGACGGCATCCTGTTCTCCATCGAGGACCCGGAGCACCCGAAGGTCATCGACCGTGTCCAGGACAACGTCAACTTCGCGTTCTGGCACTCGGCGACCTTCAACCAGACCGCGAAGAAGGTCGTCTTCACCGACGAGCTGGGTGGCGGCGGCGCGGCCACCTGCAACGCGGAGATCGGTCCGAACCGCGGCGCCGACGGCATCTACGACATCGTCGGCAAGGGCGAGAAGAGCAGGCTCGTCTTCCGCAGCTATTTCAAGATCCCGCGGCACCAGGCCGACACCGAGAACTGCGTGGCCCACAACGGCTCGCTGATCCCGGTCAAGGGCAAGGACCTCATGGTCCAGGCCTGGTACCAGGGCGGCGTCTCCGTCTGGGACTTCACCGACTCCTCGAAGCCCAAGGAGATCGCCTGGTTCGAGCGCGGCCCGCTGTCCACCGACACGATGGTCACCGGCGGTTCCTGGTCGGCGTACTACTACAACGGCCACATCTACTCGAACGACATCGCCAAGGGCTTCGACGTGCTCAAGCTCAGCGACCGGCGCACGGACGCGGCCAAGCGCGTCCGCCTGGACGAGCTGAACGTCCAGACGCAGCCGGATTACTTCGACTGACCTTCCGGCCGGTCCGCAGGGGCCGGTGAAGTGGCGAAGAAGCGCGACAGGTCCGTGTCCGTGTCGTGTCTCCCGCCGGACGCCCCGGTGTCCGGCGGGACACCCATGTCCCACGCCAGCCGGTAGCGCGCGAACAGTTCGGCGCGCAGCACCGGCACCGGCATCGGCGCCCCCGGCATCAGCGCGGCGTAGACGGCGCCCATGAGCAGGGCCCGCAGCATCGGATAGTCCCGGTCCACGTCGCGCGAGCCGTGCCGGGCGACGGTGTCCCGCAGCAGTTCGGCCAGCCGCCGCTGCTCCGGGCACGGCACGAAGCCCTCGGGGTGCAGCAGGCCCGCCATGTGCTGGCGCATCAGCACCGGCCGGTCACGGGCCAGGCCCAGGACCGCGTCGATCGCCCGCGCCATCCGCTCCCGTCCGTCGCCGGAGCGCGGTTCCCGCTCCAGCGCCTCCTCCAGCGTGCGGTGCATCAGCCGGTGCACGGCGGACTGCACGAGCCTGCGCTTGCCGGGGAAGTAGTACGAGATCAGCCCCCGCGCCGTCCCCGCCCGGTCGGCGATGTCGCCCAAGGTGGTGGCGTCGTAACCCCGTTCACCGACCAGCTCCACCGCTGCCTGGAGCAATCGCTCCTGCGAGCGCCGGCGCAACTCTTCGTTGACTGAGGCGCTCCGCGGGGACATGCTGTGACTCCTGCGTTGACTGGCTGCCAGCCAACTATACTCGGCGCTACCGGACCCGCTCCGCCGCGGGTGAGTCCGGCCACCGCCCACCTTGGGCGACGCGGGGGATCGTCCAAGGTCGGCGGTGGACGCCGAGCGCCCTGTGCCGACCCGGTGGATCCTCGGCCGCCGTCGGCCGGACCGACACCATCCAGCGGTGGCATCCCCTCTCCGTCACATCCAGGGGGGATCACGGAAGACAGCGCCTCCGGCTCGCCCGTGGTGCCACCGGCCCCGCCGGCGCCCGTTCAGCCGCTCGTCACAGCACCGGCGCCGGCCACGCCGCCGGCCGCGCCCGCGGTGCCGGTGAAGAGACCCGGCCCGCTCGCCGCAGGGCTCCTCGGATGACCCCCACGCCCGGGGAGAGCCTTTCGCGCGGCCGTCGGGCTCGCCGCGGCTCGTCAGGGGACGAGACCGAGCACCGGCCGCAGCCCGTCGGGCCGTTCGTGTACCGGCAGGTGGTCGACGAAGTGCACCGCGCAGCCGAGGGCCGCCGCGCCGCCGTCCGCGCGGCGGTCGTCGCCGACCATCAGGGTGCGCGCCGGGTCGGCGCCCAGCGCCGCGCAGGCCGCGGCGAACAGGGCGGGGTCCGGCTTGCGGAGGCCGTGCTCGAAGGAGAGCACGTAGGTGTCCACGTAAGGATCGAGCCCGTGCTCCCGGAAGACTGGGCGCGGGTCCCATCCGATGTTGCTGACGACGCCGACCGCGACCCCGCGCTCGCGCAGCGCGCGCAGCACCTCGGCGGCGTCGGGGTAGGGACGCCAGGCGGCCGGCTTCATGTGCCGTTCGTACAGCGCCTCGTGCAGCGCCGGGTCGGGCAGCGGCACCCGGCGGGAGAGCCCCGTGTACGCCGCGCGGTGCAGCTCCGGCGTCTCGTCCCGGGTCTCCCACACGGCGGCCAGTTCCTCCGGCACCCGCGCGGGCGCCGCCCCGCCCGGCAGCGCGCCCGCCTCCTCCAGCGCCCGCGCGGTGCGGGCCACCTCCGGCTCGGACAGGTGGACCTGGGCCTCGGTGAGCACCGCGCGCAGCCACGCCTCGCAGGACTCGACGCGAAAGAGGGTGCCGGAGAAGTCGAAGAGCACCGCTGTCATGCCGGGATCCTACGAGGCGGAACTGTCCCGGGGCGAGGGGGCGGTCCGGCGCGCTGCCGGCCCGGGCCACCGGCGACGGTGGACCGACACCGCCAGGCACACCGTCAGCGCGCCCATGAGCCAGCCGGCGACGACGTCCGTGGTCCAGTGGACGCCGAGCCAGACCCGGGTCAGGCCGACGCCGGCCACGGAGACCACGGCCAGGGCCGTCGCGGCCAGGCACGCGGCGCGGGCGGCGGCGTAGTGGTGCAGCAGCCACAGCAGCAGGCCGCAGACCACGGCGGCGGTCATGGCGTGGCCCGACGGGAAGGCCGCGTAGTGGGCGCTGTCCACGGGGTCGGGCCAGACCGGTCGCGCACGGCCCACCGCCGCCTTCAGCACCTGCTGCACCAGCGCGGCCAGCGCGCACGTCGCCGCCAGCCACAGCGCCGTCCACCAGGCGTCGCGCCGCAGCCCCAGCCACAGCGCGGCCGCCGCGCACAGCAGGCGCATCGTCCACGGATCCCACACCCAGTCGGTCAGGACACGGAAGACCTGCGTGACGCCGGGCTCCTCGACCGCCCAGCGGTGCGTGGTGCGGGAGACGCCGGTGTCCAGGTCGATCAGCGGGCGCCACTCGGCGGCGACCAGGACGAGCAGCAGCACCGAGCACGACGCCAGGATCCAGGCGGTGCGGGACACGGCGCGGAGCGCGGTGCGGGGCCGCGGTGGACGGGGCGGGGAGTCTGGGTAGGGCGTCTGCATGGTGAGATCCTCGCCGACCCGGCGGCCGGGGGGCCAATTCCGGTGTTCGCGGACGGCCGGGGGCTCCCGGCGCTCCTGCGGCGTGAGTTCAGAGCATCGCCAGCATCGCCAGCATCGCGATCCCCATCGACAGCCGGCAGGCGCGGGCCAGCTCCGGCCGGTCGCCCCACCCGCCCGCGGGGCCGGCCGCCGCGGGCACCGGCACCAGGCGGACCCCGGCCAGCAGCACGTACCCGGTGAAGTAGAGCAGCAGGACGCCGGTGAGCAGGGGCACGCCGGAACCGCCGTGGCCGTGCCCGGGGGCGGCGGCCATCACCAGCGACATGTAGACCATCGCCCCGGTGCCGACCAGGTGGTGGAGATGGCGGCGGCCGTTCCGGGCGGCCCACAGGGCGCGCAGCCCGGCCGCGCCGAACACCACCGCGTAGACGGGCCAGACCCACGCCGGCTGGGTGACCACGGCCGCGGGCACGGCCATCGCGGCCATGCCGAACCCCATGAGCGCCTCGCCGCCCGCGGCGCGGCGCTGCTCCTCGACGTCGCTGCGCATCCGCAGCAGGCAGTAGGCGCCGGTCACCGCGCACAGCGCGACCAGCAGCCAGCCGGAGGACACCGGTCCGTGCACGCGCCCCTCCCTCGCTCGGCCGTCGGTCAAGGGATGCCCGCGGCGTGCGGCGCGCACGCGAGCGCAAGGAGGCATCCGAGGGGCACCCGCGGGAGCGCGACCCCGGGGAGGCGGCGGACCCGCCCGGGGGAAAGCCATATTCTTTACGGGTAAAACACCTGCTAAAGTATTTGTATGAGCAGCGCGACCCCCACCCCCGGCACCGTCCGCACCCGCCGCCTCCCGCTGGCCGCCGCGCTGCGTCCGCGCCGCCCCTCCGACATCTGGTTCAAGCCCGCGCTCAGCTCCGTCGCCTCGCTCGCCCCGCCCAACCTCACCCTGCTGGCGCTCGGCCGGCTCGACCTGGCCATGTACACGATGGCCGGGTCCATGTGCGCGCTGTACGCCCACAACCGCCCCTACGCCGCCCGCGCCCGCGCCCTGGTGTGGGTGATCCTCGGCATGGTCGGCGGCCTCGCCGTCGCCCTGGTCAGCGCGTCGCTCACCGACGACGCCGCCGTGCTGGTCGCCGTCGGCGCCCTGCTGGCCGCCGCGCAGAAGACGCTGTGCGACGCCACCCGCATCGGCCCGCCGGGCAACGTCATCCCCACCTTCATCAGCTCGGCCGCCCTGTTCGTCCCGCAGACCCTCGGCCAGGTCCCCGCTCACCTGGCCCTCGCCCTCGCCGCGGGCGCCTGGGCCTGGGTCGTCGGCATGGCTCCCGGCCTGGTCCGCCCGCACGGCCCGGAGCGCCGCGCCACCGCGGCGGCCCTGTACGCCGCCGCCGCGTACGCCGACACCCGCGGCACCGACGACGGTCACGCCGGCGCCCGTGCCGCCGGGTACGCCGCCGTCCAGGCAGCCTGGCAGGCCCTGCTCGCCGTACCGGCGTCCGGTACCCGCGCGGCCACCCGCCGCGCCCTGGAACGCCTGGTCGTCCGCGCCGAGGTCGCGCTCGCCGCGCCCGTCGGCACCGACCCGGAACAGCTGCGCGGCTGGGCCCGCGACCTGCGCGGCACCGGCCGCGTCCCGAGCACCGGGGACAGCGCCGCCGACGCCGAGGAACTGCTCGGCGTCGAGACCGAACGGGCCGTCCGCCCGCCCTCGCTGTGGCACCGGGCGGGCCCGCTCGCCCCCATCGCGGTGCGCACCGCCCTCGGCTGCGCCCTGGCCGGCTGGGCCTCCCTCGCGATCGGCGTCGGCCGCCCCTACTGGGCCCTGGTCACCGCCGCGGCGCTCTACCAGGCGAACCTGACCCTCACCTGGAGCCGGACCGTCCAGCGCGTCGTCGGCAACTTCGCCGGAGTGCTGCTGTTCGCCGTGATCGCCCCGGTCGCCCACCTCCACCAGGCGTTCCTCGTGCTGCTCTGCCTCGCCTGCGCCTTCGGAGCGGAGGCGTCCATCAGCCGCAACTACTGGATCGGCACCGTCTGCGTCACCCCCATGGCGCTGCTCATCAGCGAGTTCGTCCGCTACCAGGACCCCGGGGAACTGATCACCGAGCGTCTGCTGGACACCGTGGTCGGCGCCGTGGTCGGTCTCCTGGCCGCGGTGGCCGTCACCAACCGGCGCGCGGCCTCCCGGGTCGAGGAGGCCGTGACCGCCGCCGACCGCGCCCGCGAGCACGCCGCGCGACTGCTGGCCGGACCCCGCCCCGACCCGGCCGGCCTGGAGACCGCCCGGCGTGCGCTCGCCGCCGCCCTGACCGAGCTGCGGGCCACCGCCGAAGCGGCGGCCGGCGAGTGGTGGCAGCGGGCCCTGCCGCAGGAGAGGGTCGTACTCGCCGAGCAGGCCGGACACCGTACCCTCGCCGCTACGGTGCGCCGCCGGACGGCCGGCGCGGACCAGGACTCGGGCATGACAACGGAGGACGCGAAGCCATGACGGCAACCGACCGGCCCTCGGCGACCAGGGACGACATGACGGGGCCGGGGAGGGCCGGCGTGACCGGGCCGGGGGCGGGAGGCGCGGCGGGGCGGGGGAAGGGCGGCGCGACCGGGCCGGGAACGGGCGAGGCGACCGGCCCGGTAGAGGCCGGTTTCCCCGGGCCCGCGAGGGGCGACACCGTCGCCGGCGTCGTCCGGCAGTGGCAGGCCGTCCACCCCGACCTGGACACCGGCCCCATGGAGATCATCGGCCGCATCAACCGCTGCGCCGCCCTCCTCCAGCAGGCGGAGGACGCGCCGCTGCGCCGGGCCGGGCTCAGCCGGCCCGAGTTCGACCTCCTGGGCGCCCTGCGCCGCACGGGGCACGAGCTGACCCCCGGAGAGCTGGCCCGCGAGACCTTCTCCTCCGGCGCCGCCGTCACCAAGCGCCTCAAGCAGCTCACCGAGCGCGGCCTGGTCGAACGCCGCGGCGACACCCGGGACCGCCGGGTCGCCCACGTCCGCCTCACCGACGCCGGGCGCGACACGGTGGACGGCATCCTGCCCGAGCAGCTCGCCTACGAGACCGCCGTCCTGTCCGGCCTGGACACCCCCGGCCGCGGCGCGCTGGCCGGGCTGCTCGGCGAACTCCTCGTCCAGCTGGAAGGACGCCTCGGGGTGCCGCGCGCCTGACCCCGAAACCCGGGTCCGGCGGCGCGTCAGCCCCGGCCGCCGCCCGTCCCGTACACCCCGAACATCGCCCCCTGGGGGTCCCGCAGCACCGCGATGCGCGGGCCCTCGGGCAGCGAGGTGGGCAGCATCAGGACGGTGCCGTGCCCGCCGGTGGTGCCGGCGGCGGCACGGTCGACGTCCGCCACGGCGAAGTAGGGCAGCCAGTGCGCGGGCACCTCGTGCGGGAACTTGTCGTCCATGGTCACCATCGAGCCGAACTCCACACCGCCGACGCTCCACCGCGGCGAGCCGCTCGCGCCGATCGGGCCGCCCAGCCGCCAGCCGAGGACCGCCGCGTAGAAGTCCGCGGCCCGCTCCGGTGCCCGGGTCAGCAGTTCCGCCCAGCCCAGTGAACCGGGCACCCCCGGCGGGGCCACGCCCGCGAAGGCGCCGGCCTGCCACAGCTGGAACACGGCGCCGCCCGGGTCCACCGCCACCACCAGACGGCCCGCGTCGGTCACGTCCAACGGGCCGGACAGGACCGCGCCGCCGGACGCCGTCACCCGCCGGGCGGCGGCGTCCGCGTCGGCCACGGCGAAGGCCACGTCCCAGCCGACCGGCTGCTCGGGCCGGTACAGCGGGGCCAGCCCGGCGACCGGCGTGCCCGCGAGGCACGCCAGTGTGTAGCCGCCGGTCGCCCGGCCCGCGACCGTCCGGGGCCACCAGCCGAACAGCCCCGTGTAGAACCGCCGGGCGGCCTCGACGTCACTGGTCCCCAGCTCGGCCCAGCAGGGCCCGCCGGGCACGGGCGGGTCCGTCTCCATCACGTCGGGCATGGTGCGAGGCGTCCCTTCCGCGGCGGTCGGCGTCCCCCTCCAGCACGCTAAGCCCGACCACCCGCCCCGGCCATCCGGAGCCCTGGCCGTCCGCCGTTCCCGGCCCGCCGCCGTTCCGGCCGTCTGCCGTTTCCGGCGCTCCGGCGCCCCGGCCGCCCACCGCCCCCGGCGCTCCGCCGCCCCCGGCCCGCCGCCGCTCCGGCCGGCGGCGGGCGACGGTCCGCCCCGCCCGTGCGGACCGGCTCAGACACCCGGCCGGTAGCGCAGCGGATGGTCGCCGGGGACCTCCACCAGGACGATCCGGGTCCCGTCCGGATCCTCGATCCACATCTCCACCAGGCCCCACGGCTCGCGCACCGGCTCCCGCACGATCGGCACGCCCTTGGCCCGCAGCTCGTCGTGGGCCGCCGCCGCGTCCGCCACCTGCATCCAGACGCGCAGCCCCGGCGCGGCCGGGGCCTCGGCGCGGCCGGAGACCTCCAGGAAGCCGCCGCCGAGGAAGTAGACGGTGCCGCGTTCCGGACCGGTACCGAACTCCCGGTGGACGGCGAGGCCGAGCTGCTCGCCGTAGAAGGCGCGGGAGCGGTCGGGGTCGACGGGACGGAGCAGGATACGGCTGCTAAGTACATGCACCATGCGTCCGGAGCCTAACGGCAGCGCTACGCTCGACGCTGCCCGCGCCGCACCGCGCCGCACCGCACCCGAGGGAGACGTGCTCCATGGACACCGCCGACCGCCTCGTCACCGACCTGACCTTCCGCGACGCCACCGTCGCCGACGTCGACGCGCTCGTCGCGCTGGTCGAGTCGGCGTACCGGGGCGACAGCAGCCGGGCCGGGTGGACCACCGAGGCGGACCTCCTCGAAGGGCAGCGGACGGATCCCGACGGCGTGCGGGAGGTCATCGAGACGCCCGGCGGCACCCTGCTGACGGCCGAGCGGGAGGGGCGGATCGTCGCCTGCTGCCAGCTGGAGCGCCGGGGGGACCACGCCTACTTCGGGATGTTCGCCGTCCGCCCCGTCCTCCAGGGCGCCGGCCTCGGCAAGGCGGTCCTGGCCGAGGCCGAGCGGCGGGCCCGTACGGACTGGGGCGCGACCGAGATGCACATGACGGTGATAACGGCGCGCGAGGACCTCATCGCCTGGTACGAGCGGCGCGGCTACCGCCGCACCGGCCGCACCAGCCCGTTCCCGTACGGCGACGAGCGCTTCGGTGTACCGCGGCGCGCGGACCTCGCCTTCGAGCTGCTGGTCAAGGAACTGTCCTGAGGATTCAGGCGGTGGAGCGGCCGGTGCGCTCGATCCCCGGGTAGTCGGTCGTCACGCCGTCCAGGCCGAAGGCCCGCGCCAGGCGCAGGTGCTCCTGGGTGTTGACCACCCAGCCGATGATCCTCAGCTCCGCCTCGCGGGCCAGTTCCACGGTCTCCAGGGTGAGCCGGCGGATGTTGAGGCAGACGGTCGCGGCACCGGCCTCGACGGCGCGTTCCACGATGCCGGTGCCGACGGGGGCCCTTCCGCTCGGGTCTGTCCGGGAGGGGGAGAGGCCGGAGATGAGGGCGGTGCGTACGCCCGGCACCAGCCGGCCCACCTCGGCGACCGCCTCGTCGTGGAACGAGGACACCTCCACCCGCCCGGCCAGCCCCCGCGCGTTGATCACCTCGGCCAGGGCCCGGGCCGCCGCCACGTCCTTGATCTCCGCCTGCAACGGCAGCGACACGGCGTCGAGCACCTCCTCGAACACCGGGACGCGCTCCCCCCGCCCCGCGTCGAGCGCGCGCAGCTCGGCGAGGGTCTTCCCGGCGACCGGGCCGGTGCCGTCGGTCGTGCGGTCCACATCCGTGTCGTGCATGACGACGAGGGCGCCGTCCTCGCTCAGGTGCAGATCGAGTTCGACCATGTCGAGCCCGGCCTGCTCGGCGGCGGCGAAGGAGCGCAGGGTGTTCTCGGGCTCGACGCCCATGACACCCCGGTGGCCGATGGTGAGGAGGTCCACGGCGCGACCCGCTTCCGTCGGACGGTGACAGGACCCGCAGCCTAACCTCCCGGCGGAGCCGCCCCTGCCCGGCGCCCCACAGGAAAAAGTGCGGTGAACTCCGGGGTGCAGCAGGATAATTTCCCGAGGTTCCTCTTGATGAGGGAAACCTTGTGTGCATACGGTGCTCTTACGCGAGGTTCTCCAGTGGAGGATGGGACATGACGGAAATTCTTGTGCGGCCGGGTACGGAGGAGCGGCCCCCTCCGGCGGACAGGGTGGTGGAGCACCCCGCCTGGCCCGTGCTCAAGGACGCCGTGGAGCGTATCCGTCCCTGGCAGGCCAAGGACGGGTCCATCGACCTCACCGCCGAGGGCGCTCCGGAACGGGCCGCCGCGGAGGAAGCCGTCCGCCGGGTCGCCGGCGCCGTACGGGAGCTGTCGCCGCTGCTGCCGCACGACCGCGCGTACCACGAGGCCCTCGTGGCCGACCTCGGGCGCTGGGCCGAGGGCGGCTTCCAGGTGCCCGACTTCCTCGACTCGCTGCTGGCCTTCCAGCCCGCCGCGCACCGCGCCGACGGCCTCCAGCACCTGGTCGTCTTCCCGATGTACACGCAGAACGGCAACCCGGACCGCAACCTGGAGGCGGTCGTGCTGCGCATGGTCTGGCCCCAGTGGCTGGCCGAACTGGAGCGCACCCGCTACGACAACCCGCTCTTCTGCGGCATCGCCTTCGAGGACTTCACCTCGGGCTACGACACCAACTCCGCCGTCCTCTTCCCCGAGACCATCGCCGTGCGCGAGGCCCCCGAGCGCTTCACCTGGGGCGGCATCTTCTGCGACCGCGAGGCCGCCCGCTTCCGCCGCGTCACCGCCGCCGCCGTCGACGTCCTGGGCCTGGAACTGCCCGAGGACGTCGCCGCGATGGTCCACGACCAGCAGCGCTGCCAGGAGGCGTTCGTGCTCTGGGACATGATCCACGACCGCACCCACAGCCACGGCGACCTGCCCTTCGACCCGTTCATGATCAAGCAGCGCCAGCCGTTCTGGATGTACGGCCTGGAGGAGCTGCGCTGCGACCTCACCGCCTTCAGGGAGGCCGTGCGGCTCGCCGCCGAGGGCGTGCCGCAGGCCCGGGACGTGCAGACCGCGGTCCTCTTCGACCGGATGTTCCGCTTCCCGGTCACCGGTGAACGCGTCCGCAACTACGACGGCCTCGGCGGCCAGCTCCTCTTCGCCTACCTGCACAAGCACGACGTCGTGCGCTGGACCGACAACCGGCTCTCGATCGACTGGGAGCGCGCCCCGCGGGTCACCAACCAGCTCTGCGCGGAGATCGAGACCCTCTACCGCGACGGCATCGACCGCCCCAAACTCGTCCACTGGTTCGCGGGCTACGAACTGGTCTCCGCCTACCTCGCCCCGCACCCGGGCTCCAAGTGGGCCAAGGGCCCCGACGCCCTCGACCTGACCCTGCCGCCGCGCAAGCTGGTCGACGACGTGCTGCCGGACGAGTTTCCGCTGAGCATGTTCTACGAGGCCCTGTCCAAGAAGCTCAAGAACGTGATCGCATCGACCCGGGGCATCACGGCGGACGGCGCCGAGCGGACCGCCGCGTGAGCGACGGCACCGACGACGGGAACACGGCTCGGGAGGCGAGGACCATGGGGTCCAGGGAGAACGGGGCGCTCGACGGCGCGGTGATCGCGGTGGCCGGCGCGGGCGGCCCCGCGGGACGGGCCGCGCTGCTGCGGCTCGCCGAGGCGGGGGCGACGGTCGTCGGCTCGGACAGCGACCCGCAGAAGCTGGCGGAGGCGGTGGACGCGGCGCGCTACGCGCACGGCGGCGCCACCGTCACCGGCGAGACCGTCGACCTGCTCGACCTGGACGCCGCACGTGCCTGGGCCGACGGGATCGAGAAGGAGTACGGCCGCGTCGACGGCCTGGTCCACCTCGTGGGCGGCTGGCGCGGCAGCCAGACCTTCACCAAGACCGACCTCGGCGACTGGGACCTGCTGGAGAAGCTCCTCATCCGCACCGTCCAGCACACCTCCCTCGCCTTCCACGAGGCCCTCCAGCGCAGCGACTGCGGCCGGTACGTCCTGATCAGCGCGGCCGGCGCGACGAAACCGACCGCGGGCAACGCCGCGTACTCCGCCGCCAAGGCCGCCGCCGAGGCGTGGACGCTCGCCATGGCGGACTTCTTCCGCAAGGCGGGGGGCGGGCAGGGGCCGACCTCGGCGGCTGCGATCCTGGTGGTGAAGGCGTTGGTGCACGACGCGATGCGCGCCGAGCGCCCGAACGCGAAGTTCGCGGGCTTCACGGACGTCAAGGACCTGGCCGAGGCGGTCGCCGGAGTCTGGGAGAAGCCCGCCGCGGAAGTGAACGGAACCCGTCTGTGGCTGACCGAGAAGCCGTGAACCCCCCGAAGACCGACGCGCGTCGCCGTCACGACCCCGCAGAACGCGGTTTCGCCAGCGACAACTACGCCGGGGCCCACCCGGAGGTGCTCGCCGCCCTGGCCCTGGCCAACGGAGGCCACCAGGTCGCCTACGGCGGGGACGCGTACACGGAGAACCTCCAGCGGGTGATCCGCGGCCACTTCGGGCCCACGGCCGAGGCGTTCCCGGTCTTCAACGGCACCGGTGCCAACGTCGTCGCGCTCCAGGCGGTCACCGACCGCTGGGGCGCGGTCGTCTGCGCCGAGAGCGCGCACATCAACGTCGACGAGGGCGGCGCCCCCGAACGCATGGGCGGCCTCAAGCTGCTCACCGTCCCCGCCCCCGACGGCAAGCTCACCCCCGAGCTGATCGACCGGCAGGCGTACGGCTGGGACGACGAGCACCGCGCCATGCCCCAGGTCGTCTCGATCACCCAGAGCACCGAGCTGGGCACCCTCTACACCCCCGACGAGATCCGTGCGATCTGCGACCACGCCCACGCGCACGGCATGACCGTGCACCTGGACGGCTCCCGGATCGCCAACGCCGCCGCCTCCCTCGACGTCCCGATGCGGACCTTCACCAACGCGGCCGGCGTCGACATCCTCTCGCTGGGCGGCACCAAGAACGGCGCCCTGTTCGGCGAGGCGGTCGTCGTCATCAACCAGGACGCCGTGCGCCACATGCCGCACCTGCGCAAGCTGTCCATGCAGCTCGCCTCCAAGATGCGCTTCGTCTCGGTGCAGTTGGAGGCGCTGCTCGCCAAGGACCTGTGGCTGCGCAACGCCCGGCACGCCAACGAGATGGCCCAGCGCCTGGCCGAGGGCGTGCGCGCCGTGCACGGCGTGGAGATCCTCCACCCGGTGCAGGCCAACGCCGTCTTCGCCCGGCTGCCGCACGACGCGGGCGAACGCCTGCAAAAGCGGTTCCGCTTCTACTTCTGGGACGAGACGGCCGGCGACGTCCGCTGGATGTGCGCCTTCGACACCACCGAGGACGACGTGGACGCGTTCGTGGCGGCGCTCAAGGAGGAGATGGCCCGATAGGCGCGGCACAAGGGCAGCGATGCATAGGTATGCGGTCACCTGGAATTCTATTGACCTTGGGTGATCGCTTTCCTATGCTCTGCGGGCATGGAGCTGATCCAGGAAACCCCTGACCTGTCCGCCTATCTGGCCGCCGACGAGGTCATCGACCATGAGCACCCGCTGGTCCGGGAGACGGCCGCGCGCCTCGCCGAAGACGCGGAGGACTCGTATGCCTATGCGCGGCTCGCCTTCGAGTTCGTCCGGGACGCCGTGCCGCACTCGCAGGACTCGGGCGACCCGCGCGTCACCTGGCGGGCCTCCGACGTCCTGGAGCGGCGCACCGGCATCTGCTACGCCAAGGCCCACGCCCTGGCGGCGCTGCTGCGGGCCGAGGACATCCCCACCGCGTTCTGCTACCAGCGACTGCTGCACGACGACGGCGGCGGACACGTCGTGCACGGACTGGTCGCCGTACGGTTCAACGGCGCCTGGCACCGGCAGGACCCGCGCGGGAACAAGCCCGGCGTCGACGCCCGGTTCTCCCTGGACGGTGAACGGCTGGCCTTCACCCCGGACGCCGGGGCCGGCGAGGCGGACCTCCCGCTGCTGCACGCCGCGCCGCATCCGGCCGTGCTGCACGCCCTGCGCACCGCCACCGACCGGCCGCATCTGTGGCGGACCCTGCCGGCCGCCCTGTAGCGCTTCGGGGTCAGTGCGCCTCGGCCGCGCGGACCTGCTCCGGCGTCGGGGCGGTGCCGCCCAGGTGGGCCGGCATCCACCAGGTGTCCTCCGGGCCCTTCGGGCGCACCGGGTAGGCCCGCTGAGCGGCCTCCAGCAGCTCGTGCACGCGCCCGCGCAGACGGCGCGTGATCGCGCCCGCGTACTGCTCGCGCGGGGCCTCCACCGCCTCGCCGACCCGGATGGTGATCGGGGTGTGGCTGCGCTTGAAGTTGCGCGGGTGGCCCTTGGTCCACAGCCGCTGGGTGCCCCACAGCGCCATCGGCACCAGCGGGACGCCCGCTTCCTGCGCCAGCCGCGCCGCACCCGACTTGAAGCTCTTGAGCGTGAACGACTCCGAGATCGTCGCCTCCGGGAAGACCCCGACGATCTCACCGGCACGCAGCGAGTCCAGCGCGTGCGCGTACGCGGCCTCGCCCTGCTTGCGGTCGACCGGGATGTGCTTCATCGAGCGCATCAGCGGGCCGGAGACCCGGTGCCGGAAGACCGACTCCTTCGCCATGAAGCGCACGAGCCGCTTCTGCGGCAGCGCGGCCAGGCCGTCGAAGATGAAGTCCAGGTAGCTGATGTGGTTGCTCACCAGTACGGCGCCGCCCGAGCGCGGGATGTTCTCCGAACCCTGGCAGTCGATCTTGAGGTCCCACACCTTGAACAGGGTGCGGGCGAGACCGATGGCCGGACGGTAGACGAGTTCTGCCATGGGCGGCGCGGACCCTTCCTTCTTCGCCTGGGGAGGGGACTCCCAGAGAAACTTACGCAGCCGTAGGTTTACGGCTTGCCGCAGATCGTGCCCGAAGAACGACCGGCGTACCAGCCCTGGTGCCTGTAGAAGGCGAGATTCTCATCACGTCCCCCTCGTGCGGCGGACGGACGGGAATCTTTCCGCGCCCCGCGGGCGCTGCACGGCGTGGCGGGGGACCGGATCGAGGCGGGAGCGTGCGCGTGGGCGGGCGGAACGAGGACCGGCGGGACGCGAGCGGGCGGAACGAGGACGGACGGAACGAGGACGGACGGGACGAGGACGGACGGGACGAGGGCGGACGGGGCCGGGGCGGGCGGCTGGGCGCGGCCGAGCTGGGCGCGGGGCTGGGGGAGCGGGCCACGCTCGTCCAGTTCTCCAGCGCCTTCTGCGCCCCTTGCCGGGCCACCCGCCGGGTGCTGCGCGAGGTCGCCGGGCTGGTGCCGGGCGTCGCCCACGTCGAGATCGACGCCGAGGCCCGCCTGGAGCTGGTCCGCGCCCTGGGCGTCGTCAGGACGCCGACCGTGCTGGTCCTGGACGCGGAGGGCCGTGTGGTGCGGCGGGCCGCCGGGCAGCCGCGCAAGGCGGACGTGATCGCCGCACTGGGGGAGGCCGTGTGACGGCGCCTCCTCGACGCCCTGGGTTCCGCATTCCGGAACACCCGCTTGACGGTGCACGCCACCTGTCGTCAGCCTGACACTTGAGCCTCCGGCCATCCCTTCCCCGGCCGGGGCGCGGCGCAGAAGGACTCACGCATGACGGTCACCCCCGACCTGGCCCGCCTCCGATCCGACACCCCCGGCCTGCTGCGGTCCGTCTTCCGGCGGCACGCGGCGGGCGTCGCCGTGATCACCGCGCGCGGTGACGCGGGCCCCGTCGGCTTCACCGCCACCTCCCTCACCTCGGTCTCCGCGGAGCCGCCGCTGGTCTCCTTCGGTGTCGGCACCGGGTCCTCCAGCTGGCCGGTGATCGCCGAGGCCGGCCACGTCGGCGTGCACATACTCGGCGAGCACCAGCGGGACCTGGCCGCCACCTTCGCCCGCAGCGGCGCCGACCGCTTCGGCCCGGCCACCGCCTGGCGTACGGGCCCCGAGGGGGTGCCCGTCCTGGACGGCGTCCTCGCCTGGCTGGTCTGCCGGGTCGTCGGCCGCGTCCCCGCGGGGGACCACCGCATCGTGCTCGCCGAGGTGCTGCTCGGCGACCCCGCCGGCGACGGCCGGCCCCTCGTCTACCACCAGGGGGGATTCGTCGGCCTGCGCGGCTGACCAGCGAGGGGGCGCTCGAACGGAGTCGTCGGGTTCCGGTTACGCTGCGTTGCGAAGGTCACAGTTCAAAGCGCTTGCTCAGCGGGCACGAACTGAGTGTACTGACGAGTAATATTTCGGACGGGGTGCGGGTCGCCCCGGCCGGGATCGGCCGCTTGGGGCGCCTATGCTGCCTGCAAGAGGCAGCAACGGAAATGTCGACGCAGTAGGAGAGCCGGCGTGAGCTTGAGGATCGTTGTCACCGTGAAGTACGTGCCCGACGCCACCGGCGACCGGCACTTCGCCGATGACCTGACCGTCGACCGGGACGACGTGGACGGTCTGCTCTCCGAGCTGGACGAGTACGCGGTCGAGCAGGCGCTCCAGATCTCGGAGAACTCCGACGACGACGTGGAGATCACCGTCCTGACGGTGGGTCCCGAGGACGCCAAGGACGCGCTGCGCAAGGCGCTGTCGATGGGCGCGGACAAGGCGATCCACGTCGAGGACGACGACCTGCACGGCACCGACGCCATCGGCACCTCCCTGGTGCTGGCCAAGGCGATCGAGAAGGCCGGCTACGACCTGGTCGTCTCCGGCATGGCCTCCACCGACGGCACCATGGGCGTCGTCCCCGCGCTGCTCGCCGAGCGCCTGGGCGTGCCGCAGGTCACCCTGCTGTCCGAGGTCTCCGTCGAGGACGGCACGGTCAAGGGCCGCCGTGACGGCGACGCCGCCTCCGAGCGGCTGGAGGCGTCCCTCCCGGCGGTCGTGTCGGTGACCGACCAGTCGGGCGAGGCCCGTTACCCGTCCTTCAAGGGCATCATGGCGGCCAAGAAGAAGCCGGTTCAGTCCTGGGACCTGTCCGACCTCGGCATCGACGAGGACGAGGTCGGCCTGGAGAACGCCTACACGGTGGTGGAGTCGGCGGCCGAGCGCCCGGCGCGCACCGCGGGCACGATCGTCAAGGACGAGGGCGAGGGCGGCAAGCAGCTCGCCGAGTTCCTGGCGGGCCAGAAGTTCATCTGAGCCCCGCGTTCCGCTGACCGCCCCTCACATCCCGTAAGCAGGAGAGAAGAAGTCCCATGGCTGAAGTTCTCGTCTACGTCGACCACGTGGACGGCGCCGTCCGCAAGCCGACCCTCGAGCTGCTCACCCTGGCCCGCCGCGTCGGCGAGCCCGTCGCCGTCGCACTGGGCAACGGCGCCGCCGACACCGCCGCCGCCCTCGCCGAGCACGGCGCGGTGAAGGTCCTCACCCACGACGCCGCCGAGTACGCCGACTACCTGGTCGTACCGAAGGTCGACGCCCTCCAGGCCGCCGTCGAGGCCGTCTCCCCGGCGGCCGTGCTGGTCCCGTCCTCCGCCGAGGGCAAGGAGATCGCCGCCCGTCTCGCGCTGCGCATCGGCTCGGGCATCATCACCGACGCCGTCGACCTGGAGGCCGGCGACCAGGGACCGGTGGCCACCCAGTCGGTGTTCGCCGCCGCCTACACCACCAAGTCCCGCGTCTCCAAGGGCACCCCGGTCATCACGGTCAAGCCCAACAGCGCCGCCGTGGAGCCCGCCCCGGCCGCCGGCGCCGTCGAGACCCTGTCGGTGTCCTTCTCCGCCGCCGCCACCGGCACCAAGGTCACCTCGCGCACGCCGCGCGAGTCGACCGGCCGCCCGGAGCTGACCGAGGCCGCGATCGTCGTCTCCGGCGGCCGTGGCGTCAACGGTGCGGAGAACTTCGCGATCATCGAGGCGCTCGCCGACTCGCTCGGCGCGGCCGTCGGCGCCTCGCGCGCCGCCGTGGACGCGGGCTGGTACCCGCACACCAACCAGGTCGGCCAGACCGGCAAGTCCGTCTCCCCGCAGCTCTACATCGCCTCCGGCATCTCCGGCGCGATCCAGCACCGCGCGGGCATGCAGACCTCGAAGACCATCGTCGCGGTCAACAAGGACGCCGAGGCCCCGATCTTCGACCTGGTCGACTACGGCGTCGTCGGCGACCTGTTCGACGTCGTCCCGCAGCTCACCGAGGAGATCAAGGCCCGCAAGGGCTGAGCCTTCCCAGGAGCCCGCGCCGGGGCCCCCGCGACCGTCACCGGGCGCGGGGGCCCCGGCCGTCCCGGCCCCCTCAGCCGAGGGCCAGTGACGCCTGCACCGGCAGGTGACCGCTCGGGAACCGCCCGTCCCGGGAGAACGGGTTGACCGCCGCGCGGTGCACCGTGACGCCCGGGGTGACCAGGATCCGGTCGATCCGGGCGAGGTCGCCCGCCTGACCGGGCCGACCCGCGCCCGTCCGCAGGCCTTCTCGGCTCCCTGGCGCGGCGGCCTGACGGCTGCGGCCCGGTGACGCGTGCGGGTCCGCCGTCAGTCCGCCGGGGGCAGCTCGCCCGAGCCGCGGGCTATCAGCCGGGTCGGGAGTTCGACGCGTTCGGGGACGAGCAGCCCGCCGTCCAGCTGGGCGAAGAGGCGCTCCGCGGCGGTCCGGCCCAGGGCCGCCGCGTCCTGGGCGACCACGGTGAGCCCCGGCCGCAGCAGGTCGGCGAGTTCGATGTCGTCAAAGCCGACCAGGGCGACACCGCGAGTGTGCTCGGCCAGGACCCGGATCACGGTGACCGTCACCCGGTTGTTGCCCGTGAAGATCGCGGTGACCGGATGCGGGTCCGCGAGCATCTCCTCGGCGGCCCGGCGCACCCGCTCCGGGCCGGTGGCGCCCAGGGACGTCCAGGAGTCCTTCACCGGTATGCCCGCGTCCTCCATCGCCGCCCGGTAGCCGCGCAGCCGCTCCGCGGCGGTGTGGATGCGGGGCATGTCACCGATGAAGCCGATCCTGCGGTGGCCGTGCGCGATGAGGTGGGCCACTCCGTCCCGGGCGCCGCCGAAGTTGTCGCACAGCACCACGTCCGCGTCGACATGACCGGCCGGCCGGTCCACGAAGACCGTGGCGACCCCGGCCTTCAGCTCCGGTTCCAGATACCGGTGGTCGTCCCCGGCCGGGATCACCACCAGTCCGTCCACCCGCCGCGCGCACAGGGCCAGCACCAGCTCCCGCTCCCGTTCCGGGTCCTCCGCGCTGGACCCGTTGATGAGCAGGGCGCCGTGCGAACGGGCCACCTCCTCCACGGCTCGGCTGAGCGGTCCGTAGAACGGGTCCGCGAGGTCCTCCAGGACCAGGCCGACGCTGGCGGTGCGGCCCTTGCGGAGCACCCGTGCGCTGTCGTTGCGGCGGAAGCCGAGCGCGTCGATGGCCTCCTGGACGCGGCGCTCGGTCTCCGGGGTCACCCCCGGCTCCTCGTTGACCACGCGGGAGACGGTCTTCAGGCCGACACCGGCGCGGGCGGCGACGTCCTTCATGGTCGGACGGTTGCCGTAACGGTTCCCGCTGCTGCGGTGTGCGGTGCGGGCCATGTCGGGCACGATGGGGGATCCTGTCCTGTCGTCCACGGGAAGCGACGGCTCCTGTCATCCACGGGGCGGGTTCGCCCATGGGGTCGTATGAGGATGTGGCGTCGAGCATAGAGCCTGGACAACGTTGTCAGATCGGGTGGACACTGTCCATCGCGGAGAGCGCGACGCGCTCGTGTTGTCGACGGCTGACGGGGAGAACCGACTCTGATGGACACCGACCTCGTGGCCGCGCTGGACATCGGCGGCACCAAGATCGCCGGTGCGCTGGTGGACGGTGACGGCCGGATCCTGGTGCGCGCCCAGCGCGCCACCCCCGCGGGGGAGAGCGGCGACACCGTGATGGGGGCCGTCGAAGGGGTGCTCGGAGAACTGACGGCGGCGCCGCTGTGGGCGCGCGCCGCGGCGGTCGGCATCGGCAGCGCCGGGCCGGTGGACGCGTCGGCCGGCACGGTCAGCCCGGTCAACGTTCCCGGCTGGCGGGAGTATCCGCTGGTGGCCCGGGTCCGGGACGTCGCGGGTGACCTGCCGGTCGAGCTGATCGGCGACGGGGTGGCGATCACCGCGGCCGAGCACTGGCAGGGCGCCGCCCGCGGCCACGACAACGCGCTGTGCATGGTGGTGTCGACGGGCGTCGGCGGCGGCCTGGTCCTGAACGGACGGCTGCACCCCGGCCCCACCGGCAACGCCGGCCACATCGGCCACATCAGTGTGGATCTCGACGGTGACCCGTGCCCGTGCGGTGCGCGCGGCTGTGTGGAGCGCATCGCGAGCGGTCCCAACATCGCGCGGCGTGCCCTGGAGGACGGCTGGCGTCCGGGAGCCGACGGGGACGCCTCCGCCGCCGCGGTGGCCGCCGCCGCCCGCGACGGCGACCCGGTGGCCGTCTCCTCCTTCGAGCGGGCGGCGCGGGCGCTGGCCGCCGGCATCGCGGCCACCGCGACCCTCGTCGAGATCGACATCGCCGTCATCGGCGGCGGCGTCGGCAAGGCGGGCGAGGTCCTCTTCGCGCCGCTGCGCCGGGCCCTGGCCGAGTACGCGACCCTCTCCTTCGTACGGCACCTGACGGTCGCGCCCGCGCGGATGGGAACGGACGCGGGACTGGTGGGCGCGGCCGCGGCGGCTCTCACCAGGAGGGCCGGCGTCACCGCGGCGGGCGTGTGAGGCGCGCTGGGCACGACGTCGTCGCCGGAGGGTGTGCGGGGCGCGGCCCCAGGGCGTCGGCGGGTGTGCGGGGCGCGGCCCGTATGACGTCGGCCGACATGACGTCGGGGGCGTCCGGGGCGCGGCCGTCGTGGGCCCGGTCGGTGCCCGGGGCCGGCGGGCGCGACGGCGGCGGGCGTTCGGGGCCTGGCGGGTGTTCGGGTGCGGGGCGGACCTGACGGCGGCGGGGGCGCTCCTGACGGCGGCGGACGGTGGCGGACTGCCGGGGTGCGGTGGGCGTGACGGCGGCGGCACCCGAGGCGCGGCCGGGAGGGAACCGGCGGGTGACCTCCGGCCGCCGGAGCAGTTGAACCCGGTATGAAGAAGCGCAGCATGCTCGCCATCGCCTCCCTCGCCGCCGGCTTCGTGGTCGCGGCCGTCACCCCCTCGCACGGCGTGGCCGACCTGCCCGTCGACCGGCACACCGCCACGGACGCCCTCGGTCACGCCGACACCGGCGAGGACGTCCTCGCCCCGCGGGAGGAGACGCCGAAGGACTGACCGGCACGGCACCCGGCCACCCGGCGCCGGGGGCCCCCCCCGGGGGCCCGGGGCCGGTTGGCCCCACCGCAAACGGGGGGGGGTTACCGGGGGCGGGGGTGCGGGGCCC
>NZ_JBUDHV010000029.1:0-87321 GCF_054956795.1 Streptomyces sp. SYSU D01066-1 | reverse complement strand
CAGGCTTTCCTCCGGGCGCTTCCCTTCGGTCTTGCGTCTCCGACTCTATCAGATCCTTTTCCGATCCGATTTCCTCGGTGCTTTCCAGGTTCCCGCTTCTGCGTTTCCCTTTCCGGCGGTTCCGACTCTATCAGATCCTTTCGGGCCCGATTCCCAGTCGGCGGGATTGTCGTCGGCTTCGGGCTTTCGCCTGTCGGCCTTTCGACATTCACTACGTTAGCGGCTTCCCCTGTCGATTCATAATCGGCTTTCGCGAGTTCGAATTCGGACATGCGGGCACGCCGAAGAAGACCCCGCTGAGGGGTTGTGCTGAGTAGTGGGTTGGCCGCTTCCGGGTGCTGGCGATCGCCGTGCCCGATCCAGCGGCTCGGACTACATTACGGGTTCCGCCGGGGAGCGTCAACTTCGGCGTCGCCTCGGTACATGCGCCCGGTACGGACTCACCGTCGGGTCGTCGGCGATCCAGTAGCGCCAGGGGTGGACGCCGCCCTCGCCGGCCACACCGGTGCGGGGGCCGCTGCGTACCTGGGCACGCGGTACGGCGGTGCCCGTCAGGACGCGCAACGGAGTGTCGGCGGCGGTGCAGGCGTCCGTGCCGTTGAGGGCGCGGTCGACGCCGAGGGCGGTGGCCAGGCGGGCGGGGCCTTTGGCCAGTTCCTTGTCATTGCGGGCCGAGAGGCGACGGGGCCGGGCCAGGTCCGCTCCCTCGACGACCTCGCCGGCGCGGAGCAGGACCGCGCTCGCCCTTCCCTCCGGACCGCACACCAGGTTCATGCAGAACCACATGCCGTAGGTGAAGTAGACGTAGACGTGTCCGGGAGGACCGAACATCACGTCGTTGCGGGCGGTGCGGCCACGGTAGGCGTGGGAGCCGGGGTCGTTCTGGCCGTCGTAGGCCTCCACCTCTGTCAGGCGGAGGGTGATCGGGCCGTCCGGGGTGGTGCGGACCAGGACGCGGCCCAGGAGATCGGGTGCCACCTCGAGGACAGGGCGGTCGAAGAACTCCCTCGGCAGGGGCGTACGGTCAAGGGTCGCGATCATGCCGTCCGAGCGTAACGCAGACGGTGGGGGCGGCGGGATGGCCGGCTCACGGGCGGCTTGTCAGGGTGGGGTGCGGAACCGGCCACGAGCCGGATCGCGTATGTAGGGATCAAGGGTTCGGTTCACGCGTAAGCGCTGGAGAGGGAGAGACATGGCGTTCAAGAAGCTGCTCGCGAGTCTGGGAGCCGGCGGGGCCTCGGTCGAGACGGTGCTGAACGAGGTGAACGTCGTTCCGGGCGGTGTCGTCCAGGGTGAGGTGCGGATCCAGGGCGGGTCCGTCAACCAGCAGATCGAGGGGCTGTCGGTCGGCCTGCAGGCCAAGGTCGAGGTGGAGAGCGGCGACCAGGAGTACAAGCAGGACATCGAGTTCGCGAAGGCGAGCCTGGGGGGTGCCTTCGAGCTGCAGGCCGGGGCGGTGCACACGGTGCCGTTCGGGCTGGAGATCCCGTGGGAGACGCCGATCACCATGATCGACGGGCAGGCGCTGCGCGGGATGAACATCGGGGTGACCACCGAGCTGGCGATCGCGCGGGCTGTCGACTCCAGTGACCTGGACCCGGTCAACGTGCACCCGCTGCCGGCGCAGAAGGCGATCCTGGACGCGTTCATCCAGCTGGGCTTCCGTTTCAAGAACGCGGACATGGAGCGCGGGCACATCCGGGGTACGCGGCAGCAGCTGCCCTTCTACCAGGAGCTGGAGTTCCAGCCGCCGCAGCAGTACCGGGGGCTGAACCAGGTCGAGCTGAGCTTCGTCGCCGACGACCAGGCGATGGACGTCATCCTGGAGATGGACAAGAAGCCGGGGCTGTTCAGCGAGGGCAGTGACACCTTCCGGTCGTTCCAGGTCGGGCTCCACGACTACCAGGGGACCGACTGGGCGGCGTACCTCAACCAGTGGCTGTCCGAGGTCGGCAGCAAGCGGAACTGGTTCTAGGCTCGGGAGCCGACCAGTTCCATCCGATCAGGAGGTGTCCAGGTGACCGAGCTCAAGCGGCGGCCGCTCCCCCACGACTTCCACCCGCCCGTGCCGGCGTTCACGGTGACCAGTGAGGACGTGCGGGAAGGGGCGACGCTCAAGGAGGCTCAGGTCTACGCGGCCGGCAACACCTCGCCGCAGCTGCGGTGGGAGGGCTTCCCGCCCGAGACCAAGAGCTTCGCCGTGACCTGCTACGACCCGGACGCGCCCACGGGGAGCGGGTTCTGGCACTGGGTGGTGTTCGACATCCCGGCCTCGGTGACGGAGCTGCCGGCGGGTGCGGGCAGCGGGAAGTTCGAGGGGCTGCCGGAGGGGGCCGTACAGGCGCGCAACGACTACGGCAGCAAGGACTTCGGCGGTGCGGCTCCGCCGGCCGGGGACGGGCCGCACCGGTACGTGTTCACGGTGTACGCCGTGGACCAGGAGAAGCTGGGGCCAAACGCCGAGGCGACGCCCGCGTTCGTCGGCTTCAACCTGCGGTTCCACACGATCGCGCGGGCGCAGTTGATCGGCGAGTACGAGGTGCCCGCCGAGGGCTGACCCGCACGTGAGCGTTCATGGAACGTTTGCCCGTCCCTGGTCTTGGAAGTGATCAGGGGCGGGCATCTTTATTGCGTTGTCCATCCCGGCGTGCCCGGCCAGAGTTGATCCAGCCCGCCAGGGGGTGGGCCGGTGCGCACGGGAGGTGGGCTGGTATGCGGGACACGCTGGTGCTGAACGCGAGCTTCGAGCCGCTGTCTACGGTGACGTTGAACCGAGCCGTCGTTCTGGTGCTGCAGGACAAGGCCGTCGTCGAACAGGCCCACCCCGGACTGCGGATGCGCGGAGCGGCGCTGGACATACCGGCGCCCCGGGTGATCAGACTGTGCCAGTACGTGCGGGTGCCCTTCCGAAGACGTGCTCCGTGGTCGCGGCGGGGGGTACTGGTCCGGGACCGGCACCGGTGCGCGTACTGCGGGCGGCGGGCGACGACCGTGGACCACGTGGTGCCGCGGTCGCACGGCGGGCAGGACACCTGGCTGAACACGGTGGCCTCCTGCGCGGAGGACAATCACCGCAAGGCGAACCGGACGCCCGAGCAGGCGGGGATGCCGTTGCTGCGTCAGCCCTTCGAGCCGACGCCCGCCGATGCGATGCTGCTGGCGCTGGCTCGGGAGGACTTCGCCGCGCTGCCGGACTGGCTTGTGCTGGACGCCGCGTAGCGGTCCCGTCGTGGGGCTTCCCGTCCAGCCCCGGCCGCGGTTTCGCCGGGGCTGGACGCGCGGGTTCCCGCGCCCCTGGCCGGGACGCGGGAACCTGGTGGGGAGTCGCGGTCAGTCGATGCTCGGCTTCTCGCGGCGTTCCTGGGGCGGGACGGTGCCGGTGGCCGGGCCGCCGCCCATGCCGCCGAAGTTGCCCATCGCGCCGGAGAGGCCCTTGAGGGCGTCGCCGATCTCGCTGGGGACGATCCAGAGCTTGTTGGCGTCGCCCTCGGCGATCTTCGGCAGCATCTGGAGGTACTGGTACGAGAGCAGCTTCTGGTCCGGGTCGCCGGCGTGGATGGCCTCGAAGACCGTGCGGACGGCCTGGGCCTCGCCCTCGGCGCGCAGGGCGGCGGCCTTGGCCTCGCCCTCGGCGCGCAGGATCTGGGACTGCTTCTCGCCCTCGGCGCGCAGGATCTCGGACTGCCGGACACCTTCGGCCTGGAGGATCGCGGCGCGCTTGTCGCGGTCGGCGCGCATCTGCTTCTCCATCGAGTCCTGGATGGAGGTGGGCGGCTCGATCGCCTTCAGTTCGACGCGGTTGACGCGGATGCCCCACTTGCCGGTGGCCTCGTCGAGGACGCCTCGCAGAGCCGCGTTGATCTCCTCGCGGGAGGTCAGGGTCCGCTCCAGGTCCATGCCGCCGATGATGTTGCGCAGGGTGGTGACGGTGAGCTGCTCGATCGCCTGGATGTAGCTGGCGACCTCGTAGGTCGCGGCGCGGGCGTCGGTGACCTGGTAGTAGATGACCGTGTCGATGTTGACCACCAGGTTGTCCTGGGTGATCACCGGCTGCGGCGGGAACGGGACGACCTGTTCGCGCAGGTCGATGCGGTTGCGGATGGTGTCGATGAACGGGACGACGATGTTGAGGCCCGCGTTCAGCGTGCGTGTGTAGCGGCCGAAGCGCTCGACGATGGCGGCGCTGGCCTGTGGAATGACCTGGATCGTCTTGATCAGGGCGATGAAGACCAACACCACCAGAATGATCAAGACGATGATGACCGGTTGCATGGTCGTTCCCGTACCCTTCTCCGCCTCGGCGCTTCTGGCAGATCCTGACTGCTGCTGATCATACGGCTGTTGAGGATCTTGCTGGTCGAGTCTGACAGACCGTCGCCCGCCTCGGGGCCTGTTCGTCCACTTGGGCCGTGCGTGGTCACATGATGATCGCGGTCGCGCCCTCGATGTCCACGACGTCCACCTCCTCCCCCACGTCGTAGGCGCGTGCGGTGTCGAGGGAGCGGGCCGACCAAATCTCGCCGGCCAGTTTGACGCGGCCGCCGGAGCCGTCGACGCGTTCGAGGACGACGGCCTGTCTGCCCTTCAGCGCCTCGACACCGGAGAGGAGTCGGGGGCGTTCCTTGCGGTGCCGGGACGCGATCGGGCGCACCACCGCTATGAGGGCGACCGAGACGACGACGAAGACGAGGACCTGTACGACGACGCCGGCCCCGACGCCGGAGGCGATCGCCGCGGCGACGGCGCCCACGGCGAGCATGCCGAACTCCGGCATCGCGGTCACGACGAGGGGGATTCCGAGTGCTGCCGCGGCGACGAGCCACCACACCCATGCGTCGATGTCGTTCACACGGTCATGGTAGGTGCGGGGTCGCCACTGGGACAGGGCGCGAAGAGGGCGGAGCCGGCAAGGCGGGGACGGAGCGGGTCAGGAGAGCGGGAGGCCCTGTGCGGTCCAGCGGTCGCCGA
This sequence comes from Streptomyces sp. SYSU D01066-1, assembly GCF_054956795.1. Classification (NCBI taxonomy): domain Bacteria; kingdom Bacillati; phylum Actinomycetota; class Actinomycetes; order Kitasatosporales; family Streptomycetaceae; genus Streptomyces; species Streptomyces sp. SYSU D01066-1. The sequence continues at coordinate 82,353 of NZ_JBUDHV010000029.1, read as the reverse complement.
CCTGTTCCACGACGAGCGGGAGGCCGAAGCAGAGGGAGAGGTTGCGGGAGGTGAGCTCCAACTCCAGCGGGCCTGCGGCCAGTACCTTCCCCTGACGGATCATCAGGACGTGGGTGAAGCCGGGGGCGATCTCCTCGACGTGGTGGGTGACCATGATCATCGAGGGGGCGATCGGGTCGCGGGCGAGGCGGCCGAGGCGGCGTACGAGGTCTTCGCGGCCGCCGAGGTCGAGGCCGGCGGCGGGCTCGTCGAGGAGGAGCAGTTCGGGGTCGGTCATCAGGGCGCGGGCGATGAGGGTGCGCTTGCGCTCGCCCTCGGAGAGGGTGCCGAACTTCCGGTCGAGGAACTCGGTCATGCCGAGGCGGTCGAGGAAGGCGCGGGCGCGCTGCTCGTCGATGTCCTCGTAGTCCTCCTGCCAGGTGGCCGTCATGCCGTAGGCGGCGGTCAGCACGGTCTCCAGGACGGTCTGGCGCTTGGGCAGCTTCTCGGTCATGGCGATGCCGGCCATGCCGATGCGGGGGCGCAGTTCGAAGACGTCGGTGCCCGGCTTGCCGAGGGTCTCGCCGAGGATGGTGGCGGTGCCCTGGCTGGGGAAGAGGTAGCTGGAGGCGAGGTTGAGGAGGGTGGTCTTGCCGGCGCCGTTGGGGCCGAGGATCACCCAGCGCTCGCCCTCCTTGACCGACCAGGAGACCTGGTCCACCAGAGCCCGGCCCTCGCGGACCACGGATACGTCCTGAAGCTCCAGAACATCGCTCATGAGCGCGTTGTCTCCCCTTACAGTGTGGCCGGTCTCGGCTGTCGCGTACGCCTGTGGCTCGGTCGGCCGCGCCGGTGGGCGCCGCCCTTACGAAATCTACGCCACCGGTCGGCTCCGCCGTTCCATCGGGCCGGTCTCCAGGGTGCTTCTGAGGGTGGTGCGGGTCGTCGTGGGGAGCGGTGCGGGCGACGCGCGGGCGGCGTGCGGGCGCGGTGCCGGCGCGCTGCGGGCGGCGTGCGGGCGCGGTGGGTGCGTTCCGGGAGCGGGGTGCCGGGCGTCGTGACGCCTCGGTGGGCGGTCAGACGCGCTCTAGGGTGGTGGGCATGCTCACGGAACCACGTGCAGGGCGGCTCGCCGCCTGGGGAAACGCGCTACTTGTCGGAGTCGTCTCGCCGGATGACGCCGTGCTCGCGATCGTCGGTGCGGACGCGGTGCACCGCGTGGCGGGGCTGCCGGGTGAGTCGGCGCCGGTCGGGCTGACGCTGGCGCTGGGCCGGTTGCGGGCGCTCGGGGTGACCGGGCTGCGGGTCGCGCTGCCGGCGCCGGGGCATCCGCTGGGGCTGAGCGGGCCGCCGGAGTTCAACGCGCGGGCGCTGGAGGCCGAGGAGGCGGTGGTCTGTCACGGGGCGGCGCTGGGGCTGGTGCCCGAGGTGTACGAGGCCGGGCCCGAGGGTGATGTCCATGTGGAGGTCGTCTGGCACTGTCTGCCGGTGCGGCAGGCACCGCCCGCGGATGTGCCGTCGTTGTCGGAGGCCGAGCGGGAGTTGGCGGAGGCGCTGCGGGAGGCGACCGAGGTGCTGACGCGGCTCGACGTCGCCGGGTCGGGGCCGGTGGCGGAGGCGGCGGTCGCCGCGTACCGGGCGCGGGCGGAGGCGGGGCACGAGGTGCTGGCGCCGGGGTACCCGCCGCGGGCGGCGCGGGTGCTGGAGCTGGCTCAGCGGGTGGGGGCCCTGGTCTCACTGGCGTACGAGAACGGGCACGGGGGCGCGGTGAGCGCGTCCGAGATGGCGGCGCGGTCGCACGCGCTGCGGCCGGTGGAGCGGACGGCCCGGCGGGCCTTGGTGGCGGCGTACAACTCCGTCGTGGAGGAACGCGAGCGGGGGTGAGGTGCCTGGGCCGGTGACCGGCACCGGTGTGGACCGGGCGGGTCACCCGGTCCGGCGTCGACGGGGTGCCGTCCGCGCCCACCCGTGCCGCCCGCGGGTGGGCGAAGCGGCTGGCCGCGGGCCGGCGGGGCGTACGGCACCCCCGTGGCGGAGAACCGTCAGTGGTTGACGCCCTCGTTGCCGAAGGCCGGGTTCAGGACGCCGATGACGCTCACGCTGTTGCCCACGGCGTTGACCGGGATGTGGATCGGCGCCTGGATGACGTTGCCCGAGACGACGCCCGGGGAGCCGATGGCCTCGCCATGGGCGCCGGCGCCACCGGTGGTGGCGGAGGCCATGCCGGCACCGGCGGCGACCAGCCCGCCGGCCACCATCGTCACGGCCGCTGCCTTCTTCAGGTTCTTCACGTACAACCCCTCCTTGCGATCACCGCGGCAGGCGCCGCGGCACGCACTGGAGAACGGCGGCACCCATGGGAGGTTGCGCCATTCGGGGGACATTCCCACGACGGTATGAATCTCAGTCCGGAACGGAACCCTCCGAGCCGCCGGGACGTACGGCCCACAGGGCGGCCCGGGTGCGGTCCGCGAGGTCGAGTTTCACGAGGATGTCGGAGACGTGGGTCTTCACCGTCTTCTGGGAGAGGGCCAGGGCGCGGGCGGTCTCCCGGTTGGAGCGGCCGTCCGCTATCAGGTCCAGCACCTCGCGCTCCCGGCCCGTGAGGGAATCCGCCCTGCCGTGGCCGGGCCCGGCGGCCACCGCGGGGAGCGGGGCGCCGGCGACCTGGGCGGAGGTCCCGGCCACCGCGGGACCGGCCGGGGGCCGGCGGTGGCCGGCCGTGGCTGGCGCGTCCCGCGTGCACGCGCGTGTGGATGCGGCACAACCCGCCGCCACCTCGCCGACGCCGTCACGCACGCACGCGCGCGCGTGTACGTGGATAGGTGGAGGAGAGCGGCGGTCACACCGGCGTCGTGCGGCCCCGCACGCGCGCGTGCGGGGCGCGCGGGCACGGAGGTGGGGCTTCCGGGGGTGGCGGCCGAGGGCCGCGTCGCCGTCCGCCGACGGGACGGGCGGCGCGGAGGTGCGGGGTTCGGGGATGCGGGGTGCTGGGGCCCTTCACCGCGCGGCTGGCGGCGAGGCGGAGCGGGGTGGAGCAGTCGGCCGGGCTGTACGAGCCCGAGCGACGTGTCTGCCGGCGAAGGGCCGGGACGGGGCGGCGCGGGGCAGGCGGCGCGGGTGACGCGGAGCGGCGCGGCGCGGCGCGGGTGACGCGGAGCGGCGCGGGTGGCACGGGTGGAGCGGCGCGGCGCGGGAGGCGTTCGGTCGGGGCGTGGAAGCGGGGCGGACGCGGGGGCGGACGCGGTTCGTGGTGTGGGCGGGGTGTCCATGTCCTCCTGTCGGGGACGGGTCCGGGGGCCACTCACGGATCGCATTGCTTGAGCAACCAGCGGTGAGGGACCGGGAGGGCGGGTGTGAGCCCGCGCATAGGGCACAGATCACGTACGAAGAGGGGTAGGAGGACGACTCGTCCGTTATGACCGGGTGGATAGCACCTTCCGTCCGGTTTATCCCGGCGCTGATCCACTACCGGGCTTCGTACGTCACACCTTTGCCAGGCCATTTTGCTGACGCTAAGAATTGCTCACGTCGCTCGGTGCCGTGGGCTGTGGACCACGGCGTCCGTGCCAGAAGCACGGAAGCACCCCTGTACTGACGCAGGACGAGAGCGACCTCCGCGCAACTCGAAGAGGTCCATCCCGCCATGCCCAAGAACTTCCTCACCCGTGGTCGTAGTCGTTCCCTGACCCGCAACCACAAGATCGCCATAGCCGGTGCCGGCGCCCTCGGTGCCGCCGCCCTCGCGATCTCCGCGGTGCCCGCCAGTGGCCACACGACCGCCACGAGCGAGGCGGCCCCGGCGGCCGAGGTGGCGTACAGCTCCGAGCAGATCAAGGACGTGAAGGCGTCCGTCACCGACCAGCTCGCCGGCGTCAGCGAGAAGGTCGCGGCCATCGACGCGAAGAAGCAGGCCGCCGCCGAGGCCGCGAAGAAGGCCGAGGCGAGCGCCGCCGAGGAGCGCGCCGCCAAGGAGTCCGTCAGCAGGTCCGCCGAGCGCGCCGAGGTCAAGCAGGTCAGCGCCAAGACCTACGCGAACAACCTGAACGGCTGGATCAGCGAGGCCCTGGACATCATGGAGGAGAAGGGCATCCCCGGCTCCTACAACGGCCTGCACAAGAACATCATGCGCGAGTCCTCGGGCAACCCGAGGGCCATCAACGACTGGGACATCAACGCCATCAACGGCGTCCCGTCCAAGGGGCTGCTCCAGGTGATCCCGCCGACCTTCAGGGCGTACCACGTGGCCGGCACCTCCTGGGACATCTACGACCCGGTCGCCAACATCACCGCCGCGGCCAACTACGCGGCCGACAGGTACGGCACCATCGACAACGTCAACAGCGCGTACTGAGGTCAGCGCGGACCTCTTCCCGTACGCCTGTGTGACACCGTCACGCCGAAGGGCGGCACCCCGGCCGGGGTGCCGCCCTTCGGGCTGTGCGGGGACGGTCTACTTGCGCATGACCTCGGGTTCGTGGCGGCGCAGGAAGCGGGCCACGAAGAGGCCGCAGATCACGCCGAGGGCCAGTACGGCGGCCATGTCCATGCCCCAGGCGGCGGCGGTGTGCTCCCACAGCGGGTCGGTGCCGGTGCCCGCCTCCGGCGGGCTGATCCGGTTGAAGTCCAGCGTGGCGCCGGCCGCGGCGACCGCCCAGCGCGACGGCATCAGGTAGGAGACCTGGTTGACACCGACCGCCCCGTTCAGGGCGAACAGGCAGCCGGTGAAGACGACCTGGACGATGGCGAACATGACCAGCAGCGGCATGGTCTTCTCGGCGGTCCGCACCAGCGCGGAGATGATCAGGCCGAACATCATCGAGGTGAAGCCCAGCGCCATGATCGGCAGGGAGAGTTCGAGCAGGGTGAGGCCGCCGAGGACCACTCCCTCCTCGGGGATCTCGCGGGTGGAGAAGCCGATGACGCCGACCAGCAGGCCCTGGAACACGGTGATCACGCCGAGGACGAAGACCTTGGACATCAGGTACGCGGAGCGTGACAGGCCGGTCGCGCGTTCCCGCTCGTAGATGACCCGTTCCTTGATCAGCTCGCGGACGGAGTTGGCGGCGCCGGCGAAGCAGGCGCCGACCGCGAGGATCAGCAGGACCGTGGTGGCGGTGCTGTTCGGGAGGATCTGCCCGGTCCGCTCGTCCACCGGGTTGGGCAGCAGGCTCGTGCCCCAGTCGATGGGCAGGCTGACCGCGCCGAGGACGGCCGGCAGGATCACCATCAGGGCGAGGAAGCCCCTGTCCGACGCGATCACCGAGACGTAGCGGCGCACCAGGGTGGCGAACTGTGCCGTCCAGCCCTGCGGCTTCGGCGGTCGCATCGCCTGCATCGGCGGCACCGCCACGGACTGCGCCGCGGCGGCGTCCAGGTCGGCGGCGTACATCTGGTAGTGCTGCGAGCCCTTCCAGCGGCCCGCCCAGTCGTAGTCCCGGTAGGTCTCGAAGGCGGAGAAGACGTCGGCCCAGGAGTCGTAGCCGAAGAAGTTCAGCGCCTCCTCCGACGGACCGAAGTAGGCGACGGAACCGCCCGGCGCCAGTACCAGGAGCTTGTCGCAGAGCGCCAGCTCGGCCACCGAGTGGGTGACGACGAGGACGGTACGGCCGTCGTCGGCGAGGCCGCGCAGCAGTTGCATCACGTCGCGGTCCATGCCCGGGTCGAGGCCGCTGGTCGGCTCGTCCAGGAAGATCAGCGACGGCTTGGTGAGCAGTTCCAGGGCGACGGAGACGCGCTTGCGCTGGCCGCCGGAGAGGGAGGTGACCTTCTTGTCCTTGTGGACGTCGAGCTTCAGCTCGCGCAGCACCTCGGTGATGCGGGCCGCGCGCTCCTCGCCGGTGGTGTCGGCCGGGAAGCGGAGCTTGGCGGCGTAGGTGAGGGCCTTCTGGACGGTCAGCTCCTTGTGCAGGATGTCGTCCTGCGGGACCAGACCGATGCGCTGGCGCAGCTCGGCGAACTGCTTGTAGAGGTCCCGGCCGTCGTAGAGGACTTCGCCCTCGTTCGCGGGGCGGTAGCCGGTGAGCGCCTTGAGCAGGGTCGACTTGCCGGAACCCGACGGGCCGATGACCGCGATCAGCGACTTCTCCGGTACGCCGAAGGAGACGTCCTGGAGGATCCGCTTGCCGCCCTCGACGGTGACGGTCAGCCGGCGCGCGGAGAAGGTGACCTCGCCGGTGTCGACGAACTCCTCCAGCCGGTCGCCGACGATCCGGAACGTGGAGTGGCCGACGCCCACGATGTCGGTGGGGCCGAGGAGCCGGGAGCCGCCCTTGTCGATCGGCTGGCCGTTGACGTACGTGCCGTTGTGCGAGCCGAGGTCGCGGATCTCCATGCGGCCGTCGGGCGTCGAGCGGAACTCGGCGTGGCTGCGGGAGACCTGGAGGTCGGAGACGACCAGGTCGTTCTCCAGGGCGCGGCCGATGCGCATCACCCGGCCGAGCGATATGCGGTGGAACGTGGTGGGGCTGCGGTAGCCGTAGGGCGGCGGCGTGCCCGCCGGGTCGTCGGGGCGTGCGTCGTCCGCGCCGGCGCCGCCCGGGCCGGCCGGGCCGTGTTGCCGCGGGAGGTGGGGGGCGGGGTGTTCGCCCGGTCGCGGCTGCGGGTGGGGGGCCGGTTGCCGGGGGGACGCCGGTGTCCGGTGGGGCGCGGGGTCCGAGGAGGGGGCCGGGTCCGGGCAAGGGGCCGGGGCGTCGTGTTGCCGTCCCTGGTCCGCATGCGGCCGGTGGCCGGGCCGCGCCTGCGGCGTGGCCACGGGGGCGACCGGGCCGGACAGGCTCAGGAGCGGGCCGTCGGTCGCGTTGCCCAGGTGTACGGCCGTGCCGGGGACGAGGTCCGACCGGTGGATCCGGCGGCCCTGCACGAAGGTGCCGTTGGTGCTGCCGTTGTCCTCGATCACCCAGCCGCGGCCGTCGAAGAGGACGCTGGCGTGACGCCAGGACACCCTGGCGTCGTCGAACACTATGTCTCCCTGGGGATCACGCCCGAGGGTGTACGACCTGGACGGATCGAGTGTCCAGGTCTGCCCGTTTGCTTCCAGTACGAGTTCCGGCACTCCACGCCCCACTGAGTTGTCCCCCCGACCTACCCCCGTCACGGGGAGTCTAGGGATGTCGAACATCGGGGGGAACTATTTCAGGCACGGCCCCTGACCGAAAGCCGGGCCTTGCGCGAACCGGGCGAGAACGCGTGTTCCGCCTCCGTTGACGGGGTTGAAACCAGCCCGGAGAGTGGTAATCCACGCGAGGGGGACATGCGCGGCGACCCGGCCGCGCCGCGCGGATCGGGGGTCTGCCATGAGCGCGTCCAGGAGTGCGGCCGTCGCGGAACACGGCGTGAAAGTGCCGTGGGGTGACGTCCTGTTGTCCGCGATCGCCGCCGTGAGCTGGGCGTTGATCGGGATGGCGGGGACGGCGGCGCTGGGCCTGCGGCTCCTTGAGGCGGACAGCGCGGCCTCGTTGGGGCCGATGACCGCGGCGGCTGTGGTGCTCGGGACGGGTGGTTCGGTCTCGCCGTCCGGGGACGTGTCCGTGTTCGGGCTGGAGGGGGCTCAGACCCGGACCGCCATCGAGATCACGCCACTGGGCGTGAGCCTGGTGGGCGCGCTGCTGCTGTCCTTCTTCTTCCTGCGGTCGTTGCGGGCGGCGGGAGCCGTCGTGACGCCCGCCGAACTCCTCGCCCGCGCGGGGGCGGTGGTCGCGCTCTTCACCGCGATGACGGGCGGACTGGCCTGGGCGGGCCACGACGTCATCACGATCGACGGGGGCTCGCTGGGGCTGGACGACCTGCCCGGCGGGGACGGGGGCGGGGGCGGGGGTCTGGAGGTGCCCGGGCTGGGGGACGTCGGCGGGCTGCTGCCCGACCGGCTGGGGGAACTCGTCGACGCGCAGGCGGCGGTCGGGTTCACCGTGGACACCGCGCCGACGCTGCTGGGCGGGCTGGGCTGGTCCGCGGGGGTGCTGCTCGTCGCGCTGCTGGCGTCGCGCCGTACGCCCCTGCCGCGTGGCTGGGAGGCCGCGCACCGGGTGGTGCGGCCGGCCGCGTCCGCCCTGGCGACGGTGGCGGTGCTGGCGGTGGTGGCGGGGCTCGCGACGGCGGTGTACGCCGCAGTCGGTGACGAGCATCCCCGGCGGATCGCGGGCGCGGCGCTGCTGGGGGCGCCGAACGGGGTGTGGCTCGGCATCCCGATCGGCCTGTCCGTGCCGTGGGAGGGACGGGCGACGGGCGTACTGGCCGGCCTGCTGCCGGATCCGCTGGACGACCTCCTGCGGGCCGGCCCCGGCGAGCCGGTCACCCTCGGCCGGCTGGCGGAACTGGACGGGCGGGTGTGGCTGCTGGCGGTGGCGGCGGGGCTGACGATGCTGCTGGCGGGGGTGCTCACGGCGGTGCGGACGCCGGTGGGGGCGGCTGGACCGGGGACACCGGGGGCGCTGGGTTTCGCGGGGCGTTGCGCGCTGCGGCTGGGAGTGGCGAACGCGCTGGCGCTGCCGCTGGCGGCCTGGCTGACGGAGGTCTCGGTCGACGCCTCGCTCTCCGTCCTCGGCTTCGACGCGTTCGGCGCCGGGATCGAGCTGCGCGGGAACCTCGGCATGGCACTGCTGCTGGGCGCCGTGTGGGGGGCGGGGGCGGGGGCGGCCGGGGCGTCGCTCGCATGGGTCACCGGGGCGGCGGGACGGCGGGCGGCGCCGCTGGCACGAGGTGGTGCGGGGGTGGCGGCCCACGCGGGTGATCGGGGCGGCCGGGGTGACCGGGGTGGCCGGAGCGGTCTGGGTGGTCAGGGCGGACCTCTCCACGCGTGGGGCGCGGCGTACTCCGGGGAGCAGCCGGACGCGAGCGGTGCGCCGCGGGCGGAGCGGCCTCCGTACGCGGGGCCGGCCGGGCAGCCCGGACCGTACCGGCCGGGCCCCGGTTACCCGCCGCCGAATCCCGGCACCAACCCGTACCTCCGGCCGCCGGACCGGCCTCCGGAGCAGGGAAATTCCTGGTCAGGTGAGAGGAGCCGGTCGCATGACGACCGTTTCCCGGGAGGCGGGGACAGCCGGGGACGGGGTGAGGGGCCCGGGCGGCCCGGGATTCCGGGGTCCTACCCGCCCTCCGCCAGGTCCGGGGACCAGGGCGTCGGCGGGCCCGCCACCGGCTCCGGCCGCGAACCCCGCTCCGGCTCCCGTTCCGGCTCCGCGGCACCCGGCAGTCCCAGCACCACCCCGGCTCCCGGTCGCCGCCCTGACGCCGAAACGCGCCCGGTGCAGGGCGCGGGCCGGGACCCCGGAGGCGGGCAGGCGGACGGCGGTGATGTGTACGGGGCGCCCACCGTCGCCGGTCCGGTACTGCCGCCGAGGCTTTCTCCGCGGCGGCCCCGGCCGCCGTCGGGGCGGGGTGGGGGGACACCGCCCCCGCCGCCCCCTCCCCCGCCGCCGCCTCCCCCGCCGTCACGGCGACCACGTCGGCCGCGGCGGCCCGAGGGCGGGGAGTGACCACGCCGCCGTCGCCCCGGCGACAGATTCGCGCCACCGGACCGACACCGAGAGTTCCGTGTCCGCCAGGCGGACCTCGGGCGCGTCCGGTACGGGGCGCCGGATACCGTATGAGCACCATGAGCGCTACGCAGACCTCTGACGTCCCCACTCTTCTCGTCAAGATCTTCGGCAAGGACCAGCCGGGCATCACGGCGGGCCTCTTCGACACCCTCGCCGCCTTCTCCCTCGACGTCGTCGACATCGAGCAGGTCGTCACCCGTGGCCGGATGGTGCTGTGCGCGCTCGTGACGCAGCCGCCGCGGGAGCTGGAGGGCAAGCTGCGGGCCACCGTCCACAGCTGGGCGGAGTCGGTGAGGATGCAGGCCGAGATCATCTCCGGCACCGGTGACAACCGGCCGCGCGGTCTCGGCCGCTCCCTGGTCACGGTGCTCGGCCACCCGCTCACCGCGGAGGCGACGGCCCAGGTCACCGCCCGGATCACCAAGGCCGGCGGCAACATCGACCGGATCTTCCGGCTGGCGAAGTATCCGGTGACGGCGGTCGAGTTCGCCGTGTCCGGGGTGGAGACCGAGCCGTTGCGGACCGCGCTGGTGACGGACGCGGCGGCGCTGGGCGTCGACATCGCGGTGGTCGCCGCCGGGCTGCACCGGCGGGCGCAGCGGCTGGTCGTCATGGACGTGGACTCGACGGTCATCCAGGACGAGGTGATCGAACTCTTCGCCGCGCACGCCGGTTGTGAGGCCGAGGTCGCCGAGGTGACGGCCGCCGCCATGCGCGGTGAGCTGGACTTCGAGCAGTCGCTGCACGCGCGCGTGGCGCTGCTGGAGGGGCTGGACGCCTCGGTCGTGGACCAGGTGCGCGGTGAGGTGCGGCTGACGCCCGGGGCGCGCACCCTGATCCGTACGCTGAAGCGGCTCGGCTACCAGGTGGGCGTCGTCTCGGGCGGGTTCACCCAGGTCACCGATGATCTGAAGGAGCGGCTGGGGCTGGACTTCGCCCAGGCCAACACCCTGGAGATCGTCGACGGGAAGCTGACCGGGCGGGTCACCGGGGAGATCGTGGACCGGGCGGGCAAGGCACGGCTGCTGCGCCGGTTCGCCGCGGAGGCGGGTGTGCCGCTGTCGCAGACCGTGGCGATCGGGGACGGCGCCAACGACCTGGACATGCTGAACGCGGCCGGGCTCGGGGTGGCCTTCAACGCCAAGCCGGTGGTGCGGCAGGCCGCGCACACCGCGGTGAACGTGCCGTTCCTGGACACCGTCCTGTACCTGCTGGGCATCACCCGCGAGGAGGTCGAGGCGGCGGACACCCTCGACCAGCAGCTCCTCGACCGGGCCGGGGACGAGGACCGCTGAGCACGCCGGGAGCGTGAGGGCCCGGTACCGAGTGCCGGTCAGGGCCCGGTACCGAGCACCGGTCAGGGATCGGTGCCGATCGGGGATCGGTGCCGATCGGGGATCGGTGCCGATCAGGGATCGGTGCCGATCAGGGATCGGTAGCGGGCCCGTCGGACGAGACGGGGTCGGCCGGCTGGTCAGTCGGCGGGGGCCCAGTAGTCCCGCAGGGTGGCGACGCCGGGTTCCAGGGACTTCCAGGAGCCCGTGAAGGACAGCACCGCGAAGGCGGCGGCGGGGAAGCCGCGGCCCGCCATCCGCTCGCGGACGTCGCCCTCGGCGGAGCCGGCCAGGACCTCGGTGAGCCCCTGTACGCCCGGATTGTGGCCGATCAGCAGGAGGGCGCCCAGGTCGTCGGGGGTCTCGTTGAGCACGGCGATCAGTTCGCCCGGCGAAGCGTCGTAGATCCGCTCCTCGTAGACCGTCTTCGGGCGCTGCGGGAACTCCTGGACGGCGAGCTTCCAGGTCTCGCGGGTCCTGACGGCGGTGGAGCACAGGGCCAGGTCGAAGGAGAGGCCGCTGTCGGTGAGGCGGCGCCCGGCCTCCGCGGCGTCCTTGCGTCCCCGCTCGGCGAGCGGTCGCTCGTGGTCGGGCACCGGTGGCCAGTCGGCTTTCGCATGCCGGAAAAGGACAATACTGCGGGGTTCTGCGACGCTCATGCTCCCCAGCTTCGCATGAAACAGGCCACGGGGCGCAGGGAGTTGGCTCGCGGATTCCGGGCCGCGGGGCGCGGTCGGCGCGTCCGGCGCGGTCCGCGTGTCCGGGGAGGGCGGTCAGCGTCCCGTCAGGTGCCGGGCCTGCTCCAGGAGGTGGGCGAGGAGGGGCCGGCCGGCGGCCGCGTGGGCCTCCGACGGGTCGAGTATCAGCGCGAGCAGCATGACGAAGGCGAGGGTCGGCAGGGCCAGCGCCCACCAGGGCAGCCGGATGTCGACGCCACCGCCGGAGAGCGGGCGGGGGCGGGTGCGCGTGGGGGTCGACATGAGTGCCTCCGCGGGTCTTCGGCGTCCCCTGGTCCGTGGTCCGTACCGCGCCGCGCCTCCCCCTCACCAGGGAATTCGCGGTCACATCACGAAGGTACGGAATCCGGGGGCGCCGTCCCATCCGGTGACCCACCCACTCGACCCTGAGTCTCACCCCCTAAGGGATCGGGGGGCTGGCCCCACCCCGCGGGCGGCGGCCGGTGTCACGGGGAGGCGATCGTCGCCACGATGCCGATGATCACGAAGATCGCGAGGAACGCCCCGAAGACGATCAGCATCTTCTTCTGGCCGTTCTTGGGGTTCGGGTCGAGGACTGGCATACGGCAAGTCTCGCACCCGGGGCCGGCCGCCCGGTCAGCGGGCCGTCTCGTCCTCCACCGTGCGGTTGCGGCCCGCCAGGACGCCGGCCGCCATCTGCGGCACCATCAGGGCGCTCATCAGCGCGATCGGCAGGCCCCAGCCGCCGCTGTGCTGGTAGAGCACGCCCACCAGGAGCGGTCCGGGGATCGAGATCAGATAGCCGGTGCTCTGCGCGAAGGCCGAGAGCTGGGCGACGCCCGGACCCGTCCCCGCCCGCATCCCGACCATGGTCAGGGCCAGCGGGAAGGCGCAGTTGGAGATGCCGAGCAGCAGGGCCCAGGCCCAGGCGCCGCCGCCGGGCGCGAAGTAGAGGCCGGCGTATCCGGCGAGGCCGCAGACGCCGAGGACCAGCACCATCGGCCCCTGATGGGGCAGCCGGGACGCCACGCGCGGGATGGTGAAGGCCAGCGGTATGCCCACCGCCATGGTGACGGCCAGGAGCAGTCCGGCGGTGCCCGCGGAGACGCCCGCGTCCCGGAAGATCTGCGCCATCCAGCCCATCGTGACGTAGGCGCCCGTGGCCTGGAGTCCGAAGAAGACGGCGAGCGCCCACGCGGTACGGCTGCGGGTGATCCGCAGGGCGGGCCGCTCGGCGGACGCCGCGGAGGTGACAGCGGCGGACGCCGCGGACGCCCCGGGGGCCGCGGGGGCCGCGGGGGCCGCGCCCCGGTCCCGTACGAACGGCAGCCAGGGCAGGACGGCCGCCGCCGCCGGCGCGGCCCACACCGCGAGGCCGGACTGCCAGTCGCCGCCCAGCGCGTCGGTCACCGGCACGGTCGCCGCGGCGGCGACCGAGGTTCCGCAGGCCATGGCCATCGAGTACAGGCCGGTCATGGACCCGACCCGGTCGGGGAACCAGCGCTTGACGATGACCGGCATCAGGACGTTGCCGACCGCGATGCCCATCAGCGCCAGGGCGGTGGCGGCCAGGAACCCGGCCGTGCCGCCGGCGTACGGGCGGATCAGCAGACCGGCGGTGAGGGCGGCCATGCCGGCGCAGACCACGGCACCGGGCCCGAAGCGGCGGGCGAGCCGCGGGGCGGTGACGCCGAAGACGGCGAAGCAGAGCGAGGGCACGGAGGTGAGCAGCCCGGCCACGCTGCCGCTCATGCCGAGCCCGTCGCGGACCTCCTCCAGGAGCGCGCCGAGGCTGGTGATCGCGGGACGCAGGTTGACCGCGGTGAGCACGATGCCGAGGACGAGCAGACGGACCGTCCACGGCGTCCACGCGCGCGTGCCGGTGCGCCGGGGCTCCCCGGCCCCTTCGCGGCGGACCCCGTCGTGCCGGGCGGCGGGCTTCAGCGTCCGTGTGTCCTCAGTAGCCATGAGGACCATCATAGAATCATAGGATGACTGGTGGTCCATCCTCCTCCGACCGCCCCCTCCCCGAAGGTGCGCCGTGCCCCTGAGTCACCCCCGTCGTTCGGTCCTGTCCGAGCAGGTCATCGCCGCGCTCCGCCAGCAGATCACCTCGGGTGAGTGGCCGGTGGGCTCCCGGATCCCGACCGAGCCCGAGCTGGTCGAGCAGCTGGGGGTCGCCCGGAACACCGTCCGTGAGGCGGTCCGCGCGCTGGCGCACAACGGGCTGCTGGACATCCGCCAGGGCTCCGGCACGTACGTCGCCGCCACCAGCGAACTGGCCGGCGTGATGCACCGCCGTTTCGCCGGCGCCGACCCCCGGCACATCGCCGAACTGCGCTCCACGCTGGAGTCGGCCGCGGCCCGGCTGGCCGCCGAGCGGCGCACCGAGAAGGACCTCAAGCAGCTGGACGCGCTGCTGGTGCGCCGCGCGGAGGCGTGGGAGTCGGGTGACGCGGAGGCGTTCGTGACGGCGGACGCCACCTTCCACCTGGCCGTGGTGGCCGCCTCCCACAACGAGGTGATGACCGCGGTGTACGCGGACCTGGACGAGGTGATGCGGGACTGGCTGCGCGAGGACGTCGGCGCGGAGCTGACGCCGGAGACGCACATGGACCACACCCGGCTGGTGGACGCGATCCGCGCGGGCGACGCCGGGACGGCCGGGCGGGAGGCGGCGGGCTATCCGTTCGTGTGCCGCCCGGGGCGGGTCAGTCCGGACGCCGGTGGCTGACCCAGGCCGCGCCGATCTCCTTCCAGCAGCGCCCGGTCAGCCGTACGGTCTGCGCGGGACCCGCCGCCACCGGGGCGCTGTCGCTGTCCAGGTCCCACCAGCGGACGCACTCGACGTGCAGGCTGACGTGGTCGGGGTCCGGGTAGGGGTTGTGGCAGTAGGCGGTCACCCTGGAGCCGGTGCGCCGGATGCGGCACTCGGCGCCGAAGGGCCGCGCGGGTGCCGTTTCCTCGCTCTCCTCGTCACGGCTGTGCACGCGCGCGTGCGACACCGTCTCGTACGGCAGGGCGAGTCCGAGGGCGACGACGACGGCTGCGACGGCCAGGCGGCGGGCGAAGCGCACGGGCGGACCCCCTCGGCCGGAACGGGGCGGGAAGCGCGGGCGGGAACGCGGGGTGGCGTCGTGTTCCAGCGTGCGCCGTCGACGCCCCGGCCGCCCGCCCGGCCGGGCCGGACGGGTGACACGCGGAGGACGACACGCGAAGGGCCCGCGCCTTGCGGACGCGGACCCTCCGGGAAGCGGGTGTCAGGCGCCGATGGCGTGCAGACCGCCGTCGACGTGGATGATCTCGCCGGTGGTCTTCGGGAACCAGTCGCTGAGCAGCGCGACGACGCCGCGGCCGGCCGGCTCCGGGTCGCTCAGGTTCCACTCCAGCGGGGAGCGGTGGTCCCACACGGAGGCCAGGTCGCTGAAGCCCGGGATGGACTTGGCGGCCATCGAGCCGAGCGGACCGGCCGAGATGAGGTTGGACCGCACGTTCTGCTTGCCCAGGTCACGGGCGAGGTAGCGGCTGGTGGCCTCCAGGGCGGCCTTGGCCGGGCCCATCCAGTCGTACTGCGGCCAGGCGTACTGGGCGTCGAAGGTGAGGCCGACGACGGAGCCGCCGTTCTGCATCAGCGGCAGGCAGGCCATGGTGAGCGACTTCAGGGAGAACGCCGAGACGTGCATGGCGGTGGCGACCGACTCGAACGGCGTGTTGAGGAAGTTGCCGCCGAGCGCGTCCTGCGGCGCGAAGCCGATGGAGTGCACGACGCCGTCCAGGCCGCCCAGCTCCTCGCCGACGACGTCGGCCAGGCGCCCGAGGTGCTCGTCGTTGGTGACGTCCAGCTCGATGACCTTGGTGGGCTTGGGCAGCTTCTTGGCGATGCGCTCGGTCAGCGTGGGCCGCGGGAACGCGGTCAGGATGACCTCGGCGCCCTGCTCCTGGGCCAGCTTGGCGGTGTGGAAGGCGATGGACGCCTCCGTCAGCACGCCGGTGATCAGGACGCGCTTGCCCTCGAGAATTCCGCTCATGGTGATCAGTGACCCATTCCCAGTCCGCCGTCAACGGGAATGACGGCTCCAGTGATGTACGAGGCGTCGTCCGACGCGAGGAACCGCACCGTCGCGGCGATCTCCTCCGGCTGCGCGTACCGGCCGAGCGGGACCTGCGACACGATGTTCGAGCGCTGCTCGTCGGTGAGCACCTTGGTCATGTCGGTGTCGACGAAGCCGGGTGCGACGACGTTGAAGGTGATGTTGCGCGACCCCAGCTCACGGGCGAGGGAGCGCGCGAAGCCGACCAGGCCGGCCTTGGAGGCGGCGTAGTTGGCCTGTCCGGCCGAGCCGAGCAGTCCCACGACGGACGAGATGAGCACCACGCGGCCCTTCTTGGCGCGCAGCATGCCGCGGTTGGCCCGCTTGACGACGCGGAAGGTGCCGGTCAGGTTCGTGTCGAGGACGGAGGTGAAGTCCTCCTCGGACATGCGCATCAGGAGCTGGTCCTTGGTCACGCCGGCGTTGGCGACGAGGACCTCGACGTTGCCGTGCGCCTCCTCGATCTCCTTGTAGGCCTGCTCCACCTGCTCGGCGTCGGTGATGTCGCACTTGACGGCGAGGAAGCCCGCCGGCGGCTCACCCGAGCGGTACGTGATGGCGACCTTGTCGCCGGCGTCGGCGAACGCGCGGGCGATGGCGAGGCCGATGCCCCGGTTGCCTCCGGTGACGAGAACCGAGCGGCTCAACGGATCACCCTTTCGTCAGTGGTCTGAACACGTCCGCCCGGACACCTCGATGACAGGCGGCTTCCTCGAAAACCTATCGGTCCCGCCCGCCGCCCGGGGAATCGGGCACCCACAGTGGCTCACGGGCCGGACTGTCGGGTCCCTACAGAAACAGTGTCCGTCTCGATCAGCGGTCCTCTCCTTCGCGCTCGGCGAGCAGCAGCGCCAGAGGGTCGGCATTCCCAGCCACCCGGAAGTGCGGCATGCCGTGCCGGGCGGCGGCGCCGACCGCGCACTCGGCCCACACCGTCTTGCCCGGCCCCGTCCGCCCGGCCACGCCCCAGCGGTCGGCGACGGCCGCCACGAGGAGCAGGCCCCGGCCGCCGTCGGCGTCCGCGGGCGGCTGGGCCACCGGGCCGGGGAGGCCGGGGTGGGTGTCGGAGACCTCTACGCGGACCAGTCCCGCGGACCGGTCGTACGTGAGCCGCAGCTCGAAGTCGCGTCCGGGGACGTGACCGTGGAGCACCGCGTTGGACGCGAGTTCCGCCACGACGAGGGTGACGGTGTCGGAGGCCGGGCTGTCGTACGGCAGGTCCCACAGGTCGAGCCGGTAGGTGGCGAGCCTGCGGGCGAGGCGCGCGCCGCGGCGTGTGGCGGAGAACCGCTGGGCGAACACACTTACGGTAACGGGTTCTTGGGCCCGTGGTGCTGGCATGCGCTCAGCGTTCCGATCCCCTCCGCCCCTCAACAGGGACGACACCCATACAGACGTGGCTGTATCAGTGCACACTCTGGACTGGGTGAGTAACTCCCCGTGACTACGGGTCGGTGAGTGGAGTTCGAAGACGTGAGTTACGTGAGCTGGGGAGGCGCGTGGGGATGAGGGCGGACAACGGCGGAGCGAACGGTAGCGAAGCAGAGCCCTCCGACAGTCTCAAGACCTTCGGCGCGGTCCTCAAGGCCCTGCGCGAGGAAGCCGGGCTGACCCAGGAGGAGTTCGCGCCGCGGGTACGGTACTCGGCCGCGTACATCGCCAAGATCGAGCAGGGGAAACGGTTCCCGCCGACGGACCTGCCCACGCGGGCGGAGGAGGCCCTGGGGCCGGTCGCGCACAAGGTTCTCAAGGCGGCGGCCAAGAGTCTGACGAAGAGGTCCGTGCTGGCTTCCTGGTTTCGGCAGTGGGCGGGGATCGAGGAGGAGGCGATCTCCCTCTACGCATACGAATGCCGCGCGATTCCGGGGTTGCTGCAACCTGAGGCCTACATCCGGGCGATCTTCGACCGGCGGCTGCCCCCTGCGTCCGAGGAACAGATCGAGCGCGAGGTCGCGTCTCGGCTGGACCGGCAACGGGTCATCACCGCCAAGCAGAACACCGCGTTCAGTTTCGTCATCGAACAGAGTGTCGTAGCTCGGCGCATGGGAGGACGCCACGTCACCGAGCAAGTCATCGATCACCTTCTTGAGATGGGCGCGCGGCGCAATGTCGAGATCCAGGTCATGCCCACCGTCCAGGAGGATCACTGTGGCATCGACGGGCTGATGTATCTCGCGGAGACGACTGCGCACCAGTGGCTCGGCTACACCGAAGGCCAGCGGTCGAGCAACCTGATCTCCGCACCCAAGGACGTGAGTGTCCTGCTGCAGCGCTATGGCAAGCTCCGTTCCCAAGCCCTGGACTGCCGGGCTACCGTGACGCTGCTGGAACAGATGCGAGGAGCCCTATGAGCGCCACAGACGAGCTGAGCTGGTTCAAGAGCAGCTACAGCGGCAGCGAGAACGACAACTGCGTCGAGGTCGCCGTACGCCCCGAAGCCATCCACATCCGCGACTCCAAGGACACCGGCCTCCGTCCCCTCGTCGTCACCCCGGCCGCCTGGGCAGCGTTCACCGCGGCAGCGTAGGGCGCGGCGCTCGGCGGGCCGTGGTTCACTGCCTCCCACGGTCACCACCGGCAAGCGCCCGAAGGGATCTTCTCCCGTGCCCCATGACATAGACGCCACCTTCACCGCCCTCCCCCTGCGCCCCCTCGCCGACGCCGCCCTCGCCCGCGCCCGTTCCCTCGGGGCCGAGCACGCGGACTTCCGGCTGGAACGTGTGCGCAGCGCCTCGCTGCGGTTGCGGGACGCCAAGCCCTCCGGTTCCTCGGACACCACCGACCTCGGGTACGCCGTACGCGTCGTGCACGGCGGGACCTGGGGTTTCGCCTCCGGCGTGGACCTGACGCCGGACGCCGCGGCCAAGGTCGCCTCGCAGGCGGTGGCGATGGCGAAGCTG
Organism: Streptomyces sp. SYSU D01066-1; assembly: GCF_054956795.1. Taxonomy (NCBI): domain Bacteria; kingdom Bacillati; phylum Actinomycetota; class Actinomycetes; order Kitasatosporales; family Streptomycetaceae; genus Streptomyces; species Streptomyces sp. SYSU D01066-1. The sequence goes on along the minus strand of NZ_JBUDHV010000029.1, from coordinate 63,815 downwards.
TCCGCCCAGGTGATCAAGGCGGCCGGGTCGGACGAGCGGGTCGAGCTGGCGGACGAGCCCGTGCACGCCGACCGTACGTGGGTGTCCTCGTACGAGATCGACCCGTTCACCGTGGACGACGCCGAGAAGGCGGCGCTGCTCGCCGACTGGAGCGCGCGGCTGCTGGCGGGCGCCGGGGTCGACCACGTGGACGCCTCGCTGCTCACCGTCCACGAGAACAAGTTCTACGCCGACACCGCCGGAACCTCGACCACCCAGCAGCGGATGCGGCTGCACCCCGTACTGACCGCCGTGTCGGTCGACGGCTCCAGCGGCGAGTTCGACTCCATGCGCACGCTCGCGCCGCCCGCCGGGCGCGGCTGGGAGTACCTGACCGGCACCGGCTGGGACTGGGACGCCGAGCTGGCCGAGATACCGGAGCTGCTGGCCGAGAAGATGCGGGCGCCGAGCGTGGAGGCGGGACTGTACGACCTGGTGGTCGATCCGTCGAACCTGTGGCTGACGATCCACGAGTCGGTCGGGCACGCCACCGAGCTGGACCGGGCGCTGGGCTACGAGGCCGCCTACGCCGGCACCTCCTTCGCCACCTTCGACCAGCTCGGCAAGCTGCGCTACGGGTCCGAGCTGATGAACGTCACCGGGGACCGCACCGCCGAGCACGGGCTGGCGACCATCGGGTACGACGACGAGGGGGTCGAGGCGCAGTCCTGGGACCTGGTGAGGGACGGCACGCTGGTCGGCTACCAGCTCGACCGGCGGATCGCCCGGCTGACCGGGTTCGAGCGGTCCAACGGGTGCGCGTACGCCGACTCCCCCGGGCACGTGCCGGTGCAGCGGATGGCGAACGTGTCGCTGCGGCCCGATCCCGGCGGGCTGTCCACGGAGGATCTGATCGGCGGGGTGGAGCGGGGCATCTACGTCGTGGGTGACCGCTCGTGGTCGATAGACATGCAGAGGTACAACTTCCAGTTCACCGGCCAGCGGTTCTTCCGGATCGAGAACGGGCGGCTCGCCGGACAGCTGCGGGACGTGGCCTACCAGGCGACCACGACCGACTTCTGGGGGTCCATGGCGGCCGTCGGCGGCCCGCAGACGTACGTCCTGGGCGGTGCCTTCAACTGCGGCAAGGCGCAGCCGGGGCAGGTCGCCGCCGTGTCGCACGGCTGCCCGTCCGCCCTCTTCAAGGGCGTCACCATACTGAACACGACACAGGAGGCCGGTCGATGAGCGCCCGCACGCCCCGGATCAGCAGCAAGCCGCACGAGATCGTCGAGCGGGCGCTGGAGCTGTCCCGTGCGGACGGGTGCGTCGTCATCGCCGACGAGCACTCCACCGCCAACCTGCGCTGGGCGGGCAACGCGCTCACCACCAACGGCGTCACGCGCGGGCGCACGCTCACGGTCGTCGCCACCGTGGACGGGCAGGAGGGCACCGCGTCGGGAGTCGTGTCGCGGTCGGCCGTCACGCGGGACGACCTGGAGCCGCTGGTGCGGGCCGCCGAGGAGGCCGCGCGGGGCGCCGGGCCCGCCGAGGACGCGCAGCCGCTGGTCAGCGGGGTGCCGGAGGCGCCGGACTTCGCGGACGCGCCGGCCGAGACGTCGTCGGCCGTGTTCGCCGACTTCGCGCCGGCGCTCGGGGAGGCGTTCGCACGCGCGCGCGGCGGCGGGCGGGAGCTGTACGGGTTCGCCCACCACGAGATGACCACCACCTACCTCGGGACATCCACCGGGCTGCGGCTGCGCTGCGATCTGCCCACCGGGACGCTGGAGCTGAACGCCAAGTCGCCGGACCGGTCCCGTTCGGCGTGGGCGGGGCGGGCCACCCGGGACTTCAAGGACGTCGACCCGGCGGCGCTCGACGCGGAGCTGGCCGTACGCCTGGGGTGGGCCGGGCGGCGGGTGGAGCTGCCCGCGGGACGGTACGAGACGCTGCTGCCGCCGACCGCGGTGGCGGACCTGCTGATCTACCAGCTGTGGTCGGCGTCGGGCCGGGACGCGGCCGAGGGGCGGACGGTGTTCTCCAGGCCGGGCGGCGGCACGCGGCTGGGCGAGCGGATCAGCGCACTGCCGCTGACCCTGCGCAGCGACCCGGCGGAGCCGGGCCTGGAGACGGCGCCGTTCGTGGTGGCGCACTCCTCCGGGGGCGATCAGTCGGTGTTCGACAACGGGCTGCCGGTCGCGGCCACGGAGTGGATCAAGGACGGTGAGCTGGCCCGGCTGACGACGACCCGGCACAGCGCCGCGCTGACCGGGCTGCCGCTCGCGCCGGCCCTCGACAACCTGGTGCTGGACGGCGGCGACGGCCGCTCGCTGGAGGAGATGGTCGCCGGTACCGGGCGGGGGCTGCTGCTGACCTGCCTGTGGTACATCCGCGAGGTCGACCCGGCGACGCTGCTGCTGACCGGGCTGACCCGGGACGGGGTCTATCTCGTGGAGGACGGCGAGGTCGTCGGCGAGGTGAACAACTTCCGGTTCAACGAGTCGCCGGTGGACCTGCTGGGGCGGGCCACGGAGGCGGGGCGCACCGAGCGGACGCTGCCCCGGGAGTGGGGCGACTGGTTCACGCGGGCGGCGATGCCCGCGCTGCGGGTCCCGGATTTCAACATGAGCTCCGTCAGCCAGGGCGTATAACCTCGTACCCGCACGCGAGAACCCGCGTGCTGGATCATCGAGGAGACACGAGAACCGTGACGGACATCGTCGACGAGCTGAAGTGGCGCGGGCTGTTCGCCCAGTCCACCGACGAGGACGCTTTGCGCAAGGCGCTCGCGGACGGTCCCGTCACGTTCTATTGCGGCTTCGACCCGACCGCGGCCTCCCTGCACGTCGGGCACCTGGTGCAGGTGCTCACCGTGCGCCGGCTCCAGCAGGCCGGGCACCGGCCGTTGGCGCTGGTCGGCGGGGCCACCGGCCAGATCGGCGACCCGCGCCCGACCGCCGAGCGCACGCTGAACTCGCCGGAGACGGTGGCCGGCTGGGTGGAGCGGCTGCGCGCCCAGATCGAGCCGTTCCTGTCCTTCGAGGGCGAGAACGCGGCCGTGATGGTCAACAACCTCGACTGGACGGCGGGGCTCTCCGCGATCGAGTTCCTGCGGGACATCGGCAAGCACTTCCGGGTCAACAAGATGCTGACCAAGGAGTCGGTGTCGCGGCGGCTGGAGTCGGCCGAGGGCATCAGCTACACGGAGTTCAGCTACCAGCTGCTCCAGGCGATGGACTTCCTCCAGCTCTACCGGCGCTACGGCTGCGTCCTCCAGCAGGGCGGCAGCGACCAGTGGGGCAACCTGACGGCGGGCCTCGACCTGATCCACCGCCTGGAGCCGGACGCCGTCGTGCACGCGTACGCGACGCCGCTGATGACCAAGGCGGACGGCACCAAGTTCGGCAAGACCGAGGGCGGGGCGGTCTGGCTGGACCCGGAGATGACGACACCGTACGCGTTCTACCAGTTCTGGTTGAACGTGGACGACCGGGACATCTCGGGCTACATGCGCATCCTGTCCTTCAAGTCCCGCGAGGAGCTGGAGGAGCTGGAGAGGCAGACCGAGGAGCGTCCGCAGGCGCGGGCGGCGCAGCGGGCGCTGGCCGAGGAACTGACGACGCTGGTGCACGGCGCGGACCAGACGGCGGCCGTGATCGCCGCGTCCAGGGCGCTGTTCGGCCAGGGCGACCTGGCGGAGCTGGACGAGCGGACGCTGGCCGCGGCCCTGTCGGAGGTGCCGCACGTGAAGGTCGCCGGGCCGGCTCCGGTGGTCGACCTGCTGGCCGAGGTCGGCCTGGTCGCCAGCAAGTCGGCGGCCCGGCGCACGGTCAAGGAGGGCGGCGCCTACGTGAACAACGTGAAGGTCACCGCCGAGGACGCGGTCCCGGCCGCCGAGGAGCTGCTGCACGGGCGCTGGCTGGTGCTGCGGCGCGGCAAGAAGAACCTGGCCGCGGTGGAGGTCACCGGCGCCTGAGCGCACGACGAGGGGCGGCTCCCGTGTCCGGCGGGGGCCGCCCCTCCGCCGTACGCGGGTGCGCCCGGCCGGGACCGGTCCGCTCCGCTCCGCTCAGGCGGTGTGCCGTCGTCTCCTGTTGCCGCGCACCGCCATGTACACCATGTCGCCGACGCCGACGATGATGATCGCGGCGACGAGCTGGAAGAGGTGCCGCCACCAGTCGATGCCGGAGGTGGCGGCGACGCCGGCCGCCCGGGCCACCGCGTTGCCGACGATGGCGCCGAGCATGCCGAAGATCGTGGTCAGCCACAGAGGACTGTGCTGCTTGCCCGGAATGATCGCCTTGGCTATCAGACCGAGCACGAATCCGACGATGATCGCCCACAACCAGCCCATGGCTGCCTCCTCGTGCGGCTCTACGTGAGCATTACGGCCACCTTCGGCCCGTACCCCGCGGAGCGCACGGCGGGTACGCCCGAACGGGGGACGTCCCTGGGCACCGCGGCGCACCCCGGTCGCTCGGGGACGTGGTCCCCCGGTCTCGTAGGCGGCGCAGCCGGGGCGTAATGTAAGAGTTGTCCGGACCCACGGCCCCGAGCGGCCCGGACGGGTACGGACCGGCGGGGCGAGCTCCGATGCGAGCGGGCGGTGGAATGTGATGCGGAAGCGGAACGCGGACGGCAACGCCCAGGTGTTCCGGATCACCGGAGCCCGGACGGGCCTGGAGGAAGACGTACGCGGACGGCAGCGCCGGTACGTCATCTCGATGTCGGTCCGTACGGTGTCGGTGATCCTCGCGGCCACGCTGTGGAACGTGGAGCGGCACGTCGCGATCGTGGCGCTGGTCCTCGGCATGCTGCTGCCGTACATCGCGGTGGTGATCGCCAACGCCGGGCGGGAGAACGCGCCGGGGCTGCCGACGACGTTCGTGACGGCTCCGACGCCGCCGATGATCGAGCCGCCGGCCGCGTCACGCGGCTTCGCGGAACCCGAGCCGGAAGATGTCGTGAGTGATCGGACGACGGGTGTACGCGACACATCCGGCGACCGTTCCTGATCGAAACTGAACGTTACTGAAAAGTATCGAGCGGAATCGATTGGCTTTGGGGATGGTCAAGTCCTTGCCAAGCCGGGGGGAACCTCGCTCCAATCACGTTGTTCCGGTCCCGTACGGCGGGCCTCCCGTGACATACTCGGTAAGCGCTCCGCATCCCCCGTCGGAGCGATGGACCGACGCCGGGCAGCTCCCCCCGTGGCTGCCCGGCGTCGCCATTTCGCATGACTTGTGAGACGTGAACCTGTGAGTGACGAGACGACCCCGGTCTGCTCCGCCAAGGGCTGCCGTGCCGCCGCCGTGTGGGTGCTCGCCTGGAACAACCCGAAGCTGCACACGCCGGAGCGGCGCAAGACGTGGATCGCGTGTGACGAGCACCGGGAGCACCTGTCCCAGTTCCTCGGGGTGCGCGGGTTCCTGAAGGACGTCGTCCCGCTCGCCGACTGGGAAGCCCCCGCGGGCTCCGCCTGACCGCCTAACCGCCTATCGCCGACATCGGCCGGTCCGGCTGGACGAAGGACGGGTCGTCGAGGCCGGCGCCCGCTTTCTTGCCCCACATGGCGAGCTTCCAGAGGCGGGCGATCTCCTCGTCGGGCGCGCCCGAGCGCAGGGCGGCGCGCAGGTCGGTCTCCTCGCGGGCGAACAGGCAGGTGCGGACCTGGCCGTCGGCGGTCAGCCGGGTGCGGTCGCAGGCGGCGCAGAACGGGCGGGTGACGGAGGCGATGACGCCGACGCGGTGCGGGCCGCCGTCCACGAGCCAGCGCTCGGCGGGGGCCGAGCCGCGCTCGGCGGCCCCCTCCTCGGTCAGCTCGAAGCGGGTGCGCAGCGAGGCCAGGATGTCACCGGCGGTGACCATGCCCTCGCGCTTCCAGCCGTGCTGGGCGTCCAGCGGCATCTGCTCGATGAACCGCAGCTCGTAGTCGTGCTCCACGGCCCAGGCCAGGAGGTCGGGGGCCTCGTCGTCGTTGACGCCCGGCATCAGGACGGTGTTGACCTTCACCGGCGTCAGACCGGCCTCGCGGGCGGCGCGCAGGCCCTCCAGGACGTCCTTGTGCCGGTCGCGGCGGGTGAGGGTCTTGAAGACGTCCGGGCGCAGGGTGTCCAGGGAGACGTTGACCCGGTCCAGGCCCGCCGCCCTCAGGGCCGCCGCCGTGCGCCTGAGGCCGATGCCGTTGGTGGTCAGGGACGTCTGGGGGCGCGGGTCGAGGGCGGCGACGCGCTCCACGATGCCGACCAGGCCGGGGCGGAGCAGGGGCTCGCCGCCGGTGAAGCGGACCTCCGTGACACCCAGGGAGGTGACCGCGATGCCGACCAGGCGGACGATCTCGTCGTCCGTGAGCAGGTCGGGCTTGGCCAGCCACTGCAGGCCCTCCTCGGGCATGCAGTACGTGCACCGCAGGTTGCAGCGGTCGGTCAGCGAGACCCTCAGGTCGGTGGCCACTCGGCCGTAGGTGTCGACGAGCACGTAAGGCCCCTCCCTCGACGCGGATCGGCGGGACACTCCCGTACCCCGGCACTGCGAGCCTACGTGACCCCGGTGACAACGACAGCGACCGGAAGCCGCGAGGCGCGCGGGCCCCGTCGCGGGAGGCGGCGACGGGGCCCGCGCGCAGGGGGTCGTCAGTGGGCGCCGGTGCCGGTCAGGGACCGGACCTCCAGCTCCGCGTACTTGCCGGTGTCCGGCTCCTCCTTGGACAGGACGGTGCCGAGGAAACCCATCAGGAAGCCGAACGGGATGGAGATGATGCCCGGGTTCTTCAGCGGGAACCAGGCGAAGTCGACGTCCGGGAACATCGAGGTCGCGTCGCCCGAGACGACCGGCGAGAACAGCACCAGGCCGACGGCGACGACCAGACCGCCGTAGATCGACCACAGCGCGCCCTGGGTGGTGAACCGCTTCCAGAAGAGGCTGTAGAGGATGGTCGGCAGGTTGGCGCTGGCGGCGACCGCGAAGGCCAGGGCGACCAGGCCGGCCACGTTCAGGTCGCGGGCGAGGGCGCCCAGCGCGATGGAGACGATGCCGATGAAGACGGTCGCCCAGCGGGCCGCCCGCATCTCCTCCTTCTCGGTGGCCCGGCCCCGGCGGATGACGTTGGCGTAGATGTCGTGCGCGAAGGACGAGGACGAGGCGAGGGTGAGGCCGGCGACCACCGCGAGGATGGTCGCGAACGCCACCGCCGAGATGGTGGCGAGCAGGATCGCGCCCCAGGCCGAGTCGGTGCCGCCGACGTGCAGGGCGAGCAGCGGGGCCGCCGTGTTGCCGGACGGGTTGGAGTCGGTGATCTCCTTCTGGGAGATCAGCGCCGCCGCGCCGAAGCCGAGCGCGATGGTCATCAGGTAGAACGCGCCGATGATGCCGATCGCCCAGTTCACCGACTTGCGCGCGGCCTTGGCGTTGGGCACCGTGTAGAAGCGGATCAGGATGTGCGGCAGTCCCGCGGTGCCCAGCACCAGGGCGATGCCCAGGGAGATGAAGTCCAGCTTGGTGGTGCCGGTCGCGCCGTACTGGAGGCCCGGCTCCAGGAAGGCGGCGCCCTTGCCGCTGTTCTCGGCGGCCTTGCCGAGCAGGTCGGAGATGTTGAAGTCGAACTTCAGCAGCACCAGGAAGGTGATCAGGACGGTGCCGCCGATCAGCAGCACGGCCTTGACCATCTGCACCCAGGTGGTGCCCTTCATGCCGCCGATGGTGACGTAGACGATCATCAGGACGCCGACCAGGGCGACGATGAGGACCTTGCCGGCGTCGGAGGTGATGCCGAGCAGCAGGGAGACCAGGACGCCGGCGCCCGCCATCTGGGCCAGCAGGTAGAAGATCGACACGACGATCGTGGAGGTGCCGGCGGCGGTGCGCACGGGGCGCTGGCGCATGCGGTAGGCGAGGACGTCGCCCATGGTGTAGCGCCCGGAGTTGCGCAGCGGCTCGGCGACCAGCAGCAGGGCCACCAGCCAGGCGACCAGGAAGCCGATGGAGTACAGGAAGCCGTCGTAGCCGAAGATGGCGATGGCGCCGGCGATGCCGAGGAAGGACGCGGCGGACATGTAGTCGCCGGAGACCGCGAGGCCGTTCTGGAAGGCGCTGAACTGACGGCCGCCCGCGTAGAAGTCGGCGGCGTCCTTGGTCTGCCGCCCGGCCCAGACGGTGATGACGAGCGTCGCGACCACGAAGACCGCGAAGAGCGTGATGATCAGCGGCCGGTGCTCGCTGGCCTCGTTGGCTGCCAGGAAGAACTGCCCAGTGGTGCTCATGCGCCGCCCTCCATCCGGGACTTGATGGCCTCGGCCTTGGGGTCGAGCTTCGCGGCGGCGTGCCGCGCGTACCACCAGGCGATGAGGAACGTGGTGAGGAACTGGGCGATGCCGAAGACGAACGCGACGTTGATGTTGCCGAACAGCTCGGTGCCCATGAAGCCGCCCGCGTAGTTGGAGAGCAGCACGTAGAGCAGGTACCAGGCGACGAAGGCGATCGTCAGCGGGAAGGCGAAGGAGCGGAAGGAGCGGCGCAGTTCACCGAACTCAGCGCTCTGCTGCACCTCGGCGAACTCCTCGGTGGAAGGGAGTCGGTGGTGCTCGTGCGAGGGGGGCGGTGCTTCGGTGGCCACGGAGTCTCCTCGTAGGACGGACATGACTGCTGTACCTATCGGTGCGGGGGCCGGTCGTGCTCGTGCTCCCTGCCCAACGACACGGCGCCGCCCTGGGCGCGGTTCACCGCCCGGGCCACTTTCCGAAGTCACCCCCGGCCGGTCATTGCTGGCCAGCGGCTCGGGGGGATAACTTCGCTCTGCACCACCCGACATGTACCTGCCCGGGCGACCTCGGCCGGGACGGCTTTCTTCAGGGCACCCGCACCACGTGCACCGTCCACACCACGGAAGAGACTGGAGAGTTCCGTACATGACCGCGTCCCACTCGCGTCACCGCCGCGCGCTGGCGATCCCGGCCGGACTGGCCGTGGCGACGGCACTCGCGTTCCTGCCCGACGTCCAGGCCACCGCCGCCGAGTCCCCGTCGGCCTCCGCCGACGCCGCCTCGCTCAGCTACGTCGTCAACGTCCAGGCGGGCAAGGCTCCCTCGGCCGCCGTCAAGCGCGCGATATCCGAGGCCGGCGGCACCATCGTGACGTCGTACGACCGGATAGGCGTCATCGTCGTCCACTCGTCGAACCCGGACTTCGCCGAGAGCGTCCGCGCGGCGCGCGGCGTGCAGTCGGCCGGCGCCACCCGCACCGCGCCGCTGCCCTCGGCCGCCACGACCGACATGGGGACGCCGAAGGTGCTCAGCGCCACCGAGGCCGCCGCGGCCGAGGCCGCCGAGGGCCAGGACCCGCTGGAGCCCCTCCAGTGGGACCTGCCCGCCATCAAGGCCGACAAGGCGCACCAGAAGTCGCTGGGCAGCAGCGAGGTGACCGTCGCCGTCATCGACACCGGTGTGGACGACACCCACCCGGACATCGCCCCGAACTTCGACCGCGCCGCCTCCGTCAACTGCGTGTCGGGCAAGCCGGACACCACCGACGGCGCCTGGCGGCCCTCGGCGGAGGAGTCCGCGCACGGCACGCACGTCGCCGGTGAGATCGCCGCCGCGAAGAACGGCGTCGGCATGACGGGCGTCGCGCCCGGCGTGAAGGTCTCCGGCATCAAGGTCTCCACGACCGCCGGCTTCTTCTACACCGAGGCCGTGGTCTGCGGGTTCATGTGGGCGGCCGAGCACGGCGTCGACGTGACCAACAACAGCTACTACACCGACCCGTGGTACTTCAACTGCAAGGACGACCCCGACCAGAAGGCGCTGGTCGAGGCCGTCAAGCGGGCCTCGTCGTACGCGGAGAAGAAGGGCGCGGTCAACGTCGCCGCGGCCGGCAACGAGGAGTACGACCTCGCCGCCGACGAGATCACCGACCCCTCCTCCCCCAACGACACCACGCCCTCCGAGCGGGTGATCGACCCGTCCGAGTGCTACGACATCCCGACCCAGCTGCCCGGCGTCGTCACCACCGCCGCGACCGGCGCCAAGGGCATCAAGTCGTCCTTCTCCAACTACGGCCTGGGCGTCATCGACATCGCTGCGCCCGGCGGTGACTCGACGGCGTACCAGACGCCGGAGGCGCCCGCCACCAGCGGTCTGATCCTGGGCACGCTGCCCGGCGGCAAGTGGGGCTACATGGCCGGTACGTCGATGGCGTCGCCGCACGTCGCGGGCGTCGCCGCGCTCATCAAGTCGACGCACCCGCGGGCCACGCCCGCCCAGGTGAAGGCGCTGCTGTACGCGGAGGCCGACGCGACGCCCTGCACCGAGCCGTACGACATCGACGGCGACGGCAAGGTGGACGCGGTGTGCGAGGGCCCGAAGAACCGCAACGGCTTCTACGGCTGGGGCACGGCGGACGCGCTGGACGCGGTGACCAGGTAACCGCCGGGCCGCCGGGGCTTCGGGGCGTACCCCGGTCGCCCGCTGGACTTGCCCGGTCGTGGGATGACTGGTGAAGATCCTGAGGTGACCTTGATACGACCCACGTCCTCGCCTGCCGGGGCCCGGGAGCGTACGCGCCCGGGCCCCGGCACCGGCCGGGCCGTGGTGGTGCTCGTCCTCGTGGCGCTGGCCGCGCTCATACCCCTGCTGGGTCCCTCCCCGGCGCTGCGCGGCACCGGGGAGGCCGAGGCGCCCGGCACCGGCGGCATCGCCCTGCTGCGCGCGGTGCTGTTCGCGGCGCTCGCCGTCCCGGTGGGCGAACTGTTCGCCGGCCGGCTGGCCCGCTCCCTGCCCGGCGCTCCCCCGCCCGTGCCCCGCAGCTGGTCGGTGCCCGCGGCCGCGGCCGGCTTCGTGGCCGCGCTGGGGCTCGCCTCGGTGGTGGCCACCGGCAACCTGGTGCCAAACGGCCTGGCCGGGATCGACGTGGGCGGGCTCTACTCCTCGCGCGACGGCAAGCTCGCGCTGCTGGAGGTCAACGCGTTCCTCGTGGCGGGCCTGTGCGCCGCCTCGGACCGGCCGCGCACCCAGGTGTGGCCGCTGGCCGCGGTGGTGGCGGCGGAGGCCCTGCGCGCGCATCCGCCGACCGAGCCGGGTCCGCTGCTGGGTTCCGGTCTGACCCTGCTCCACCTCACGTGCGCCTCCCTGTGGGCGGGCGGTCTGCTGCACGTACTGCGGGTGCTCGGCCGGTGGCGGGGCGCCGAGGCGGGACCGGCGCTGCTGGGGCTGTACGCGCGCGTGGCGGCGGTTCTGCTGGCGGTCATCACGGCGACGGGGGTGTGCAGTTCGCTGCGCCGGATGCCGGCGGGCACGATCCTGGACCAGCTGACGGACACGGCCTACGGGCGGGTGCTGGTCGCCAAGGCGCTCCTGGTGGCGGCCGTCGCCGCGCTGGCCCTGCGGGCGCGGATCCGGCTGGGCCGCGCGGCGGACCCGCTGGCGGCCTGCTCCCCCGCGCGCGCGGAGGTCGCCGTCCTGGGCGTGGTGGTCGCGGTCTCCGGACTGCTCACGGCGGTCCCGGTGCCGATCCGCTGGTGACGGGCCCGGCGGACACGCGGGCCCGGTGAGCGCCCGGTCATCCCGAGGGGTGACGCGACCCCTGCGGGAGGGCACTGTCAGTCGTGGCCCGTATCCTCTGGGACCATGCTCGAAGACCAGACGACGGCGGTGTCCTCCCCCACGGCGTGGCCGGACGCGTATCCGCGGGGATACGCGGTCGTCGACGTGGAGACCACCGGCCTGGCCCGCGACGACCGCATCGTCTCGGCGGCCGTCTACCGGCTCGACGCGCGCGGCGAGGTCGAGGACCACTGGTACACGCTGGTCAATCCGGAGCGGGATCCGGGACCGGTGTGGATACACGGCCTGACCAGCGAGGTGCTCGAAGGGGCGCCGCTCTTCCGGGACGTCGCCGAGGAGTTCGCGGCCCGGCTGGACGGCCGGGTGCTGGTCGCGCACAACGCGGTCTTCGACTGGCAGATGATCGCCCGTGAGTACGCGCGCGCGGAGCGCGAGGCGCCGGTGCGCCAGCGGCTGTGCACCATCGCGCTCTCCAAGGAGCTGGCGCTGCCGCTGCCCAACCACAAGCTGGAGTCGCTCGCCGCGCACTTCGGCGTGGTGCAGCAGCGGGCGCACCACGCGCTGGACGACGCGCGGGTGCTGGCGGAGGCGTTCCGGCCGAGCCTGCGCGCCGCGGCGGCCGGCCGGATCAGGCTGCCGCTCCAGGAGTGCCGGCCGCTGACCGAGTGGGCGGACCGCCCGGCGCCCCGGACCGGCGCCCAGGCGGGCGCGGGCTCCGGCGGCTACCGGCCGGCCGGTTGGCGCCCCGCCCGCAGGAGGCCCGCGTGCCCCTACCCCAACCCAGGGCGGTACGAGGACGGCAAACCGCTCAAGCAGGGCATGCGGGTCGCCTTCTCGGGTGACACGTCCGTCGAGCGGGAGCTGCTGGAGGACCGGGCGACCGAGGCCGGTCTGCACGTGGCGACCAGCCTGTCCCGGCTGACCAGCCTGCTGGTCACCAACGACCCCGACTCGGGCACGTCCAAGGTGGTCAAGGCCCGGCAGTTCGGGACGCCGGTGGTGGACGAGGCGGCGTTCGGGCAACTGCTGCGGGACGTCGAGCCGGCCGACGGCTGACGGCTGACGGCTGACGGCTGACGGCTGACGGCTGACGGCTGACGGCTGACGGCTGACGGCTGACGGCTGGATCGTACGACTGTGTGACACCGGTCGGGTGAAAGCCGGACGGGACGGGTGAAAGCCGGGCGACTCGCCCGGTGTCCGCTCGCCCGTGCCACGGCGACGGCTCACCCTGTGGCCCATGGCGACATGTGAAGTCTGCGGCAACAACTACGGCATGAGCTTCGAGGTCCACGCACAGGGAGCGGTGCACGTCTTCGACTGCTTCGCCTGCGCGATCCACCGCATGGCCCCCATCTGCGAACACTGCCGGGTGCAGATCATCGGGCAGGGCGTGGAGGTCGACGGCCACTGGTTCTGCGGCGCGCACTGCGCCCGTTCGGAGGGGAGGACGGGGGTCATCGACAAGGTGTGACGGGCCCCGCAGCCCGCACCCGCCCGCCGACGCCCCACGGCCGAGTTGTACGGTCGTGGGGTGTACCGCTTCCTGTTGTCCCGGCAGTGGGTGATCCTCACACTGGTCGCCCTGCTCCTCGTCCCCACGATGATCGAGCTGGGCTTCTGGCAGATGCACCGCTACGAGGAGCGCACCGCCCGCAACGACCTGGTCGCCGAGGCGCTCGACGCCGACCCGGTACCGGTGGAGCGGCTGACCTCCCCCGGCAAGAGGATCACCACGGACGAGCGGTACCGCTCGGTGACCGCCACCGGCCGCTTCGACACCGACGACGAGGTGGTCGTCCGCCGCCGCACCAACGCCGACGACGAGGTCGGCTACCACGTGCTCACCCCGTTCGTCCTGGACGACGGCAAGGTGCTGCTGGTCAACCGGGGCTGGATCCCCGCGGACGGCCCCAGCCAGACCGAGTTCCCGAAGGTCCCCGCGCCGCCCTCCGGCGAGGTCACCGTCACCGGCCGGATGATGCCGGACGAGACGACCGAGGCCAGCGGCATCAAGGACCTGGAGGGGCTGCCGGACCGGCAGGTCATGCTCATCGACAGCGAGCAGCAGGCCGAGCGCCTCGGCGCCCGGGTCCTCGGCGGCTACGTCGTCCTGACCTCGCCGGAGCCGCGGGGCGGCACCCCGGAGCTGATCGGTGAGCCCGGTGACGAGGACGCCGCGCTGAACTTCGCGTACGCCATCCAGTGGTGGCTGTTCTCCGCGGCCGTCCCGGTCGGCTGGTGGTTCCTGGTCCGCCGCGAGGCCCGCGACCGGGCGACGGGCACCGAGGACGGCGGGGGTACCGAGGACGCCTCGGAGGCGGAACCGGCGGCGGTGTAGCCCGCGGGGGACGCCTCGGCGGGACGGCGCCCTGGTCCCCGTCCGCCCCGCTCGCACACCGGCCGCCGTCCGCCCTGATCGCCGTGCTCTCCGATCGCCGTCCGCCCCGCTCGCGTCCTGATTGCCGTCCGCCCTGCTGGGAAGACGGAACCGCGTGCACTCCCGTATCGAGGACTACGCGATCATCGGCGACGAGCAGACCGCGGCGCTGGTCTCCACGGACGGCTCCGTGGACTGGCTGTGCCTGCCCCGCTTCGACTCCGCCGCCTGCTTCGCCCGGCTGCTCGGTGATGAGGACAACGGGCACTGGCGCATCGCCCCGAAGGGCGCCGGGCGCTGCACCCGGCGTGCCTACCGCCGCGACACCCTGGTCCTGGACACCGAGTGGGAGACCGCGGACGGCACGGTCCGGGTGACCGACCTGATGCCGCAGCGCGACCGCGCCCCCGACCTCGTCCGCATCGTCGAGGGGCTCAGCGGTGAGGTGACCGTGCACAGCGCGCTGCGGCTGCGCTTCGACTACGGCTCCGTCGTCCCGTGGGTGCGCCGCGCCGACGGGCACCGGGTGGCGGTCGCCGGCCCGGACTCGGCGTGGCTGCGCAGCGAGCCCGAGGTGCACACCTGGGGCGAGGACTACGGAACGCACTCCGAGTTCACCGTCGCGGCCGGCGAGAAGGTCGCTTTCGTCCTCACCTGGCACCCCTCGCACGAGCCCCGGCCCCCGCTGGTCGACCCGTTCGAGGCCCTGGAGCACAGCGTCGCGGACTGGCGGTCCTGGGTCTCGCGCTGCCGTTACCAGGGCCCGTACCGGGACGCCGTCGTCCGCTCGCTGATCACCCTCAAGGCGCTGACGTACAAGCCCACCGGCGGCATCGTGGCCGCGGCCACCACCTCGCTGCCGGAGGAGCTGGGCGGCGTGCGCAACTGGGACTACCGGCACTGCTGGCTGCGCGACTCCACCCTCACCCTGGGCGCCCTGCTGGCCGCCGGTTACACGGACGAGGCGGAGGCGTGGCACGACTGGCTGCTGCGCGCGGTGGCCGGCTCCCCGGCGGACCTGCAGATCATGTACGGCCTGGCCGGTGAGCGCCGGCTGCCCGAGGCGGAGCTGCCGTGGCTGTCCGGCTTCGAGGGATCGCGGCCGGTGCGGATCGGCAACGACGCGGTCAACCAGCTCCAGCTGGACGTGTACGGCGAGGTCATGGACACCCTGGCGCTGGCCCGGACGGCGGGGCTGCCGTCCGTGCCGCAGGTGTGGGAGCTGCAGCGGGCCCTGCTGGAGTTCCTGCGCACCGCGTGGCGCCAGCCGGACGAGGGGCTGTGGGAGGTGCGCGGCGGGCGCCGTCAGTTCGTGCACTCCAAGGTGATGACGTGGGTCGCGGTGGACCGCGCGGTGCGCACCCTGGAGGAGGAGCCCGGGCTGGGCGGCGACCTGGCGGGCTGGCGGGCGCTGCGCGACGAGATCCACCGCGAGGTCTGCGAGAAGGGCTACGACCCCGACCGCAACACCTTCACCCAGTACTACGGCTCCCGCGAGCTGGACGCCGCGCTGCTGTTCATCCCCCGCGTCGGCTTCCTGCCGCCGGACGACCCCCGGGTGACCGGCACCATCGACGCCGTCTCCCGGGAGCTGACCCGCGACGGCCTGGTACAGCGGTACAGCACCTCGGGCAGCACGGTGGACGGGCTGCCGGGTGACGAGGGGACCTTCCTGGTGTGCTCCTTCTGGCTGGCGGACGCCCTGCTCATGGCGGGCCGGACCAAGGAGGCCCGGGAGCTGTTCGAGCGGCTGGCGGGGCTCGCCAACGACGTGGGCCTGCTGGCGGAGGAGTACGACCCGGTGGCCGGCCGGCAGCTCGGCAACTTCCCGCAGGCGTTCAGCCACATCGGCCTGGTGTACACCGCCCTCGCCCTGGACGGTGCGGACAAGGCAGGATAGACGGCATGGATCTTGGACTGAAGGACCGGGTGTACGTCGTCACCGGAGCCACCCGGGGCCTGGGCAACGCCACGGCGCGCGCCCTGGTCGCCGACGGGGCGAAGGTGGTCGTCAGCGGCCGGGACGAGAAGGGCGTCGCCGACGCGGTGGCGGCCCTCGGTCCCGGCGCGGCCGGGGTGGCCGCCGACAACGCCGACCCGGAGGCCGCCGGACGGCTGGTCGCCACCGCCCGGGAGCGTTTCGGACGGTTCGACGGCGTGCTGATCAGTGTGGGCGGGCCGCCCGCCGGGTTCACCGCCGACATCACCGACGAGCAGTGGCGGGCGGCGTTCGAGTCGGTCTTCCTCGGCGCGGTGCGCCTGGCCCGCACGGCGGCGTCCGAGCTGGCCGAGGGCGGTGTCATCGGCTTCGTGCTGTCCGGCTCGGTGCACGAGCCGATCCCTGGCCTGACCGTCTCCAACGGGCTGCGGCCGGGGCTCGCCGGT
This sequence comes from Streptomyces sp. SYSU D01066-1, assembly GCF_054956795.1. Lineage (NCBI taxonomy): Bacteria > Bacillati > Actinomycetota > Actinomycetes > Kitasatosporales > Streptomycetaceae > Streptomyces > Streptomyces sp. SYSU D01066-1. The sequence goes on along the minus strand of NZ_JBUDHV010000029.1, from coordinate 47,516 downwards.
TTCGCCAAGTCCCTCGCCGACGAGCTGGGCCCGCACGGCATCCGCGTGGTGGGCGTGCTGCCGGGCCGCATCGACACCGACCGGGTGCGCGAACTGGACGGCTTCTCCGCCGACCCGGTGGCGACCCGCACGGCGGCCGAGTCCCGCATCCCGCTGCGCCGGTACGGCACGCCCGAGGAGTTCGGCCGCGCGGCGGCGTTCCTGCTGTCGCCGGCCGCGTCGTACGTCACGGGCGTCATGCTGCCGGTGGACGGCGGGGTACGGCACGGCTTCTGAGCCGCCGTCCCGCCGGCCGGTCCGGACCGGCTGAACCGACCGGGGCATCTCGGCCGGAGCGTCTCCGGTGGCCCGTCTCGGCCGGGGCGTCTCCGGCGGCCCGTCTCAGTCGACCCGTTCCGCCCGGTGGCCGACGCCCTTGAGGCGGACCTCCGCCGGCAGCGCGTCGAGGCCGGCCGAGGCGCGGGCCCGGGCGAGCGCCCCGGTGGTGAGGCCGTCCAGGACGGTGCCGGGGTCGGCGCGCGGTTCCAGGCGCAGCCGCACCCGGGCGCGGGGTGCGCGGCGGCGCCCGGTGAGCCGTACGCCGACCCGGTCGACGCCGTCCAGCCGGCCGGCCTCCGCGGTGAACGCGTCCTCCAGGGCCCGGCCGCGCAGCACGGCGCCCTCGCCGTCGCCGGTGTCGACGAGGACCTCGGCGAGCCGGCGCCGGCGCACCACCGCGACCAGCCACCACAGGGCGAGCAGCAGCAGGACCGCGAGCGCGCCGATGACCGCCGGCCACCACCAGCCGGCCTCCCGCCACCTGGTCCGCTCGGCGTCAGCGAGCAGCACGTCGTGGCGCCTCCGGTGGAGCCACCAGGAGGGCGCCGGCGCCCCGAGCCCGACGGCGAGCACCGAGCCGCCGAGGGCCAGCAGGACGAGGCCGGCGAGTGCGAGCAGTACCCGGTTCACGGTCCTGAGCACGGTGGTCACCCCTTCCGTCCGGGCCGCCGCACCCTCACCGACAGGCGGGGCGGCCGGGCCAGGCCCAGCCCCCGCACCGTGTCGCCGAGCACGGTGTCCAGATCGGCGCGTACGTCGTCCAGTTCGCGGAAGTGCGACACCGCGCGCACCCTGGCCCTCGACCGGCGGACGCGGACCTTCGCCGACTGCACCCCGGCGACCTCCACGGCCCGGTCGCGCAGCACCGTCGCGGCGGCGTCCCGGTGCAGTCCGGCGCGGACGTCGGGATGCGTGCGGCGCATCGGCAGGACGGTCCTCAGACCGGGGGTGAGGGCCAGCAGGAGCAGCCAGAGGCCGAGGGCGGCGGCGGTCGCCGCGCCGGCCAGGACCCAGGTGTCGTCCAGGGGCCGCCGCGCGAGCTGCCGGGCCAGTTCGCGGCGCCAGCCCATGCCGGGCCGGCCGGCGCGCACGGCGACGACGTCGTACAGGAAGAGCCCCGTGAGGCCCAGGAGCAGCAGGGCGACGAGGCCGGCGGGCGGGCGCCGTGCCGACCAGAACCGGCGGGCCCGGCCGGCCCCGCCCGGCGGCGGTTGCGACCGCGGGACGGGCTCCTTCTCCGGGCGCGGCGGCCGGACGGTGCCGCCCCGGGGGCCGGCGGGTCCGCTCATCGCGTCCTCCCCTCGTCCGCGCCGTACCCCGCCGCCGGGTGCAGCCGTTCCACCCGCACGGTGACCTCCGGCACCCTCATGCCCGTCAGCGTGCTCACCCGCTCGGTGACCCGGCGCCGTACCCGGCCGCAGCGGGCCCCGACGTCACAGGGGTAGTCGAGTTCGAGGTGGACGCGGACCCGGGCGGCGCCGTGGCGCACCACGACGCTCGCGTGCGGGCGCGCGGCGTCCGGCGGCAGCTCGCCCGCCGCCTCGCGCGCCGCCTGGGCGGCCACCTTGGCGACCACCCGGTCGGCGATCCGCGTGGCGCCGCGCTCACCGGGCGGGACGGGGCCCAGAGCCGCGCGCGGCTCAGCGGCGGCGCTGCTCACCGCGGTCACCGCCGGCGGTCGTCGCGGCCGCGGAAGAGGTCACCCGGTTCCAGATCGCCCTGCGCGAACCGGCCGACGACGAAGCCGACGGCGCCCAGGGCCGCCACCAGCAGGAAGGCACCGAACCCCCCGAAGTACCCGGCGAAACCCAGCGCCATGCCGGCGATCATGCCGACCACGGCCATGTTCATGGTGCGCTCCCCTCGGTCCGGGACAGTGCGGTCCGCGTCACCGGATCCGCGGCTCCGGCTGCTCCTCGTCCTCTTCGTCCGGCAGTTTGACGTCGCTCACCGCGATGTTGACCTCGACGACCTCCAGCCCGGTCATCCGCTCCACCGCCGCGATGACGTTCTCCCGCACGTCGCGGGCGACGTCGGCGATCGACACGCCGTACTCGACGACGATCTCCAGGTCGAGCGCGGTCTGCTTCTCGCCGACCTCGGCCTTCACGCCGCGCGTCACACCCGACTTGGACCCGCCGGGCACTCGGTCCCGTACGGCGCCGAAGGTGCGCGACATGCCGCCGCCCATGGCGTGCACGCCCGCCACGTCGCGGGCCGCCATACCGGTGATCTTCTCCACCACACCGTCGGCGATGGTGGTCCGGCCCCGGCCGCCGGGGTCCCCGCCGCCGCGTCTGACCGGCTGTCCCTTGCCCAGGCCCTCGGCCCCGATGTCCTGTCCGGGCCGGTCGCGTTCCGTGGTCTCACTCATCGCCGTACGTCCCTTCCGGTCGTCCTGTGACCCACGCTAAGCGTGGATGCGCGCTCGCGCGCAGGGGATGCGGCAGGCTGGACGAATGACGACGGCCGACCGGTGGGCACGGACAGTCCGGGAGCGGGTGGGGCTGGGCGGGTTCCTGCCCTTGGGCACCGCGGCGGACGGGGCCTGGATCGCCGAACAGGCGGCGCGCGAGGTGCTGCTGACCGCGGTGGCCGGTCTGCCGGGCGTACGCCTGGACCGGCTGCGCCTCACGCTCGCCGACCCCGGCGCGGCTGCCGGGCCCGCCGTACCGCCGCCGCCGAGCGCGCTGCCGCCGGGGCCGCTGCGGATGACGGCCGACCTGGCGGCGACCGCGGCCGAGCCCCTGCCGGTGACGGCCGGCCGGGTCCGCGCCGCCCTGGCCCGGGCGGCGTCGCTGCGGATCGGCCTGACGGTGGACGAGGTGGATCTGCGGGTGGCCGCGCTGCTGGACGCGGACCCGGAACCGGCGCGGCCGTCGGGTCCCCGGGAACGGCGGCCGGAGGCGGAGGCCGGGCAGGAGGGCGACGAAGGCCGGGCGGGCCGGGCCGCGCTGGCGGTGACGGGCGTGGCCCGGCTGACCGGCGTGCTCGGCCGTCCCGTGCACTTCTGCGCGCCGGAGCAGGGCGTGGCGCTGCCCCGGCGGCACGTCCGGGTGGAGTGCGCGGTGGGCGCGGAGCACCGCACGGTGGAGGTGGCCCGGCGCGTCCGCGCCGCGGTGGCGGACGCGTTGGCCGACCGGCCGTCCGTGGCGGTGCTGGTGACCGCGGTCGACTGACGAGGGTCCGGGCGGCGGGGGCCGGCCGGCGGGCGCGGGCACGTCATGGCCGGGCGCGCGGTCCCCCGCGCCCCTGGAGGCGGGTCCAGCGCACGCGCCCCCTCAGGGACCCGTCACTCGCCGAGGCCGGCCAGGTCGCGCAGGCGGCGGGCCTGGGCCGCGCGTTCCGCCGTGCGCTGGGCCTCCAGGTCCCGGGACAGGGCGCCCTGGAGCAGTGCCTTGGTCTCGATCACCGCGTCGCGCGGCGCGGCCAGGACGGCCGCCACCAGGTCGTCCACGGCCTCCGCCAGCTGGTCCGCGGGCACGGCGAGGTTGGCCAGCCCGTCGCGCACGGCCTCCTCGGCCAGGACGGACCGCCCGGTCACGCAGATCTCCAGGGCGCGCGCGTATCCGACCAGGCCGACGAGGGGATGGGTGCCCGTCAGGTCGGGGACGAGACCGAGGGAGGTCTCGCGCATGGCGAACTGCACGTCGTCGGCGACCACCCGCAGGTCACAGGCGAGGGCGAGCTGGAAACCGGCCCCGATGGCGTGTCCCTGCACGGCGGCGACGGACAGGATGTCGCTGCGCCGCCACCAGGTGAACGCCCCCTGGTACTCGGCGATCGTGGTGTCCAGTTCGGCGTCGCCGCCGCGCGCGAGGTCCAGGAACGACGGTTCGCCGTCGAAGCCCTCGGGCGTGAACGCCTGCCGGTCCAGTCCCGCCGAGAACGACTTGCCCTCGGCCCGCAGGACGACGACCCGCACGGAGCCCGGCAGTCGCCGCCCGGCCTCGGTGAGCGCCCGCCACAGAGCGGGACTCTGCGCGTTGCGCTTGGCCGGGTTGGTCAGCGTCACCGTGGCGATCGCGTCGTCGACGGTGAGCCGTACGCCGTCCTGGTCGAGTACGGGGTCCTGTGCAGCCATGAGGCGCCTCCGATGGGTGCGGTCGGCCCGTGTGCCGTACGGACACCCGTACGGCGCACTTAAGTGACTGCACAGTAACCACCCGGTCGGTCATGCCTCCGGCCGGGTGGCCACCATCGAGGAGCCGAGGGGCCACCCGGGGGGATCAGGCCGGCGTGGCCTTCTTTCCCCGGGTCGCCCCGCCACGCCCTCGCAGCGTGACGCCCGACTCACTGAGCATGCGGTGCACAAAGCCATACGAGCGGCCGGTCTCCTCGGCCAACGCCCGGATGCTCGCACCGGCGTCGTACTTCTTCTTCAGGTCTGCCGCGAGCTTGTCGCGCGCGGCGCCGGTCACCCGGCTGCCCTTCTTCAGAGTCTCGGCCACCCGTGCCTCCTCATGGGAAGTGCGCTCTGGTCTCCTCATGATCACCCCTCCGGGCCCCGATGGCCACCCATTCGGCAAGGTCGGTGAGACAAGGTTGTGACGACAGGAGCGCGTCCCCACAAGCGGAATTGCAAATTCCAGGAGATCGCGTCCGTGCACCCGAACGGGTTCCTCGGCGAAGCCGCTGGTCAGAAAGGTGAAACGGCCGAGTCCCCGGGGACGGGTGACTCGGCCGCGAAATCGATGTATGACACACCTCAGTACGAGGAGATCTCACACAGATGGTGGATCACGGATCGGCCGAATGATCCATACGCCGTGGATCATCCATTCGATCAAGCGGGGACGACGCTCAGGCGAGCGCGACGAGGTCCGCGTAGTCGGCGCCCCAGAGGTCCTCGACACCGTCCGGCAGCAGGATGATCCGCTCCGGCTGGAGCGCCTCGACGGCGCCCTCGTCGTGGGTGACGAGGACGACGGCGCCCTTGTAGGTGCGCAGCGCGCCGAGGATCTCCTCGCGGCTGGCCGGGTCGAGGTTGTTGGTGGGCTCGTCGAGCAGCAGCACGTTGGCCGAGGAGACCACCAGGGTGGCCAGGGCCAGCCGGGTCTTCTCGCCGCCGGAGAGGACCCCGGCCGGCTTGTCGACGTCGTCACCGGAGAACAGGAACGAGCCGAGCACCTTGCGGACCTCGACCAGGTCCATGTCGGGCGCGGCGGAGCGCATGTTCTCCAGGACCGTGCGCTCGGGGTCGAGGGTCTCGTGTTCCTGCGCGTAGTAGCCGAGCTTGAGGCCGTGGCCCTCGATCACCTTGCCGGTGTCGGGCTTCTCGACCCCGCCCAGCAGCCGCAGCAGGGTGGTCTTGCCGGCGCCGTTGAGGCCGAGGATGACGACCCGGGAGCCCTTGTCGATGGCCAGGTCGACGTCGGTGAAGATCTCCAGGGAGCCGTACGACTTCGACAGGCCCTCGGCGGTCAGCGGGGTCTTGCCGCAGGGCGCGGGCTCGGGGAAGCGCAGCTTGGCGACCTTGTCGGACTGCCTCACCGCCTCCAGGCCGCTGAGCAGCTTGTCCGCGCGGCGGGCCATGTTCTGCGCGGCGACCGTCTTGGTGGCCTTGGCGCGCATCTTGTCGGCCTGGGAGTGCAGGGCCGCGGCCTTCTTCTCGGCGTTGGCGCGCTCGCGCTTGCGGCGCTTCTCGTCGGCCTCGCGCTGCTGCTGGTAGAGCTTCCAGCCCATGTTGTAGACGTCGATCTGCGAACGGTTGGCGTCCAGGTAGAACACCTTGTTCACGACCGTCTCCACCAGGTCGACGTCGTGGGAGATCACGATGAAGCCGCCGCGGTAGGTCTTCAGGTAGTCGCGCAGCCAGGCGATCGAGTCGGCGTCGAGGTGGTTGGTCGGCTCGTCCAGCAGGAGCGTGTCCGCGTCCGAGAAGAGGATGCGGGCCAGCTCGATACGGCGGCGCTGGCCGCCGGAGAGGGTGTGCAGGGGCTGGCCGAGCACCCGGTCGGGCAGGTTGAGCGCGGCGGCGATGGTGGCGGCCTCGGCCTCGGCGGCGTACCCGCCCTTGGTGAGGAACTCCGTCTCCTGGCGCTCGTACTGGCGCAGGGCCTTCTCGCGGGTGGCGCCCTGGCCGTTCGCGATGCGCTGTTCGTTCTCCCGCATCTTGCGGATCAGGACGTCCAGGCCGCGGGCGGAGAGGATGCGGTCGCGGGCGAGCACGTCGAGGTCGCCGGTGCGGGGGTCCTGCGGGAGGTAGCCGACCTCGCCGGAGCGGGTGATGGTGCCGGCGGCGGGGATGCCCTCGCCGGCCAGGCACTTGGTGAGGGTGGTCTTGCCGGCGCCGTTGCGGCCGACCAGGCCGATGCGGTCGCCCTTGGCGACGCGGAAGGTGGCACTCTCGATGAGGACACGGGCACCGGCGCGCAGCTCGATACCGGAGGCGGAGATCACGGACAGACTCCAGGGCGGTTGGGTGGCGGGAGGGGGCGGCTGAGGACGTGCCCGCCGTCTAATGCGCGAGGAGAATGGCCATGGGGCCATTCTAACGGTGCCGTGCAACCACTTTTCCCTGCGTCGTCGGTGGCCGGAGCGCGACTTCGAGCAGGACTTCGCGACGGGCTCGCCGGGTGGCCGGGGGGCCGGGAGTCCGGATGGCCGGGGGCCCGGGGGCTCGGAAGCCCGGGGCCCGGCGGGGTGTACGTGGTCGTCGCCGACGTCGCCGGGCGTCGCCGGTGCGCGGTGGAGTGCGGCGCGCGGGTACCGGTGCCCCCGGCGGACCAGGGCCGCGGCTCGCGGGGCCACACGGCCCGGGAGGGCGGGGGCGGCGTCCGGGCCTCGGCGCGCACGCGCCCGCGATACGGGTCCGGGGCGCGGGCGCGCGCCGTTCAGCTGCCCCCGGTGTGCACCTGGAAGGCGGCCCGGCGCACGGCCTTGGCCAGCGCCGGGTCGGGGTGCGCGGCGGCCAGCGCCACCAGGACCTGCACGGTCCGGGGGTGCCCGACGGCCCGTACCTCGTCCAGCAGCATCGGGACGGTGGGCTGGATCGCGGACTCCAGGTGGCGCACGAGCATCGGGGCCTCGCCGTGGTCGGCGACGGCGGCGGCGGTGTCGACCCACAGCCAGGTGGCCTCCTGGCGGGTGAGCACCTCGTGGGCGTCCTCCGGGTCGACGCCCTCGTGCTCGGCCAGCCACAGCAGGGCGTACGGCCGCAGGGTCGGCTCGTCGGCCACGGCCCGTACGTCGGGCTCGGCGGGGGCTCCGACCACGCGCAGCGCCTCGAAGGCCAGGCCGCGCAGCAGGGCGTCCTCGCCGCGGGCGGCCTTGAGCAGTTCGGTGACGGCGCTGCCGACCGGGCGGGCGGCGAGCCAGGCGCGGTACTCGGCGCGGGCCGCGTTGGGGCGGAGCTGGGCACAGCCGCGGAGCATGTCCTCGGCCGCCTGCTCGATGTTGCCGGCGGGACTCTGCGCGGCGACGCAGATCTGCTCCAGCTTGACCCAGACCGCCCAGTTGCCGAGCGGGGTGAGGGTCGCCTGTCCGTCGCCGTAGGTGAGGGCGCCGACGGAGGCGAGGGCGCCGAGGGCCCAGTCCAGGAGCGGGGGGAGCGGGGTGTCGCCGCCCTCCGGCCGTCCCGGCTGTTCGGGCGGTTCCGGCCGGAGGCCGTCGTAGGGGACCTCGCAGCGTTCGGTGCGCAGTTCGGTGACGCGCTGCTGGAGGAGGTCGAGGAGCTGGGCGACGGGTACCGGTCCGGCGGACAGCTGGAGGAAGGAGAGCACCTGGGGCATGGCCGAGACGACCTCGGCGACGGCGGCGGGCTCCTGGCCGGCGGGCTCGGGGTGGGCGAGCGACCAGGCGTCGAAGAGGGCGACCCAGCCGCGCAGCACGGCGCTGTCGTCCCGGTCCCAGGCGCGCAGCCGCCAGCCGGGGCGGGCGCTGTCGCCGTGCACCTCGACCAGTCCGGCGAGCCGGGCGATGTCCCAGTCGGCCCGGACCTGAGCGGCGGTCAGGCCGAGTTCGCGCCCGGCCCGTTCGGCGGAGGCGGCGGAGAGGGTGGCCTTGCCGTCGGTGGTCCCGTTCGCACGGCCGGGGCCGAGGGCGGTGTCGGCCCAGCGGGCGACGCGGACCGCGTCGGCCAGGACGGAGCGGGCCATGCGGGCCAGCTCCGACCGTGCGGGGGTGCCCTCCGGGGGGCGCGGCGCGGTGCGGCGCGGTGGCCGCTGGTTCATCGCTCTGGGGGCGGCGGCCAGGGGTCGCGGGCGGACGAGTCGAAGCCTGGAGTCGCGCGGGATACGGGACGTCACGGGGGCAGTCTTCCGGTTGACGGTCCGAAAACCCAAACGGAATGGCTCGACGGGTCACGGACAAGTCCGGCACCCCGCCCGTTCCGCCCCTTTCCGTTCCCGTTCCGCGGTGCCGGGCGGGCGCGGGGCCCCGGGGCGGACGGGCGGGGCCGCGCGCGGGCTACATCAGCGGGGTCAGGAAGCGGCGCAGGACCTCCTCGTACCGGTCCGGGGCGGCGTTCCACATCGCGCCGTGCGGGGCGTGCTGGACGGTGTGGAGGGTGACCAGCCGCGGGTGGGCGTCGGCGAACCGGCGGGAGAGCTGCCAGGGGGCGACGTGGTCGGCCGGGCCGTGGAAGACGAGGACCGGGACGTCCAGCGGGTCGTGGCCGGCCGCCCGCGCGGAGGCGAGTCCGGTGCGGCCCTGGGCGGCGCGGATCGCCAGCGGCAGCAGCGCGCCGGGGGTGCGGCCGGCCGCGGCGAGGGCGCGCACGGTCGTCTGCCAGTCGAGGACCGGGGAGTCGAGGACCAGCCCGGAGATCCGGTCGCGGTGCGCGGAGCGGGCGGCGGTGCGCAGGGCCATGGTGGCGCCGGTGGACCAGCCGAGCAGGACGACCTTGCGGGCACCGTGGGCGACGGCGTACCGGACGGCGGCGTCCAGGTCGTGCCACTCGGTCTCGCCGAAGTGGCGCAGGCCGCCCAGTGGCCGGGGCGCTCCGGTGTCGCCCCGGTAGGCGAGGGCCAGGAGGGGGAATTCGAGGCGGTTCAGCAGGCCCATGAGGTTCAGGCTGTGCTCCCGGGTGGTGCCCAGGCCGTGCACCGCGATGATCCAGGTGCCGCGGGCGCCCGGCAGGAACCAGGCGGGCAGCGCGCCGAGGTCGCCGGGGACCTCGACGTCGGTGTGGTCCAGGCCCAGGGCGGTGCCCGGGTCGCCGACGTGGAGGTTCACGGTGAGCCAGACCTTGTCGCCGGGGCCCAGGGTGCCGTGGGTGACGCCTTCGAGGCGGCGTACGACGGTGTCGGCCGGGTGCGGGGAGCCGGACAGGACGGGGCCCACGACGGCGTGCGAGCCGTCGCCCGCAAGGCCGTACCGGCCGGGGCGCAGCGCGGCGAGGTGCCGGGTGAGGGTGATCTGCCCGGCGGCGGTGCCGTGCACCGTGAGCCGGGGCTCGGTGGGCAGGGGGCCGGGCGCCGCCTTGAGGGCGGCGTCGCTGGCGAGGCGGCCGGCGGCGACGCTCGCCGCGCCGGCTGCCAGGGCCGCGGTGACGGCGGCGGTCGTTGCGGTGACGGTGCGCACGGTTCCCAGTTTCCCGGCGTGCTCCGCCCTAAGCCACCGGAAGGGCGGCCCGGGGTGACGGAAGGGCGGGACGGGGCGACGGGCGGCCAGGGGTGACGGGCGGACGGCCCGCCCGTCACCCCGTCCCGCCCGTCCGGGCTCGCCTCAGCCCCGCTGCCCGTAGCCGCGCAGCCGCTCCGCCACCTCCGTGACCTGCTCCCGCGTCAGCAGGGACGGGGTCAGGCCGGGGACGGCGGAGGCGGTCAGCCACAGGCGGCACATCCATTCGAGCTGGGCGGTGCGGTCGTAGGCCTGGTCGAGACAGGAGCCGTGGGTGATCGTCCCGTGGTTCTGGAGGAGGCAGCCGGCCCGGCCGTCGAGGGCGCGGAGCATGTTCTCGGCCAGTTCGTCGGTGCCGTACGGCGCGTACGGGGCGACCCGGACGGGTCCGCCGAGGGCCGCGGCCATGTAGTGCACCAGCGGCAGCTCCGGCACGAGGGTGGAGACGGCCGTCGCGTGCAGGGCGTGGGTGTGGACGACCGCGCGGGCCCCGGTGTGCCGGTAGACCGCGAGGTGCATGGGCAGTTCGCTGGTCGGGACGAGCGTGCCGAGCACCTGTCGCCCGTCCGGGTCCACGCCGGTGACGTCGTCCGGCGTGAGCCGGTCGTAGGGCACCCCCGAGGGCGTGACCAGGACGGTGTCGCCGACCCGGACCGAGACGTTGCCGGAGGTGCCGACCACCAGCCCGTCGGCGACCGTGCGCCGGGCCGCGGCCACCAGTTCCTCCCAGGCGCGCGCCTCCTGCGGGCGCGCACGCCTCCCCCGCGGATCCCGCACGATCCCGCCTCCTCCCGGGCGCCCCGCGCCCCAGTGGCTGCGCCGCCCGCCGGCGCTGCGGCGATCCTGCCAGGCGGGCCGGGAGACCGGGCCCCCGGGAGGGCGCACATCGCGGTGGACCGCGGTGGACCGCCCTCGCCGCGCCCTTCTCACGCCCTCGCCGCGCCCTCGGCGGCCGGGCCGGCCGCCGTCCGGTGATCCGCGCCACCGCGCGCTGGCGGAAGGCGCGCGGCGGGAACGGCCGCGCCTCCGTCGCGGCCACCCCCGCGGGCCGCCCGCCACGACGCGCCGAGCGCGGGCGAACCCCGGCCGGCCGGTCGTCGTACGCGTTCCGGCAGTACGCGGCAGGCAGTACGCGGTACGGCACCGCCGGTCCGCCGCCGGACGGCCGGACGTGTCCGGCGGGTCCCTCGGCCGGCTGAGAACGTCCGTCGAGGGGGGCCGAGGCGGGCAGAGCGCGGACAGAGGGCGACGACTCCGATTCCAGACACCACCAAGCCCCTCTCAGTTCATCTTCCGTTCACCCTGGTTACCTACGTTCGACCAGCCAATGACCTCGAACGATTGCCTGGGTAAATGGAAAGCTTCTCGCTGATCCTCGCGATTGTGGTGGTGACCGCACTCGCGTTTGATTTCACGAACGGTTTCCACGACACCGCGAACGCGATGGCGACGACCATTTCGACCGGTGCGCTCAAGCCCAAGATCGCGGTGGCCATGTCCGCCGTACTGAATCTGGTGGGCGCCTTCCTCTCCGTGGAGGTCGCCAACACGATCTCCAAGGGTCTCGTCGACGAGACCGGCATCCGTCCCGAGGTCATCTTCGCCGCCCTGGTCGGCGCGATCCTCTGGAACCTGCTGACCTGGCTGGTCGGGCTGCCGTCCAGTTCCTCGCACGCCCTGATGGGCGGCCTGATCGGCGCTGCGATCGCCTCGGCGGGCGTCGGCGCGGTCCACGGCGACGTCCTCGTCACCAAGGTGCTGCTCCCGGCGGTCGCCGCCCCCGTGGTGGCGGGCGTCGCGGCGCTGGTCGCCACCCGGCTGATGTACCGGCTGGGCCGCAGGGCCGACGGCAGGGCCGCCGACAAGGGGTACCGCGTCGGCCAGATCGCCTCGGCCGGGCTGGTCTCGCTGGCGCACGGCACCAACGACGCGCAGAAGACGATGGGCATCATCACCCTCGCCCTGGTGGCGGGCGGCGCCCTCACCCCCGACTCCGACCCGCCCCTGTGGGTCATCCTCGCCGCGGGCCTGGCCATCGCGCTCGGCACCTACCTCGGCGGCTGGCGGATCATCCGCACCATGGGCAAGGGCCTGACCGACCTCCAGCCGCAGCAGGGCTTCGCCGCCCAGACCAGCGCGGCGACGGTCATCCTGGCCTCCTCCCACCTGGGCTTCTCGCTCTCCACCACGCACTCCGTCTCCGGTTCGGTGATGGGCGCCGGCCTCGGCCGCAAGGGCGGTGTGGTGCGGTGGTCGACGGCGACGCGGATGTTCGTCGCCTGGGGGCTGACGCTGCCGGCCGCGGCCCTGGTCGCCGCGCTCGCCGAGTGGGTCTGCGGACTCGGCGACTGGGGCACGGCGCTCGTCGCGGTGCTGCTGGTCGCGGCCAGCTTCGCGATCTGGCGGATCTCCCGGCGCGAGGTCGTCGACCACACCAACGTCACCGGCGGGGACGACGTCGCGGAGCCGGCCGGCGTGGTGACCGCGGCGGTGGCCGCCGTGGCGCCGCCCCCGGCGGGCGCCCCGGCCGACGGGCTCCCGGCGACCGACGGACTCCCGGTGACCGGCGGACTCCCGGCCGTCCCGGCCCAGTCGTCCGAGGCCCCCGACGCCCCGGCCGCCCGTTCGGCCGCCACCCCCGTCTGAGCCGGTCCCGTCCGGACATCAGGAGAAGAGAAGCACGATGAAGATCGACTGGGCAGCCCTCGGCTCCGTCTTCGGGGTCGGCCTCGTGGCCACCGTCGCCCTGGTGACCCTGTTCACCCTCGGCATCGCCGGCCTGTCCCGCCAGGAGCGGGCCGCCGAGCGGGGCGGCTCCGCGGGCCTCGCGGTCACCGGCGCGTACGTGTGCTTCGCGGCGTGCGCGGCGGCGGTGGCGTACGGGATCTACCTGATCGTGGCGTGACGCCCCGCCCCCGCCTCGCCCCTCCCTCACCCCGTCCCTCCCCCCACCTCGTCCCTTCCCTCGTCCCGTTCCCTCGCCGCCGCCCCGCCGGGCGCCCTCCGGGTGCTTCCGGCGGGGCGGCGCCGGTCCGCGTCCGGGCCGCCTCCGGCGGAAGGGCATGACGGACGGGCGGATCGGGACGCCCCGGTCCGGAACGGTGGATGCCGCCCGGGCGGGCGGTTTCCCGGCAAGCCGCCCCCGCGGATCACGCGGCGCGGCGGCGGCCCCCTCCGCCGTGTGGGCCTCAGCACACTCCCCCCGCGCAGGTCAACGGCAAGTTGACGGGCGTTCTCGGCCCGTGGTGGACTGCCGGAGCCATGTACGGCGGCAGGAGAGGAAGCCCGGTGCGAATCCGGCGCGGTCCCGCCACTGTGACCGGGGGGCACTCCCCGGGAGTCAGGAACTCTCACCGCCGGTCTCGTCGAACCAGGGCGTGGACACCCTGAGTGAGGACATAACGCGATGCTCGGCTGCCGTCCGGACCGCATGCCCGCTTCCCCCTTCCCCCGTGTGACCGGCTGAGCCCCCGTGCGTGCCGGACGCGTCTTCGCGTACGGCGCCGCCGCCGGCCTCCTCGGTGACCTGCTCCTCGGCGACCCCCGCCGCGGGCATCCGGTCGCCGTGTTCGGCCGTGCCGCCGGCGCCGTGGAACAACTGCTGTGGCGTGACCACCGGGGCCAAGGCGCGCTGCACACCGCCGTGTGCGCCGGCGGCGCCGTCGCCCTCGGTGCCGTGGCCGCCCGTGCCGTACGCCCCTGCCCCGCCGCCTCCGTCGCGCTGACCGGGGTCGCCACCTGGACCGTGGTCGGCGGGACCTCGCTGGCCCGGGAGGCGTCCGCGATCGGGCGGGCGCTGGAGGCCGGGGACGTGGCGGGGGCCCGGGCCCGGCTGCCGCACCTGTGCGGGCGGGACCCGCACGCCCTGGACGCGGACGGGATCGCCCGGGCGGTGGTGGAGTCCGTCGCCGAGAACACCTCCGACGCGGTGGTGGGCGCCCTGGTGTGGGGCGCGGTGGCCGGGGTCCCCGGGCTGCTCGGCTTCCGTGCCGTCAACACCCTCGACGCCATGGTCGGGCACAGGTCGCCCCGCTACCGGCGCTACGGCTGGGCCTCGGCCCGGCTCGACGACGTCGCCGGCTGGCCGGGCGCCCGGCTGACCGCCGTACTGGCCGCGGCGGCCGGGGGCGATCCGCGGGGCGCCGTACGGGCCTGGCGGGCCGACGCCGGCCGGCACCCGAGCCCCAACGCCGGGCCGGTCGAGGCGTCCTTCGCGGGCGCCCTCGGGGTGCGGCTGGGCGGGACGCTGTCCTACGGCGGCCGGGTGGAGCACCGGCCCGTCCTCAACGGGGCCGCCGGACGCGCCGTGCGGGTCGGTGACATCGGCCGGGCGGTACGGCTGTCCCGGCGCGTGAGCTGGCTCGCGCTGGGCGTGTGCGCGGGCGCACGGATCGTGGGAGCGCGACTGGGGAAAGGACGTACGGCGTGAACGGCGGGCTGCTCGTCGCCGGCACCACCTCCGACGCCGGGAAGAGCGTCGTGACCGCCGGGATCTGCCGGTGGCTGGTGCGCCAGGGCGTGAAGGTGGCGCCGTTCAAGGCGCAGAACATGTCCCTCAACTCGTTCGTGACGCGGGAGGGCGCCGAGATCGGGCGGGCGCAGGCCATGCAGGCGCAGGCGTGCCGCGTGGAGCCGACCGCGCTGATGAACCCCGTGCTGCTGAAGCCGGGCGGCGAGCAGAGCAGCCAGGTCGTGCTGCTGGGCAGGCCGGTCGGCGAGATGAGCGCCCGCGGCTACCACGGCGGGCGGCAGCGGCGGCTGCTCGGCACCGTGCTGGAGTGCCTGGCCGAGCTGCGGGGCACGTATGACGCGGTGATCTGTGAGGGGGCGGGCAGCCCGGCCGAGATCAACCTGCGCCGGACCGACATCGTGAACATGGGGATCGCCCGGGGTGCCGGGCTGCCCGTCCTCGTCGTCGGCGACATCGACCGCGGCGGGGTCTTCGCCTCGTTCTTCGGCACGGTGGCGCTGCTGGCGCCCGAGGACCAGGCGCTGGTCGCCGGGTTCCTGGTGAACAAGTTCCGGGGCGACGTCTCGCTGCTGGAGCCGGGCCTGGAGATGCTGCGCGGGCTCACCGGGCGGCCCGCGTACGGCGTGCTGCCGTACCGGCCCGGGCTCGGCATCGACGAGGAGGACGGGATGGCGGTGTCGCTGCGCGGCGCCGTCCGGGAGTCCCGGGTCACCGCCCCCGTCGGCGAGGACGTGCTGCGGGTCGCCGTCTGCGCGGTCCCCCTCATGTCCAACTTCACGGACGTCGACGCGCTGGCCGCCGAGCCGGGTGTCGTGGTGCGGTTCGTGGACCGGCCCGAGGAGCTGGCCGACGCGGACCTGGTCGTGGTGCCGGGGACGCGGGGGACGGTGCGGGCGCTTCAGTGGCTGCGGGAGCGGGGGCTGGCGGACGCGATCGCGCGCCGGGCCGCCGAGGGCCGGCCGGTGCTCGGCGTGTGCGGCGGTTTCCAGCTCCTCGGCGAGCACATCGAGGACGACGTCGAGTCGCGCGCCGGGCACGTCGACGGGCTCGGCCTGCTGCCCGTGCGGGTGCGGTTCGCCCGCGGGAAGACGCTCACCCGGCCGGTGGGCGAGGCCCTCGGCGAGCGGGTCGAGGGGTACGAGATCCATCACGGGGTCGCCTCCGTGGAGGGCGGCGAACCGTTCCTCGACGGGTGCCGGGTCGGCCAGACCTGGGGCACGCACTGGCACGGCTCGCTGGAGTCGGACGGGTTCCGGCGGGCGTTCCTGCGCGAGGTGGCCGCCGCCGCGGGCCGCCGCTTCGTACCGGCCCCCGACACCTCGTTCGCCGCGCTGCGCGAGGAGCAGCTCGACCGGCTCGGCGACCTGATCGAACAGCACGCGGACACGGACGCGCTGTGGCGGCTCATCGAGTCCGGCGCGCCCCAAGGACTGCCCTTCATCCCACCGGGAGCGCCCGTATGAGCACTGTCTTGTTGTTGTCGACCGCCGACACGGATCTGCTGGCGGCCCGCGCCGCCTCCGGTGCCTCGTACCGGATCGGCAACCCCACCCGCGTCGACGTCCACGAGGAGCTGCCCGCGCTGGTCGACGGCGCGGACCTGGTCGTCGTACGGCTGCTCGGCGGGAAGCGGGCCTGGGAGGACGGGCTGGCCGCGCTGAAGGCGTCCGGGCTGCCGACCGTGCTGCTGGGCGGGGAGTCCGTGCCGGACGCGGAGCTGATGGCCGAGTCGTCGGTGCCGGCCGGCGTGGTGGCGGAGGCACTGCGCTACCTGGTCGAGGGCGGGCCGGACAACCTCACCCAGCTCGCCCGGTTCCTCTCCGACACCGTGCTGCTGACCGGCGAGGGCTTCGACGAGCCGCGGAAGATGCCGGAGTACGGAGTCCACGGCGACCGCCCGTACGCCGAGGGCCGCCCGACCGTCGGCGTGCTCTTCTACCGGGCCCACGAGCTGAGCGGCAACACCGCCTTCGTGGACACCCTGTGCGACGCGATCGAGGCGAAGGGCGCCAACGCGCTCCCCGTGTACTGCGGTTCGCTGCGCGGCGCCGACGCCGGGCTGTACGAGATCCTCGGCCGGGCCGACGCCCTGGTCGCCACCGTCCTCGCGGCCGGCGGCACGCACGCCTCGCAGGCGTCGGCCGGCGGTGACGAGGAGGCCTGGGACGTCGGCGCGCTCGCCGACCTGGACGTGCCGGTGCTGCAGGGGCTCTGCCTCACCTCGTCTAAGGCGGCCTGGGAGGCGTCCGACGCCGCCCTGTCCCCCATGGACGCGGCGATGCAGGTCGCCATCCCGGAGTTCGACGGGCGCCTGGTGACCGTGCCGTTCTCCTTCAAGGAGCAGGGACCGGACGAGGTCCCCGTCTACATCGCCGACCCCGAGCGGGCCGCGCGGGTCGCCGGGATCGCCGTGCGGCACGCGGCCCTCAGGCACAAGGCGAACGCCCAGAAGAAGCTGGCGCTGGTCTTCACGGCGTACCCGACCAAGCACTCGCGGGTCGGCAACGCGGTGGGGCTGGACACGCCGGCGTCGGCGGTGCGGGTGCTGGACGCGCTGCGGCAGGCGGGGTACGCGGTCGACGGGTACCCCTCCGGCGGCGACGAGCTGATCCACCGGCTGATCGAGGCCGGCGGTCATGACGTGGAGTGGCTGACCGAGGACCAGCTGGCGGCGGCGCCCGCGCGGGTGCCGCTGGCGGACTACCGGGCGTGGTTCGAGACGCTCGACCCGTCGCTGAGGGAGGCGATGCTGGAGGCGTGGGGCGAGCCGCCGGGCTCGCTGTACGTGGACGGCGACGACATCGTGCTGGCGTCCCTCCGGTTCGGGAACGTCGTGGTCATGATCCAGCCGCCGCGCGGCTTCGGGGAGAACCCGATCGCGATCTACCACGACCCCGACATGCCGCCGTCCCACCACTACCTGGCCGCCTACCGCTGGCTGGACCACAGCTTCGGCGCCGACGCGATCGTGCACATGGGCAAGCACGGCACGATGGAGTGGCTGCCGGGCAAGGGGCTCGGGCTGAGCGCCGGGTGCGCGCCCGACGCGGTCCTGGGCGACCTGCCCCTGATCTACCCGTTCATCGTCAACGACCCCGGCGAGGGCACCCAGGCCAAGCGGCGCGGCCACGCCACCGTCGTCGACCACCTGGTGCCGCCGATGGCCCGCGCCGACACCTACGGCGACCTGGCCAAGCTGGAACAGCTCCTCGACGAGTACGCGCTCGTCTCCGACCTGGACCCGGCGAAGGCACCGGCCGTGCGGGCGCAGATCTGGACCCTGGTCAAGGCGGCCGAGCTCCACCACGACCTGCACGTGGACGACCAGCCGGACGACGACGCGTTCGACGAGTTCGTCATGCACATCGACGGCTATCTGTGCGAGATCAAGGACGTGCAGATCCGCGACGGCCTGCACGTCCTGGGCGGCGGTCCGGTCGGCGAGCCCCGCGTCAACCTCGTCCTGGCGGTGCTGCGCGCCTCGCAGGTGTGGGGCGGCCGGGCCAACGCCCTGCCCGGTCTGCGGGCGGCGCTGGCCGCGCACTTCGGGCTGGTGGAGAAGGAGCTGCTGGCCGAGCCGGGCGCCCCGGTGAAGGTGCCGGCGGAACTGACCGCACTGGTGGACGGCCCGGCCAGGACCGGCGCCGACGCGATCGACCTGCTGGAGCAGCTCTGCCGGCGGTTCGCGCAGGGTATGGAGGCGCGGGACTGGGACACGGCGGCGGTGCCGGGCCTGGTGCGGGAGGTGCTGGGCACCGCACTGCCCGAGGCGGTCGCCGTGCTGGAGTTCGCCTGCGTCGAGGTCGTGCCGCGGCTGGCCCGCACGACCGACGAGATCGGGCACATCCTGCGGGCGCTGGAGGGCGGTTACGTGCCGGCGGGGCCGTCCGGCTCGCCGACCCGCGGGCTGGTCAACGTCCTGCCGACCGGCCGGAACTTCTACTCCGTCGACCCCAAGGCGATCCCGTCCCGGCTGAGCTGGGAGGTGGGGCAGTCGCTGGCGGACTCCCTGGTCCAGCGGTACCTCACGGACACGGGCGCGTACCCGAAGTCGGTCGGCCTGACCGTGTGGGGCACGTCCGCGATGCGCACCCAGGGCGACGACATCGCGGAGATCCTGGCGCTGCTGGGCTGCCGCCCGGTCTGGGACGACGCCTCGAGGCGGGTGACCGGCTTCGAGGTGGTGCCGGTGAGCGAGCTGGGCCGGCCGCGCATCGACGTCACGGTCCGCATCTCGGGCTTCTTCCGGGACGCGTTCCCGCACGTGGTGGGGCTGATCGACGACGCGGTACGGGCGGTGGCGGAGCTGGACGAGCCCGCCGACGCCAACTACGTACGGGCGCACGTGGAGGAGGACGCGGCCGGGCACGGCGACCGGCGGCGCGCGACGGCCCGGATCTTCGGCTCCAAGCCGGGCGCGTACGGCGCCGGTCTGCTGCCGCTGATCGACGCCCGCAACTGGCGCTCCGACGCGGACCTCGCCGAGGTGTACGCGGTGTGGGGCGGCTACGCCTACGGGCGCGGGCTGGACGGGCGGGCGGCCCGGGGGGACATGGAGACGGCGTTCCGGCGGATCGCGGTGGCGGCGAAGAACGTCGACACCCGCGAGCACGACCTCGTCGACGCCGACGACTACTTCCAGTACCACGGCGGCATGGTCGCGATGGTGCGGCACCTGACGGGGGCCTCACCGGAGGCGTACGTCGGTGACTCCGCCACGCCGGACCAGGTGAAGACCAGGACGCTGGGCGAGGAGACGCACCGCGTCTTCCGCGCCCGCGTGGTCAACCCGCGCTGGATGGCGGCGATGCGCCGGCACGGCTACAAGGGCGCCTTCGAGATGGCGGCCACCGTGGACTACCTGTTCGGGTACGACGCCACCGCCGGGGTCGTCGACGACTGGATGTACGAGAAGCTCAGCGCCGAGTACGTCTTCGACCCGGAGAACCGGGACTTCATGAAGAAGTCCAACCCCTGGGCGCTGCGCGGCATCACGGAGCGGCTGCTGGAGGCGGCCGACCGGGGACTGTGGGCGGAGCCGGACGCTCAGACGCTGGAGCGGCTGCGTGCCACGTATCTGGAGCTCGAGGGCGACTTGGAGGGTGACGACCAGTGACCACGACCCCGTTCCCGTTCACGGCCGTCGTCGGCCAGGACGACCTGCGCCTCGCGCTGCTGCTGAACGCCGTGTCCCCGGCGGTCGGCGGGGTGCTGGTGCGCGGCGAGAAGGGCACCGCCAAGTCGACGGCGGTGCGGGCGCTGTCGGCTCTGATGCCGCAGGTGGACGTCGTCTCCGGATGCCGTTTCTCCTGTGACCCCCACTCCCCCGACCCGGCCTGCCCGGACGGGCCGCACCAGCCGGGGGCGTCCGAGTCGCGGCCGGCGCGGATGGTGGAGCTGCCGGTCGGGGCCTCCGAGGACCGGCTGGTCGGCGCGCTGGACATCGAGCGGGCGCTCTCGGAGGGCGTGAAGGCGTTCGAGCCGGGGCTGCTGGCCGACGCGCACCGCGGGATCCTGTACGTCGACGAGGTCAACCTGCTCCACGACCACCTGGTCGACCTGCTGCTGGACGCGGCGGCGATGGGCGCCTCCTACGTCGAGCGCGAGGGTGTGTCGGTGCGGCATGCCGCGCGGTTCCTGCTGGTCGGGACCATGAACCCGGAGGAGGGCGAGCTGCGCCCGCAGCTCCTGGACCGGTTCGGGCTGACCGTCGAGGTGGCCGCCTCGCGCGAGCCCGACCAGCGGGTGGAGGTCGTCCGGCGGCGGCTCGCCTACGACGACGACCCCGACGGTTTCGCGGCCCGCTGGGCCGACGAGGAGGCCGCCGTACGGGCGCGGATCGCGGCGGCGCGGGAACTGCTGCCGTCGGTGCGGCTCGGGGACGGGGCGCTGCGGCAGATCGCGGCGACCTGTGCGGCGTTCGAGGTGGACGGGATGCGGGCCGACATCGTGATGGCGCGCACGGCGACCGCGCTGGCCGCGTGGGCCGGGCGGACCGAGGTGCTGGCCCAGGACGTGCGGCAGGCCGCGCTGCTGGCCCTGCCGCACCGGCGGCGGCGCAATCCGTTCGACGCGCCGGGGCTGGACGAGGACAAGCTCGACGAGACGTTGCAGGAGTCCGGGGACCAGGACCAGGGCGACGGGGACGACGGTCCCGACGGGCCCGGTGGTCCGGGCGGGGGCGGTGGGCAGCCGGCTCCCGAGGACGACGGTCCGCGGGGCGGTGACACCGCCGCGCGGCCCGAGGCCCAGGAGGGCGGCGAGCCGCAGCCGTCCGGTGGCGGAGCCGGTGAGCAGCGGCCCGCGCGGGCCGCGGAGCCGTTCCGTACCAAGGTGCTGAGCGTGCCGGGGCTTGGCGAGGGTGCCGCCGGGCGGCGTTCGCGCGCGCGGACCGAGCACGGGCGGACCACCGGCGCCCGGCGGCCCCGGGGCGCGCTGACCAAGCTGCACCTGGCGGCGACCGTGCAGGCCGCGGCGCCGCACCAGCGGGCGCGCGGCCGGTCGGGGCCGGGGCTGGTGATCCGGCGGGACGACCTGCGGCAGGCGACGCGGGAGGGCCGCGAGGGCAACCTCGTGCTGTTCGTGGTGGACGCCTCCGGGTCGATGGCCGCGCGGCAGCGGATGAGCGCCGTGAAGGGGGCCGTGCTGTCGCTGCTGCTCGACGCCTACCAGCGGCGGGACAAGGTGGGGCTGGTGACCTTCCGGGGGGCGGCGGCCGAGGTCGCGCTGCCGCCGACCTCGTCGGTGGACGCGGCGGCGGCCCGCCTGGAGTCGCTGCCCACGGGCGGGCGCACGCCGCTCGCGGCCGGGCTGCTGCGCGCCCACGAGGTGCTGCGCGTGGAGCGGCTGCGGGACCCGGCGCGGCGGGCGCTGCTCGTGGTGGTGACGGACGGACGGGCCACCGGCGGCCCCGAGCCGGTGGCGCTGGCCGGGCGGGCGGCGCGGCTGTTCGCGGCCGACTCGGTCGCCTCCGTGGTCGTGGACTGCGAGGCGGGGCCGGTGCGGCTGGGGCTGGCCGGGCGGCTCGCGGGCGAACTGGGCGGTACCGCCGTGACGCTGGACGAGCTGCGGGCGGACTCGATCGCCGGGCTGGTCAAGGACGTACAGGGAAACAGGAGGGCGGCCTGATGCCGCAGGGACAGCCGAGTGTGATTCCGGACGACGGTCTGACGACCCGTCAGCGGCGCAACCGGCCGCTGGTCGTCGTGCACACCGGGATCGGCAAGGGGAAGTCGACCGCCGCCTTCGGGCTGGCGCTGCGGGCCTGGAACCAGGGGTGGCCGATCGGGGTGTTCCAGTTCGTCAAGTCGGCGAAGTGGAAGGTCGGCGAGGAGAACGCGCTGCGGGTGCTGGGCGCCAGCGGCGAGGGCGGCTCCGTCGACTGGCACAAGATGGGCGAGGGCTGGTCCTGGGTCCAGCGTGACATCCAGGGGGACAACTCGACGAACGAGGAGAAGGCCCGGGAGGGCTGGGAGCAGGTCAAGCGGGACCTGACCGCCGAGACGTACAGGCTGTACGTGCTGGACGAGTTCGCCTACCCGATGCACTGGGGGTGGGTGGACACCGACGAGGTGGTGCAGGTGCTGCGGGACCGGCCCGGTACCCAGCACGTCGTGATCACCGGGCGGAACGCGCCGGAGAAGCTCGTGCAGTTCGCGGACCTGGTCACCGACATGTCCAAGGTCAAGCATCCGATGGACGCCGGGCAGAAGGGGCAGAGGGGCATCGAGTGGTGACCTCCCGCGTTCCCCGGCTGGTCGTCGCCGCGCCCTCGTCGGGGAGCGGCAAGACCACCGTCGCCACCGGGCTGATGGCCGCGTTCGCCGCGCGGGGGCTCGCCGTGTCCCCGCACAAGGTCGGGCCGGACTACATCGACCCCGGGTACCACGCGCTCGCCACCGGGCGCGCGGGACGCAACCTCGACGCCTACCTGTGCGGGGCGGAGCTGATCGCCCCGCTGTTCCTGCACGGGGCCGCCGGGTGCGACCTCGCGGTCGTCGAGGGCGTGATGGGGCTGTACGACGGGGCGTCGGGGGAAGGGGAGCTGGCGTCCACCGCGCACGTGGCCAAGCTGCTGCGGGCGCCGGTCGTGCTGGTCGTCGACGCGTCGGCGCAGGCGCGGTCGGTGGCGGCGCTGGTGCACGGGTTCGTCTCCTGGGACCCCCAGGTGCGGGTCGGGGGCGTGATCCTGAACAAGGTCGGGTCGGACCGGCACGAGGCGGTGCTGCGGGAGGCGCTGGAGTCGGCCGGGGTGCCGGTGCTCGGTGCCTTGCGGCGGGCGGTGCCGGTCGATGTGCCTTCTCGGCATCTCGGGCTGGTGCCGGTCGCCGAGCGGCGGGGGGACGCGGTGGATGCGGTCGGTGCCATGGCCGCGTTGGTTGCCCAAGGGTGTGATCTGGACGCCCTTGAATCGCTCGCCCGGTCCGCCGGGCCGCTGCCGGGGGGCTCCGCCCCCTGGACCCCCGGGCCTTCCCCCACCCACCGCCCGGCGCTGCCCACTGAAAAGCCGACGCCCCGCGTCGCCGTCGCCGCAGGGGCCGCGTTCACCTTCTCCTACGCCGAGCACACCGAGCTGCTCGAAGCCGCCGGAGCGGAGGTCGTGCCCTTCGACCCGCTGCGGGACGAGGAGTTGCCCGAGGGGACGGACGGACTGGTGATCGGCGGCGGCTTCCCGGAGGTGTACGCCGCCGAGCTGTCCGCCAACGAGCCGCTGCGCGAGAGCGTCCGCGACCTCGCCGAGCGCGGCGCCCCGGTCGCCGCCGAGTGTGCCGGGCTGCTGTACCTGTGCCGGGAGCTGGACGGGATGCCGATGTGCGGGGTGCTGGACGCCACCGCGCGGATGGGCGAGCGGCTGACGCTGGGCTACCGGGACGCCGTGGCCGTCTCCGACAGCGCGCTGGCCGCCGCCGGGACGCGGATGCGGGGGCACGAGTTCCACCGGACGGTGGTCGAGCCGGGGGCCGGTGCGGCCCCGGCGTGGGGGACGCGGGCGCCGGCGCGGCGCCTGGAGGGTTTTGTACAGCGGGGTGTGCACGCGAGCTATCTGCACACGCACTGGGCGTCCGAGCCCGGTGTCGCCCGTCGGTTCGTGGAGAGGTGCCGGACGTCATGAGCAGCCATCTGGTCGGAGTCGGGGTCGGTCCCGGTGATCCGGAGCTGGTGACCGTCAAGGGGGTCAACGCGCTGCGGGCCGCCGATGTCGTCGTCGTACCGGTGATGGACACGCTGGAGCGCGGCCGGGCCGAGGCGACCGTCCTGCACTACGTGGGTCAGGAGAAGATCCGCCGCGTGGTGTTCGCGCTCAACGAGCGCAGCGACCGGGCGCGGCGCGAGGCCGCCTGGGACGCGGCCGGGGAGACGGTGGCCGGGCTGCTGCGCTCCCACGGCTCGGTCGCCTTCGCCACCATCGGCGACCCCAACGTGTACTCGACGTTCACCTACCTCGCCCAGACCGTCGCCGCGGCCGTGCCGGGGACGGTCGTGGAGACGGTGCCCGGGATCACCGCCATGCAGGACCTCGCGGCGCGCTCCGGGGCCGTGCTGACCGAGGGGACCGAGCCGTTGACGCTGGTGCCGGTCACCGCGGGGACTTCCGTGCTGAAGGACGCGCTGAACGGGCCGGGGACGGTCGTGGCGTACAAGTTCGGGCGGCAGGCGGCCGAGGTGGCCGGGGCGCTGCGGGAGACCGGGCGGCTGGCGGACGCCGTGTGGGGGTCGGCGCTGGGCCTCGAGGAGGAGGCGATCCGGCCGGCCGCCGATCTCGACGGCGCTCCCCTGCCGTACCTGTCGACGCTGATCGCGCCCGCGCGGCGGGACGGCGGCCGGGGCGGGAAGCTGTGACCGGCAGCCCCGCGCTACTCGGCGATGCCGACCACCAGCCAGATGAACCCTGCCCCGGCGACCGTGCACAGCAGGGTCGAGCGGGCGGGGTGCTCGTGGTGGGCCTCGGGGAGGATCTCGGCGGCGGCGAGGTAGAGCAGGACGCCGCCGAAGAGGCCGAGATAGGCGCCGAGGAACTGTTCCGGGATGCTGAGGACGAGGGTCGAGGCCGCGCCCAGTACGGGTGCGCAGGCGTCGGCGACCAGCATGGCGACGGCGCGGCGGCGGGCGTTGCCGTACAGGTCGGCGAGTGTGTAGGTGTTGAAGCCGTCCGCGAAGTCGTGGGCGATCACCGCCAGGGCGACCGCCGCTCCCATGCCGCCGCCGACCTGGAAGGCCGCGCCGATCGCCACGCCGTCCATCGCGCTGTGCCCGACCATCGCCGCGGCGGCCGTCAGCCCCACCTCGGGCGCGCGGTGGCCGTGCTCCCCGGCGCCGTGCGCGGCGCGGCGGGCGGCCAGCAGGCGTTCCACCAGGTGGGCGAGGAGGAACCCGGCGACGAACAGCAGCAGGGCCTCCGGCACGCCGAACACCTCGCGGCCGGCCGCCTCCAGCGCCTCCGGCAGCAGGTCCAGGCCGACCACGCCGAGCATCAGGCCGCCGGCCAGGCCCAGCACCAGGTGGCGGCGGTCGGTCACGCGCTGTGCCGTCCAGCCGCCGGCCAGCGTCATCAGGAACGCGCCGAGCGCGACGAGGACCGCCATGTGCCCTTGCTATCCGATCGGCCCGCGTCCCCGCGCGTCCGACAGCGGCAACCGCAGTAAGCATGAGTAGGAGAGGACCCGATTCCATGGCCGATGCCGATGCCCCCGCGGGCAAGGTGACCTTCGTCGGCGCCGGCCCCGGTGCCGCCGATCTGCTGACGTTCCGTGCCGCGCGCGCCATCGCCGAGGCCGACGTCGTGATCTGGGCGGCCAGCCTGGTGCAGGCCGAGGTGCTGGAGCACGCCCGGGAGGGCGCCGAGGTGCTCGACTCCGCCACGATGTCGCTGGAGGACGTCGTCGCCGTCTACGAGCGGGCCCACCGGGACGGTCTGGCCGTGGCCCGCGTGCACTCCGGCGACCCGGCGCTGTGGGGCGGCACGCAGGAGCAGCTCGACCGGTGCGCGGCGATCGGCATCGCGACCGAGATCGTGCCCGGCGTGTCGTCGTTCTCCGCCGTCGCCGCGCTCGCGGGGCGGGAGCTGACCGTCCCGGAGGTGGCGCAGTCCGTCATCCTCACCCGGCTGGGCGGCGGCAAGACGCCGATGCCGCCCGGCGAGGAGGTCCGGGAGTTCGCCCGGCACGGGACGACCATGGCGGTGTTCCTGTCGGCCGCCCGCAGCGGACAGCTGGTGCGGGAGCTGCTGGAGGGCGGCTACCCGACGGGCACGCCGGTGGTCGTCGCCCACCAGGCGACCTGGCCGGAGGAGCTGGTCGTGCGGTGCACGATCGGCACGCTGGAGGAGACGGTCAAGGAGCACAAGCTGTGGAAGCACACGCTGTTCCTGGTCGGTCCGGCCCTCGACGCGCGCGGTACCCGCTCGCACCTCTACCACCCGGGGCACTTCCACGGCTTCCGCAAGGCCGACCCCGAGGCGCGCAGGGCGCTGCGCGGCCGGAAGAGCGACGACGCCCCCACCCGTACCGAAGGAGTCCCCCAGTGATCGGCCTTGTCTCCGCCACGGCGGCGGGCGCGGCGGCCCGCGACCGGCTGGCCGCCGCGTGGCCCGGGCGCACCCGTGTCTACGAGGGTCCGGTCGCGGACGCCGTACGGGCCGCGTTCACCCAGTGCGAGCAGCTCGTGTGCTTCCTGGCGACGGGGGCCGTGGTGCGGCTCGTCGCGCCGCTGCTGGCGGACAAGCGGACCGATCCGGGCGTGGTCTGCGTCGACGAGGCGGGACGGTTCGCGGTGTCGCTGCTGGGCGGGCACGGCGGCGGCGCCAACGGCCTCGCCGCCGAGGTGGCCGGGGTGCTGGGCGCCGAGCCGGTGGTGACGACGGCGACGGACGCGGTGGGCGTACCGGGCCTGGACACCCTCGGGCTGCCCGTCGAGGGCGACGTCGCCGGGGTGACCCGGGCGCTGCTGGACGGGGAGCCGGTGGCGCTGCGGGCCGAGGTGCCCTGGCCGCTGCCGCCGCTGCCGCTGGCCGCCGAGGGGGCGTACACGGTCCGGGTGACGGACCGGCTGGCCGAGGAGAGGGCCGGGGAGGTGGTCCTGCGTCCGCCGTCGCTCGTCGTCGGGGTCGGGGCCTCCCGGGGGGCGCCCGCCGAGGAGGTGCTCGGTGTCGTCGAGGGCGCCCTGCGCGAGGCCGGGCTCTCCCCCGCCTCCGTGGCCCGGATCGCCACCGTGGACGCCAAGGCCGACGAGCCCGGCGTCGTGGCCGCGGCGCGGCGGCTCGGGGTGCCGCTCGTGACGTACCCGGCCGGGGAGCTGGCCGGTGTCGAGGTGCCGCACCCCTCCGACGCGCCGCTCGCCGCCGTCGGCACCCCGTCCGTCGCGGAGGCCGCCGCCCTGCGGCACGGCGGTGAACTCCTCGTCCCCAAGCGGAAGTCCGAGCGCGCGGACGGCCGGCCGGCGATGGCGACCTGTGCCGTCGTACGGCTCCCGGGGCGCGGGCGGCTCGCGGTGGTCGGGCTCGGTCCGGGCGCCCGCGACCTGCTCACCCCGCGCGCGGCGGCCGAGCTGCGGCGGGCGTCGGTGCTGGTCGGCCTGGACCAGTACGTCGACCAGATCCGCGACCTGCTGCGGCCCGGCACCCGGGTGCTGGAGTCGGGGCTGGGCGCCGAGGAGGAGCGGGCCCGCACCGCCGTCGAGGAGGCCCGGCGCGGCCACGCCGTCGCGCTGATCGGCAGCGGCGACGCGGGCGTGTACGCCATGGCCTCGCCGGCGCTGGCCGAGGCGTCCGACGACATCGACGTGGTCGGGGTGCCCGGGGTGACGGCGGCTTTGGCGGCCGGGGCGGTGCTGGGCGCGCCGCTCGGCCACGACCACGTCTCCATCAGCCTGTCCGACCTGCACACCCCCTGGGAGGTCATCGAGCGCCGGGTGCGGGCGGCGGCCGAGGCCGACCTGGTGGTGACGTTCTACAACCCGCGCAGCCGGGGCCGCCACTGGCAGCTGCCCAAGTCGCTGGCGATCCTGGCGGAGCACCGGGAGCCGGCGACACCGGTCGGGGTGGTGCGCAACGCCTCCCGCGCCGACGAGTCGGCCCGGCTGACCACGCTGGCCGCGCTGGACCCGGGAGCCGTCGACATGATGACGGTCGTGACGGTCGGCAACACCGCCACCCGCGAGATCGCCGGGCGCATGGTGACGCCGCGCGGCTACCGCTGGCAGGAGAGCACCCGATGACCCCCGAACCGCCGCACTTTTCCCGATTCCCCGAGGAGACGCTGTGACCACCCCGCCCGCCCTGCTCATCGCCGGACACGGCACCCGGGACGACGCCGGGGCCGAGGCGTTCCGGGACTTCGTGCGCGAGCTGGGCCGCCGCCACCCGGAACTGCCCGTCGCCGGCGGATTCATCGAGCTGTCCCCGCCGCCGCTGGGCGACGCGGTCGCCGAGCTGGTGGAGCGGGGGGTGCGCCGGTTCGCCGCCGTGCCGCTGATGCTGGTGTCCGCCGGGCACGCCAAGGGCGACATCCCGGCGGCGCTGGCCCGCGAGAAGGAACGGCACACCGGGATTTCGTACACCTACGGCCGCCCGCTGGGTCCGCACCCGGCGCTGCTGCGGGTCCTTGAGCGGCGGCTGGCCGAGGCGATGGACCCCGGCTGGGACCCGGCCGAGGTGACCGTGCTGCTGGTGGGGCGCGGCTCGACCGACCCGGACGCCAACGCCGAGGTGTTCAAGGCGGCGCGGCTGCTGTGGGAGGGCCGGGGGTACGCGGGCGTGGAGACGGCGTTCGTGTCGCTGGCGCGGCCGGACGTGCCGGGCGGCCTGGAGCGGTGCGCGCGGCTGGGCGCGCGGCGGATCGTGGTGCTGCCGTACTTCCTGTTCACCGGCGTCCTCCCGGACCGGGTCAGGTTCCAGACCGAGGAGTGGGCGGGCGCGCACCCGGAGGTCCAGGTGCGTTCGGCGGACGTCATCGGTCCGGAGCCGGAACTGCTCGACCTGGTGTGGGAGCGGTACGAGGAGGCGGTGGGCGGTGATCTGCGGATGAACTGCGACTCGTGCGTGTACCGCATCGCGCTGCCGGGCTTCGAGGACAAGGTGGGGGCGCCGCAGCAGCCGCACTTCCACCCCGACGACGACGGCCACCACCACGCGCACGGGCACGGGCACGGGCACGCGCACTCGCACTCCCATGCGCGCTGAGGGCGACGGCCACGACCTGCGCCACCACGGCGACGCCGAGGTCCGGGGCGACGGGGCCGCGCTGGTGGACCTCGCGGTCAACGTCCGCGCGGGCACCCCGCCGCCCTGGCTGCGCGAGCGCCTCGCGGCCTCGCTCGGCTCGCTCGCGGCCTACCCGGACGGCCGGGCGGCGCGGGCGGCGGTGGCGGCGCGGCACGGGCTGCCGGCGGAGCGGGTGCTGCTGACGGCGGGCGCGGCGGAGGCGTTCGTACTGCTGGCGCGGGCGCTGAAGGTGCGCCGGCCGGTGGTGGTGCACCCGCAGTTCACGGAGCCGGAGGCGGCGCTGCGGGACGCGGGGCACACGGTGGACCGGGTGCTGCTGCGCGCCGGGGACGGCTTCCGGCTCGACCCGGCGGCGGTGCCCGAGGAAGCCGACCTGGTGGTCGTCGGCAACCCGACCAACCCGACGTCGGTGCTGCACCCGGCCGGTGTGCTGGCCGGGCTGGCCCGGCCCGGGCGGACGCTGGTGGTCGACGAGGCGTTCATGGACGCGGTGCCGGGCGAGCGG
Source organism: Streptomyces sp. SYSU D01066-1 (assembly GCF_054956795.1). NCBI lineage: Bacteria > Bacillati > Actinomycetota > Actinomycetes > Kitasatosporales > Streptomycetaceae > Streptomyces > Streptomyces sp. SYSU D01066-1. The sequence goes on along the minus strand of NZ_JBUDHV010000029.1, from coordinate 18,440 downwards.
GAGGCGCTGGCCGGGCGCACGGACGTGCCCGGCCTGGTGGTGCTGCGCAGCCTCACCAAGACCTGGGGGCTGGCCGGACTGCGGATCGGGTACGTGCTGGCGGCGCCGGACGTCGTCGGCGCGCTGGAGCGGGCGCAGCCGTTGTGGCCGGTGTCCACGCCGGCGCTGGCGGCGGCCGAGGCGTGCGTGGGGCCGCGGGCGCTGGCGGAGGCCGCGCACGCCGCCCACCGCGTCGCCGCCGACCGGGACCGTCTGGTCGCCGGGCTGAGGGAGTTCGCCGGGCGGGGGCTGCGGGTGGTGGAACCGGCCGAGGGCCCCTTCGTCCTGGTACGGCTGCCGGAGGCCGCCGACGTGCGCCGGCGGCTGCGGGAGCTGGGGTACGCGGTCCGGCGCGGGGACACCTTCCCGGGACTGGACGAGGAGTGGCTGCGGCTGGCGGTACGGGACCGGACGACGACGGACGGCTTCCTGCGGGCGCTGGGGCGGGCGCTGGGGCGGGCGGTGGGGCGGAGCTGAGCGGGAACGGGCCGACAGAGCACTGCCGGCCGCAGCTTCGCCGAGGACGCCGCGACGGACGGTCGGACGGAGCTGAGCGGGAACGGGCCGACAGAGCACTGCCGGCCGCGGCTTCGCCGAGGACGCCGCGACGGACGGTCAGCGGGCGGCAGCCGCCGGCCAATGAGGACGCAGGTGACGCCCGCCCGGCACGCGCACCCGCCCGGTGCTGGTCGGTGCCCCTCCCCCGCCGCCGGCGCGCAACCGTGGTTCCCCCTTCCGGTCCCCCACAGGGGAGTGGGCCCAGGGGGCCGGCCGCCGGGCGGACGCACACGTGGCCTCCAGCGGGAACCGGGCCGTGGACGGAGCCCGCGAGGTCCGCGCCGAGTGAGGCACGGGGCCTAACCGACCACCCGCCCGTTCACCACCACCCGCGACGGGACCCCCAGCACGCGGACGTCCGCCCGGGGGTCCCGTTCGTACACCACCAGGTCGGCCGGGGCGCCCTCGGTCAGGGCGGGGCGGCCGAGCCAGGCGCGGGCCGACCAGGTGGCCGCCGACAGGGCGGTGAGCGGGGGGATGCCGGCCGTGACCAGTTCGGCGACCTCCGCCGCCACCAGCCCGTGCGGCAGCGTGCCGCCCGCGTCCGTGCCGACGTAGACCGGGACGCCGGCGTCGTGGGCGTCGCGGACGGTGTCGTAGCGGCGGGCGTGCAGCCGGCGGAGGTGGGCGGACCAGCGGGGGAACTTGGCCTCGCCGCCGGCGGCCAGGTCCGGGAAGGTCGCGATGTTGACCAGGGTGGGGACGATCGCGACGCCCCGGGAGGCGAACAGCGGGATCAGGTCGCCGGTGAGGCCGGTGGCGTGTTCGACGCAGTCGATGCCCGCCTCCACCAGGTCCCGCAGGGAGTCCTCGGCGAAGCAGTGCGCGGTGACGCGGGCGCCCAGGCGGTGGGCCTCGGCGATGGCCGCCTCGACCGCGCCGCGCGGCCAGCACGCCAACAGGTCCCCGAGGTCGCGGTCGATCCAGTCGCCGACCAGCTTGACCCAGCCGTCGCCGCGCCGGGCCTCCCGGGCGACGTAGGCGGGCAGGTCCTCGGGCTCCACCTCCCAGGCGTAGTTACGGATGTAGCGGCGGGTGCGGGCGATGTGCCGCCCGGCCCGGATGATCTTCGGCAGGTCCTCGCGGTCGTCCACCCAGCGGGTGTCGGAGGGCGACCCCGCGTCCCGCAGCAGCAGCGCCCCCGCGTCCCGGTCGGCCAGTGCCTGCCGCTCGGCGACGTCGGCGGGGACCGCACCGTGCCGGTCGAGGCCGACGTGGCAGTGGGCGTCGACCAGACCGGGCAGCGCCCAGCCCTCGACGGTCCGGACGTCCCGGGTGCCGGCCGGACGGTCGTAGGAGATCCGGCCGTCGATCACCCACAGCTCGTCGCGGACCTCGTCGGGTCCGACGAGCACCCGGCCCTTCACGTGCAGCATCGCGCCATCGCTCATGTCCCGCAGCCTAATCAGCCCCTGCCACGGGCCCGCCGTGCGGCCGGGGAACCGGCCGCCGCCGCAGCGGAAGCCGGGATGCCGGGCGTGACCGTGCCGCGACGGACGGGCTCCGGGCGTGACCGTGCCGCGACGGACGGGCTCCGGCGCGATTCGGGAGGCGTGCCGCGGTTACCCTCGACCCGTACGCTCGCGTACACCCACCCGTGAGCAGTGACCCCGTACCGTGTAGTGAAGAGAGCGCCACCGTGACCGACCCCTTCCTGGACCTCCCCCCGCTGAGCGCCGACCGTTTCGCCGCGATCGAGGACCGGGTGGCGCGGCTGCTCGGCACCGCGCAGGACGTGGTGATCATGCAGGGCGAGGCGCTGCTGCCGCTGGAGGGCGCGATCCGCGGGACGGCCGGGCCGGACACCGTGGCGCTGAACGTGATCACGGGGCCGTACGGGCAGACCTTCGGCGACTGGCTGCGGGACTGCGGCGCGACGGTGCACGACCTGGCGGTGCCCTTCCACGAGGCGGTGACGGCGGAGCGGGTGCGGGAGGCGTTCGCCGAGCACCCGGAGATCGACTTCGTGTCGCTGGTGCACGCCGAGGCGGCGACCGGGAACACCAACCCGGTCGCGGAGATCGGCGAGGTGGTGAAGGAGCACGGCGCGCTGTTCTACCTGGACGCCGTGGCCTCCGTGGGTGCCGAGCCGGTGCTGCCGGACGCCTGGGGCGTGGACCTGTGCGTGATCGGGGCGCAGAAGGCGATGGGCGGTCCGGCCGGGGTGTCGGCGGTGTCGGTGAGCGAGCGGGCCTGGGCGCGGATGGCCGCGAACCCCGGGGCGCCGCGCCGCTCGTACCTCTCCCTCCTGGACTGGAAGGAGCGCTGGATCGACGGCGGGCGCACGGCGCTGCCGCACGCTCCGGCGCAGTTGGAGATGCTCGCCCTGGAGGCGTGCGTGGCGCGGATCGAGGCGGCCGGCCCGGAGTCGGTGATGGCGCGGCACGCCTCGGCCGCGGCGGCCACCCGCGCGGGCGCCCTGGCGCTGGGCGGGGGGCTCACGCCGTACGTGCGCGCGGCACGCGACGCGGCACCGGTCGCCACCACGCTGCGGGCCCCGGCCGGCCTGGACGCCTCGGAGCTGGTGGCGCGGGCGCTGGAGGCCGACCCGACGCTGCCGCTGGCCGCGGGCGGGGGCGCGCTGGCCGAGGAGATGATCCGCGTCAACCACTACGGGCCGCGCGCGACCCGCGGAGCCGTGCGCGGCTGCCTGGACGCACTCGGTGCCGCGCTCGCCGAGAAGGGCCTGCCGACCGATCCGGAAGGCGCCCACCGGGCCGCCGAAGGAGCCTGGCAGGCGTAACGGGACCTGAATTCGGGATTCACTCGGGGAGATAATCAAAACCGTTCGGAATTCTTCCCAAGGATACTTCCCATAGTCTTCTTCCCGCTTCCGCGGGGACTAAACGCAAAGATTTCGCGCATGTTTCCGGCGGGTCACTTGAATGTGACCCGTTGCACAAGCGGTACGATTCGCCCGTTATGCACCGGGCAAACCGCCTCAAAACCCAGGCACCTCGCGTGATCATCCGCGCTCGCGCGATAACACACCCCCTCGCCATCCGTAACCCCGCCTGGCGATGCATTTTTGCATTCCCCTGGGTAAGTTCAATTTGTATGACTGCCGCACAAGCAGACCTGCACATCGATCGTCCGAAAGTGGCGGACGGGGCCGCGCTGTGGCGTATAGCGAGGGATTCGAAGGTCCTGGACCTGAACTCCTCCTACGCCTATCTGTTGTGGTGCCGGGACTTCGCCGCGACCTCGGCCGTCGCCCGCGCGGCGAGCGGCGAGGCGGTCGGGTTCGTCACCGGCTATGTGCGGCCGGACCGTCCCGACACCCTGCTGATCTGGCAGGTGGCGGTGGACGAGGCGTACCGCGGCCGCGGACTGGCCGCGCAGCTGCTCGACGGTCTGGTCGCGCGCGTTGTGGCGGAGCAGGCGCTGACCACGCTGGAGACGACCATCAGCCCGGACAACCTCCCCTCCCGACGGCTGTTCACCTCGTTCGCCGAGCGCCACGGCGCCGCGCTGGAGCGGGAGACGCTGTTCGACGCCGGTCTGTTCCCCGACGGACCGCACGAGCCCGAGGTCCTGTACCGCATCGGCCCCCTGTCAGCGGCCCGCTGACACCGGACCCCCACCGACTTCGACTTCCCTCACCTCACCCTTCACCGCACCGAGGAGCGATTCGCCGTGACCATCACCCAGCCCGACCTGAGTGTCTTCGAGACCCTGGAGTCCGAGGTACGCAGCTACTGCCGCGGCTGGCCCACCGTCTTCGACCGCGCGCACGGCAGCCGCATGTACGACGAGGACGGCCACGAGTACCTCGACTTCTTCGCCGGAGCCGGGTCGCTCAACTACGGACACAACAACCCCGTGCTGAAACGGGCGCTGATCGACTACCTGGAGCGGGACGGTGTCACGCACGGTCTCGACATGTCGACCACCGCCAAGCGCCGCTTCCTGGAGACCTTCCAGAACCTGGTGCTGCGCCCCCGCGACCTGCCGTACAAGGTCATGTTCCCCGGCCCGACCGGCACCAACGCGGTGGAGGCCGCGCTGAAGCTGGCCCGCAAGGTCAAGGGCCGCGAGGCGATCGTGTCCTTCACCAACGCCTTCCACGGCATGTCGCTGGGCTCGCTCGCCGTGACCGGCAACGCCTTCAAGCGGGCCGGCGCCGGCATCCCGCTGGTGCACGGCACCCCGATGCCGTTCGACAACTACTTCGACGGCACGGTCGAGGACTTCCTGTGGTTCGAGCGGCTTCTGGAGGACCAGGGCTCGGGCCTGAACAAGCCCGCCGCCGTGATCGTGGAGACCGTACAGGGCGAGGGCGGCATCAACGTCGCCCGCCTGGAGTGGCTGCGCGCCCTCGCCGAGCTGTGCGAACGGCAGGACATGCTGCTGATCGTCGACGACATCCAGATGGGCTGCGGCCGTACCGGCGCCTTCTTCTCCTTCGAGGAGGCGGGCATCACCCCGGACATCGTCACCGTCTCCAAGTCCATCAGCGGCTACGGCCTGCCGATGTCACTGTGCCTGTTCAAGCCCGAACTGGACATCTGGGAGCCGGGCGAGCACAACGGCACCTTCCGCGGCAACAACCCCGCCTTCGTCACCGCGACCGCCGCCCTGGAGACCTACTGGGCCGACGGCTCCGCGATGGAGAAGCAGACCCGGGCCCGCGGCGAGCGGGTCGAGCAGCACCTGATCTCCATCACCGAGGAGAACCTCGCCGACGTCAAGGAGTACCGGGGCCGCGGCCTGGTCTGGGGCCTGGAGTTCCACGACAAGGACCGCGCCGGCCGCGTCGCCAAGCGCGCCTTCGAGCACGGGCTGCTGATCGAGACGTCCGGCCCGGAGAGCGAGGTCGTCAAGCTGCTCCCCGCGCTCACCCTCACCCCCGACGAACTGGACGAGGGCATGAAGATCCTCGCCCGGGCCGTCCGCGAGACCGCCTGATCAACTGGCCGGCCGGCCCCTGACCGCCTGACCCCCACCTAGGAGGCATCGCCACACCGTGATCGTCCGTTCGTTCAAGGAGATCGAAGGCACCGACCGGCACGTCAAGTCCGCGTCCGGCACCTGGGAGAGCAAGCGGATCGTCCTCGCCAAGGAGAAGGTCGGCTTCTCCGTGCACGAGACGATCCTGTACGCGGGCACGGAGACCGAGATGTGGTACGCGAACCACATCGAGGCCGTCGTCTGCACCAAGGGCGACGCCGAGCTGACCGACCGCGAGACCGGGAAGACCTACCACATCACGCCCGGCACCATGTACCTCCTCGACGGCCACGAGCGGCACACGCTCAAGGTCAAGGAGGACTTCCACTGCATCTGTGTCTTCAACCCGCCCGTGACCGGACGGGAGGACCACGACGAGAACGGCGTCTACCCGTTGCTCACCGAGGAGGCGTGAGGAAACCGTGACCGCGACCACCGGGACCGCCGCGACCACCGTCACCGACCTCTACCCGACCCGGGGCACCACCGAGGTGGCCACTCCCCGGCAGGACCCGGTCGTCTGGGGAGCACCCGAGGCGCCCGGGCCGTTCGAGCCGGGTGACCTGCAATCCTTCGAGCGCGACGGCTTCATCGCCATCGACCGGCTCATCACCGAGGACGAGGTCGCCGTCTACCGCGACGAGCTGGACCGCCTCGTGGCCAGCCCGGAGATCCGGGCCGACGAACGCTCGATCGTCGAGCCGCGGTCCCAGGAGATCCGGTCCGTCTTCGAGGTGCACAAGATCTCCGAGGTCTTCGCGCGGCTCGTGCGCGACGAGCGGGTGGTGGGCCGCGCCCGGCAGATCCTCGGCTCGGACGTCTACGTCCACCAGTCGCGGATCAACGTCAAGCCGGGCTTCGGCGCCAGCGGCTTCTACTGGCACTCGGACTTCGAGACGTGGCACGCCGAGGACGGTCTGCCGCGGATGCGCACGGTGTCGGTCTCCATCGCGCTGACCGAGAACTACGACACCAACGGCGGACTCATGATCATGCCGGGGTCGCACAAGACGTTCCTCGGGTGCGCGGGTGAGACGCCGAAGGACAACTACAAGAAGTCGCTGCAGATGCAGGACGCGGGCACGCCCTCCGACGAGGCGCTGACCGAGATGGCCTCGGAGTACGGCATCAAGCTGTTCACCGGCAAGGCCGGCTCGGCGACCTGGTTCGACTGCAACTGCATGCACGGCTCGGGCGACAACATCACCCCGTTCCCCCGCTCCAACGTCTTCATCGTGTTCAACAGCGTGGAGAACGCGGCGGTGGAGCCGTTCGCGGCGCCGGTACGGCGGCCCGAGTTCATCGGCGCGCGGGACTTCACGCCGGTGAGGTGACCGTGTGACGCACGCCCCCGGGCCGGTGCCTCGTCCGTGCGGGACGGGAGGCACCGGCCCGGCGGCACGTCTATACGACGCTCGCCAGCCGACCGGCACGCGCGCTACGGGCGGCACGGAAGACACCCGCCCGGCGGCACATCCGCACGACGCTCACCAGCCGACCGGCACGCGCGGCACGGGCGGCACGGAAGACACCCGCCCGGCGGCGCGTCTACAGGGCGTTCAGCAGCCGGTCGACGTCCGCGTCCGTGTTGTACAGGTGGAACGCGGCGCGCAGGTTCCCCGCCCGGTCGGAGACCTGGATGCCGGCCCGGTCCAGCTCGCCCTGCCGGTGGCCGAGCCCGGGCACCGAGACGATCGCCGAGCCCGGCGCCTGCACCGGCTCGTGCCCGAGCGCGGCCAGCCCGGCCCGGAACCGGTCGGCGAGCGCGAGGTCGTGGGCGTGCACGGCGTCCACCCCCAGCTCCTCGATCAGCGCCAGGGAGTGCCGGGCGCCGGCGTAGGACAGCAGGGCGGGGCTCTCGTCGAACCGGCGGGCGGAGCGGGCCAGTTCCTGGACCGGGCCGTAGGTGCTCCGCCAGGGGTGCTCGCCCGCGGCCCAGCCGGCGAACAGCGGGGGCAGCCCGCCCAGGTCCTCGGGGACGACGAGGAAGGCGACCCCGCGCGGGCAGAGCACCCACTTGTAGGCGACGACCGCGACGTAGTCGACGTCGGCGGCGGCCAGCGGCAGCCAGCCCGCCGACTGGGAGGCGTCCAGGAGGATCCGCGCGCCGTGCTCCCGGGCGGCGGCGCGCAGCGCGGGCAGGTCGACGAGCCGCCCGTCGGCGGACTGGACGGCGCTGACGGCGACGAAGGCGGTGTCCGCGGTGACCGACTCGGCGATCCGCTCCAGCGGCACCGCCCGCACCTTCAGATCGCCGCGCACGTGGAAGGGGTTGACCAGGGAGCTGAAGTCGTCCTCGGCGGTGAGGACTTCGGCGCCCGGCGGCAGCGAGGCCGCGATCACACCGCTGTAGACGGCGACCGACGCGCCGGCGGCCACCCGGGAGGCGGGCACCCCGACGATCCGCGCGAAGGCGGCCCGGGACGCCTCGACGTCGGCGAACATGTCCGACGGCCGCCCGGCCGCCACGGACGCCACCGCGTCCCGTATCGCGGCGACGGACCGGGCGGGCAGCAGGCCGAGCGCGGCGGTGTTCAGGTAGACGCTCTCCGGCTGGAACTCGGTGCGGACGAGACGATCGAAGGTCTGCATGTCCCTTACTGTGCGGCCCCGGCCGCGCCCCGTCCATCGCTTTCACCGGCTCGCGGCACCGCGCAGCCGTCGGGGCCGCAGGCGTCGCCGCCGCCCACGGCCGCCCGCGTGCCCTGGACCATGGCGAGCGGCGCCCGCGCCTGCCACGCCCGGGTGAGCGCCTGGGCGAAGACCTCGGCGGGCTGGGCGCCGGAGACGCCGTACGTCCGGTCGAGCACGAAGAATGGCACACCGTCGGCGCCGAGCCGCCCGGCCTCCCGCTCGTCGGCGCGCACCTCGTCGGCGTACGCCGCCGGGTCGGCGAGGACCTCGCGCGCCGCGTCCGCGTCCAGACCGGCGGCGCCGGCCAGCTCGACGAGCCGTTCGTCGTCGCCGAAGACGGACCGCTCCTCGGCGAAGTTCGCCCGGTACAGCAGGTCGAGCAGCTCCGTCTGGCGGCCCCGCCCGCGGGCGAAGTGCAGCAGGCGGTGCATGTCGAAGGTGCTGCCGTGGTCACGGCCCCGGGTGCGGTAGGGCAGGCCCTCGGCGGCGGCCTGGCTGCCCAGGTTGTCCTCACCGGCCTCGGCCTGCGCCTCGCTCATGCCGTACTTCCTGGTGAGCATCGCGATCACCGGCTGGACGTCGTCCTTGGCGCGGCCCGGGTCCAGCTCGAAGGAGCGGTGCACGACCTCGACCCGCTCCCGGTGCGGGAAGGCGGCCAGCGCCTTCTCGAAACGGGCCTTTCCGACATAACACCAGGGACAGGCGATGTCGGACCAGATTTCGACGCGCATCGTGATCGGCACTCCAGGTCGTACGGGTACGGAGGCTCCCTCCGGCGAACGCGTGAACCCTCGACGAGCCGCTTCCATTCCCTCGAGCCGCCGTCCCGCGGGCCACGCGGCCGGCGGGGCCGGTGCCCGCGCCGTCGCCCGTGTGCGTCCGGCAGCGCCGCCGTCACCGTGCGCCCCGCCCGGGAGCGGTCTTTGTGGCCCGTCCTCCGCGACGGCCGAGGAGGACGGGCCCCTTGGCCGGCCGGGAGTCCACTTTCGTCGTCCGGGGCCGCGCCGAAGGGGGGACGCGGGCGTCCGGGGGCGGCCCTCTATCGTCTGCGCGTGGACGTAGCCGAAACACCCCGCACCGGCCTGCCGCTCCGTCACCGGCTCGCCGCCGCCTCCCCCTGGCCCCGCAAGCGGATCGTCGGGGAGGCCGTACTCGCCGTGGCGCTCTCCGGGATCGCCGGCCTGCTCTACTCGACGGAGTCCGGGTCCGTGGCGCGGGGCGGCGCCCTGGCCCTGGCCGTCGCCGTACTGTCGCTGGCCCGCCGCGCCCTGCCGGCGACCGTGCTGATGGTCTCGTCGGCCCTGGCCGGATCGGTCCTCGGTACGTTCGCGCTGCTGATCTGCGCCGGCTGGTCGGCAGGCAGCCGCATCAAACGTCCGGCGCGCGCGCTCGCCGCGTACGCGGCCGGGCTCGCGCTCTACGCCGTTCCCGCCCTCACCGTCTCGGCCGACGACCGGCTCTGGACGTCGCCGCTGGTCATGCTCGCGCTGGGCGGCGGCCCGTTCCTGGTGATGGCGGTCGTACCGGGGCTCGCCTCCCGCTACCGCGCCCAGCGCCACGCCCTGCTCGACGCCCTGCGCCGGCACAACGCCCAACTGGTGCGCGAGCAGGCGATGGTGGCGCGGCAGGCCCGGCTGCTGGAGCGGCAGCGCATCGCCCAGGACATGCACGACAGCCTCGGCCACCAGCTCGCCCTGATCGCCGTGCACTGCGGGGCGCTGGAGGTGGACCCGAAGCTCGACGACCGCCAGCGGGAAGGGGTGGGCGTCCTCCGGGAGGCCGCCAGGTCGGCGATGCGGGAGCTGCGGGAGGCCGTGGGCATCCTGCGGGACGACGCGGAGGGGTCCCCGCCCGGGGCCGAGGACCCCTCGGCGGACCGCACGGCGGCCTCCGTCGACACACTGGTCGCCTCCTCGCGGGCCGCGGGCACGCCGGTGGAGCTGCGCCGGTCCGGCACCGGACGGGCCCTCACGCCCGCCGTCGACCGCGCCGTGTACCGCATCGCTCAGGAGGGGCTGACCAACGCCCACAAGCACGCGCCGGGCGCCCCGATCACCGTGGCGCTGCGCTACGAACCGGACAGCCTGGTGGTCGAGGTGGCCAACGGGCCGGTGCCGGCCGGGGCGCAGGCCGGGCCCCCCGCGATCAGCGGCGGCCAGGGACTGACGGGGCTGCGGGAGCGGGCCCGGCTGGTCGGCGGCATGGTGCACACCGGCCCCACCCCCGACGGTGGTTTCCGGCTCGCGGGTGTACTGCCGTACGGCGACGGCGACGGCGACGGTGACACCGGCGGCGAGCGGCCGGCCCGTCCGGACGGCGCGACGTTCGTCGCCGCGGACGACGACTTCCGGGGGCAGACCGGCGGGGACCCCGCGGGCGACGGTGGTGGCGTCATCGAACGCACCGATCCGCACAAGGAGTTCGCGACCATCATGAGCAGCAAGAAGAACGTCGCCCTGGGATGCGCCCTCACCGCCGTGGTCCTCGTCGTGGGCGTCGGCGCCCTCCTGGTGTGGGGGGTGTCGAAGCTGGTGGGCGAGGTACGGAACGGCGTCATCCCGGCGAGCGTGTACGAGTCGGCCCAGGTCGGCGACGCCGAGGCGGAGCTCCGGAAGAAGTTCCCGAAGGGCGACTCGCTGCTCACCGACGGCGTGGAGAAGGACGGCCCGCCGCTGCCCGAGGGCGCCGTCTGCGAGCACTTCGTGGACGACACGGAGGACATCGTCTACCGGTTCTGCTTCCGGGACGGGAAGCTGTCCTCGAAGGAGTCCTACAAGCACGAGGTGTGACGCGGCCCGTGGCCGCGCCCGCGCCGGGATCGGGCATGATGAGCGGGCCCCACCACCCGCTCGCCCTACCGACACCGCGCAGGAGGCCGCGTGATCCGGGTCCTCGTCGCCGACGACGAACCGCTCATCCGGGCGGGCATCAGGATGATCCTCACCTCGGCCGACGACATCGACGTCGTCGCCGAGGCGCGGGACGGCAGGGAGGCGGTGGAGACCGCCCGGAGCACCGCGGTCGACGTGGCCCTGCTGGACATCCAGATGCCCGTGATGGACGGGCTGACCGCGCTGGCCGAGCTGGGCCGCGCCGCGCCGGGGGTGCGCGTGCTGATCCTGACCACCTTCGGGGAACGGGACAACGTCCTGCGGGCGCTCGGCCACGGCAGCGCGGGCTTCCTGCTGAAGGACTCCGCGCCGCAGGAGCTGATCCACGCGGTCCGCGCGGCGGCGGCCGGCGACGCCTATCTGTCCCCGGCCGCCACCCGGCACGTGGTGGACACCCTCGCCTCCCCCTCCGCCACCACGCGCGGCGAGGAGGCGCGCCGCCGCCTGGCCGGGCTGACGGCGCGTGAACGCGAGGTGCTGGCCCTGCTCGGCGAGGGCCTGTCCAACGCGGACGCCGGCGCCCGGCTGCACATGAGCGAGGCCACGGTGAAGACCTACGTCAGCCGCATCCTGACCAAGCTCGACTGCGACAACAGGGTGCAGGCGGCGCTCCTGGCCCGGGACGCGGGCCTGGAGCCGAGCGCGGGGTGAGCCTCAGCGCTCCAGCACCCCGTTGAACCGCCGCGGCAGGCCCAGTTCGTTGGCGTCCCGCAGCTCCACCGGCAGCAGCGCCTCCGGCGTGTTCTGGTACACGACGGGCCGCAGCCACCGCTCGATCGCCGTCCCGCCCACCGACGTGGACGTCGACGTGGTCGCCGGGTACGGGCCCCCGTGGTGCTGCGCCGGGGCCACCGCGACCCCCGTCGGCCAGGCGTTCACCAGCACGCGTCCGGCCAGCGGCGTCAGCTCCGCCAGGATCTCCGCGCCCCGTCCCTCGCCGGCCGCCTCGCCCGAGGACAGGTGCACCGTCGCCGTCAGGTTGCCCGGCAGCCGCGACAGCACGGCCTCGACCTCGCCCTGGTCCTCGTAGCGCGCCACGACCGTGACCGGCCCGAAGCACTCCTCCAGGAGGAGGTCGTACTCGCCCTCCTCCGTCAGCCTGCTCGCCGGCACCGTGAGGAAGCCGGGGCTGACGGTGTGCTCGTCGCCGGGGCCCGGGGTCACCGGGGCGTCGACGCCGGGCAGTTCGGCCCGCTCGGCGACGCCGGTGATGAAGTTGTCCCGCATGCGGTGGTCGAGCAGGACCCCGGCGCCGGTCTCGCCGACGGCCTCGGTCAGGGACTTGACCAGCTGGTCGCCGGCCGCGCCGGCGGGGGCCAGTACCAGGCCGGGCTTGACGCAGAACTGCCCGACGCCCATCGTCATCGACCCGGCCAGCCCGGTGCCGATCGCCTCGGGGCGCTCGGCCGCCGCGGCCTCGGTGACCACGACCGGGTTGAGGGAGCCCAGCTCGCCGTGGAAGGGGATCGGCACGGGGCGGGCCGCCGCCGCGTCGAACAGGGCGCGTCCGCCGCGCACCGAGCCGGTGAAGCCGGCCGCCGCGACCAGCGGGTGCTTGACCAGCTCGACGCCGGCCTCGAAGCCGTGCACCAGACCGACGACGCCCTCGGGTATGTCGTGCCGGGCGGCGGCGCGGCGCAGCACGGCGGCGACCCGCTCGGACAGGGCGGGGTGGTCGGGGTGGGCCTTGACCACGACCGGGCAGCCGGCCGCGAGCGCGCTCGCGGTGTCGCCGCCGGGGACGGAGAAGGCGAAGGGGAAGTTGGAGGCCGAGTAGACGGCGACCACGCCGAGCGGCACCTTGTAGCGGCGCAGGTCGGGGACGGGCGGCGTCGCGGTGTCGTCCGGGTGGTCGATGACGACACCCAGGAACTCGCCCTCGTCGACGATCTTCGCGAAGGCCCGCAACTGGTAGCAGGTGCGGGCGAGTTCGCCGTTCAGCCGGGCCGGGCCGAGCGCCGTCTCGGCGTCCGCGACCTCGACGAGCGCGTCCTTGGCCGCCTCCAGCTCGTCGGCGGCCGTCCGCAGGAAGGCGGCGCGGACGGCGCGGTCGGCGAGCGCCTCGCGCGCGGCGTGCGCGGCGCGGACGGCGGCGTCCACGTCCTGGGCCGTCGCCTCCACCGCGACCTGTTCGCGCTGCTTCCCGGTACGGGGGTCGACACTCCAGACTGGTGTTGCTGCCACCGAGGGCCCTCCAGATCTAGGGACGTTCGATATACTGAACGCTGTCTCTATGGATGAATACGTTCGGAGACTATTTCCCGTCCGACGAAGGGGTCAAGGCCGATGCCGACAGGCGAGACAGGCGGCGGAGCGCAGGTCAAGTCCGCGGTGCGGACCGTCGAACTGCTGGAGTACTTCGCCGGACGCCCCGGCATGCACTCCCTCGCGTCGGTCCAGGAAGCCGTCGGGTACCCCAAGTCGAGCCTCTACATGCTGCTGCGCACCCTGGTCGACCTCGGCTGGGTGGAGACGGACGCCACCGGCACGCGGTACGGCATCGGCGTACGGGCGCTGCTGGTGGGCACCTCCTACATCGACGGCGACGAGGTGGTCGCGGCGGCCCGCCCGACCCTGGACCGGCTGAGCGACGACACCACCGAGACCATCCACCTCGCCCGCCTGGACGGCACCAACGTGGTCTACCTGGCCACCCGCCAGTCCCAGCACTACCTGCGCCCCTTCACCCGCGTCGGCCGCCGCCTGCCCGCCCACTCCACCTCCCTGGGCAAGGCGCTGCTGAGCACGTACACCGACGAGCAGGTGCGCAAGCTGCTCCCCGAGACGCTGCCGGCGCTGACCGAGCACACCCTCACCGACCGGGAGCGGCTGATCGAGGAGCTGCGCCAGATCCGCGAGCAGGGCTTCGCCGTGGACCGCGAGGAGAACACGCTGGGGCTGCGCTGCTTCGGCGTCGCGATCCCCTACCGCACCCCCGCGCGGGACGCGATCAGCTGCTCGGTGCCGGTGGCGCGGCTGACCCCGGCCCACGAGCAGCTGGTCAAGGACGCCCTGTTCGACGCCCGCGACCGGCTGCTGCTGGCCACCCGCAGGCTCTGAGCGGCGCGGACGGCGCGGACAGCGCGGGGCCAGGAGATAGAGGAGACCGAAGAGATCGTCCTGAGGCCGGACGGCCCCGCATGAGAGCCGGATGAGAAAACGGGACGAGAGGGAACGATTCCCTCCCGTCGGTCGTCGTCCTGAGCGGGATGAACAAGACGATCAGGCGCGCGTCGGTCTTCACGCTGCTCCTGGTGTTCGCACTGCTGGTGCGGGCCACCTGGGTGCAGTTCTACGAGGGCCAGGCGCTGGCGGACGACACGGACAACCGACGCAACGCGATCCAGACGTACGCGGGACCGCTCGGGAACATCATCGTGGCCGGCGAGGCGGTCACCGGATCGGCGCGGACGGAGGGCAGCGACCTCGCGTACAAGCGCACGTACACGGACGGCGAGCTGTACGCGGCGGTGACCGGCTACGCCTCGCAGGCCTACGCCCCCACCCAGCTGGAGGGCATCTACGAGGACCTGCTCAACGGCACCGACCCGCGGCTGAGGACGGTGATGGACACCGTCACCGACCAGCGGGCCGACCCGGGCAATGTGATCACGACGATCGACCCGGACGTGCAGAAGGCCGGGTACGAGGCGCTGGGCGACACCAAGGGCGCCGCGGTGGCGATGGACCCGAAGACCGGCGAGATCCTCGGAGTCGTCTCCACTCCGTCGTACGACCCGACCTCACTCACCGACGCCAACACGGCCGGGACCGCGTGGAAGAAGCTGAACGCGGACGACGACAAGCCGCTGACCAACCGCGCCCTGCGCCAGCCGCTGCCGCCGGGTTCGACGTTCAAGCTGGTGGTGGCGTCGGCGGCGCTGGAGGACGGCCTGTACTCGTCGGTGGACGAGAAGACCGCGAGCCCCGACCCGTACACCCTGCCGGGCACGGTCACCCCGCTGACCAACGAGAACCCGAACGCCCCCTGCGAGAACGCCACCATCCGCGTCGCGCTCCAGTACTCCTGCAACAACGTCTTCGGCAAGATGGCCGTCGACCTGGGCCAGGACAAGGTGCGGGCGATGGCGGAGAAGTTCGGCTTCAACGACGACGAGCAGGACGTGCCGGTGCGGGCGTACACCAGCGTCTACCCGTCCGACATGGACGAGGCGCAGACCGGCCTGTCGGGCATCGGCCAGTTCGACGTGACCGCGACCCCGCTCCAGATGGCGATGGTCTCCGCCGCCCTCG
The DNA here is from genome assembly GCF_054956795.1 of Streptomyces sp. SYSU D01066-1. Taxonomy (NCBI): domain Bacteria; kingdom Bacillati; phylum Actinomycetota; class Actinomycetes; order Kitasatosporales; family Streptomycetaceae; genus Streptomyces; species Streptomyces sp. SYSU D01066-1. The sequence continues at coordinate 3,114 of NZ_JBUDHV010000029.1, read as the reverse complement.
CCAACGGCGGCGAGCTGGTCACCCCGCACATGGTGGCGCAGACCACCGACAGCGACGGCGACGTGCTGGAGGACTACGACGAGGACGCTTCCTCCAAGCGCATCGTCAGCTCCTCCACCGCCGAGCAGCTCCAGTCGGCGATGCGGACGGTGGTCGAGGACGGCACCGGATCCAACGCGCAGATCGACGGCGCGACGGTGGGCGGCAAGACGGGCACGGCGCAGCACGGCGAGAACAACAGCAAGACGCCGTACGCCTGGTTCACGTCCTACGCCACCGACGACTCGACGGGCGAGCAGGTCGCCGTAGCGGTGATGGTGGAACAGTCGGACGCGGCCCGCTCCGAGGTCAGCGGCAACGGGCTGGCCGCGCCGGTGGCGAAGGCGATGATGGAGGCGGCGCTGGACGACTGACTAGCCCAGCAGCTTGAGGAGCTGCGCGTCGAGCAGGGCACCGGGGACATCGGGCGTACCGCTGAGGTAGGCGACGGTGTCCCCGGCGCGCAGCACGAAGGCCCGCGTCCCGGCGGCGCTCAGCCCGACCGCCTGATCGGCCCCCTCGGGCGCGGTCGCGGCAGCGACCTTCCCGAACTCCCGCCGCTCACCATCGACAGTGCTCTGGACCCCCTCCGCACAGGAGTCGAACGCGGCACCGATCGCGTCCAGCGCGCCGGCGGCCTGACCGGCCGGGTACTCGGCGACCACGACCCGCACCTCGGCCCCCTCCCCCGCCACGTCCCGCACGACGGCGGACGAGGGCTCACCGACGGCCGCGCCGGCCAGCGCGGAGCCGAGGGGAGCACAGGCGTCCACGCCGACGGTGACCTCGGCCCGCTCCCCTTCCTCCACGCTGAACCCCTTCACGTCCTGCCCACCGAGCACGGCACCACCCGGCCCACCCGCCCTCGCGGAAACGCTCGCCTGAACGCTCGGCTTCAGCAACCCCTCCGCGGAGTCACCCCCACCGGCGACCACGTCACATGCGGCCAGCGCCCCGCACAGAACGGCCAGCACCCCACCGCGCCCCACCCGCCGCACATCCACCGTCGCACTCCGCTCGACCAGACCGCACACAGCGCGGGCAGGGCCCCGTACCGCCGCCCGCGTTCCCGCAACCTACCGTGCTGGATCACCGGTGCTGCCGGACGGCCTCACCTGCGGTGCCGACAGCCGGCCCAGGCCGGGTTGCACCCGTCCGCCCACGCCCGTCGCCGTCGAACGGCGTCTACTGCCGGGAGAGCCCGGCAGGATCGATGGTGATCGGGAACGGAACGTCCAGGTGAGTGGTCACCCCCGCGAGCGCGGTCATCCGCTCCGCGTACCGGCCGCCTTCCAGCTCGTGGACGACGAGCATGGGAGCCGGATCGAATTCGAGCCGCCAGAAGTGCGGAATGGCCGCCTCGGCGTAGAGCATCGGCTTGAACTTGCGGTCCACGGTGCGGTTGCCGGGAGACACAAGCTCGACCACGAGTCGCACGCCGTCGGCGTCGACGCTGACGGCGTCCTCCGCGGTCGCGCCCGCATCGGTCACCACGAGGTCGGGAACCACGAGTCCGGAGGGAAGGATGACGTTGATGGCTTCCAGCACCTCGACCGGTGCCTTGTCCGCCTGGGCCGCTGCGTGGAGCATCATTGCGAGCCGGAGCGAGGCTCGCTGGTGACGGATGCCAGGGGCGGGGGACATGATGAGGGATTCCCCCAGGAGTTCGTAGCGCATGGTGCGGTCCTCGGGCAGGGCCAGGACATCGGCGACGGTCCATGGCCCTGTGTGGTCGACGGCAATGCTCATATGCCTGATCACCTCCTCCGCCCGGCAGGCGGTACACGGCCAGCATACGAGCGCTCCCGCCTGCTGACATCAGGTTCGTCACCCTGGGGAGACCTCGGACACCCGTGCCGGGAATCCGCCGGGCAGTGCGGGCGTCGCCTCCGACGAGACGCCATCGACATCCCCGGTGCCGCCCTCGAAGGCCCTTCCGGCCATGAACTCCCGGCTACGACCACAACGGTCCACTGCTCCACTCTTCTTAGCCTCGCGCTTTCACGAGGTGGACTGTCCGAGGCTTGATCAAATAAGCGGAGAGTGCTCCTGACCTACAACGATGGGACTTGTCTAGGGTCCATGTCGCCGCAAGGAAAGAAGCACTCTCCGGGTGAAGAAGCGCAACGGGTCCTTCCCGCGTGTCCGCACCGAGGGCGGCGGCCGGGCGGTGGTTTCGCAGGCCGGGAGCGTGCTGCTGGTGGAGACGGTCCGCAAGAGCGGCCTTGACCAGGCGATATCCGGGGTGCTGTCGCCGTGGCGGAAGCCGCGGGCCGTTCACGATCCCGGGAAGGTTCTGCTGGACGTCGCGCTGGCGGTCGCGTCGGGCGGGGACTGTCTCGCCGATGTCGGCATGCTGCGGGCGGAGCCGGCCGTGTTCGGGCCGGTGGCCTCCGACCCGACGGGCTCCCGTCTGATCGACACCCTTGCCACTTCCGGGGAGAAGGCCCTGCAGGCGATCCGTTCCGCGCGGTCCGAAGCCCGTCAGCGGGTCTGGCGGCTGGCCGGCCGGGCGGCGCCCAACGCGGACGGGACGGTGACCGTCGACCTCGACGGGGTACTGGTCATCGCGCACTCCGACAAGGAGGACGCGGCACCGACCTGGAAGCGGAGCTACGGCCATCACCCGCTCATGGCGTTCGTCGACCACGGGCCGGGCGGCACCGGGGAGCCGGTCGCAGCCCTGTTCAGGCCGGGCAACGCGGGCTCGAACACCGCCGCCGACCACATCACCACCACCCAACTCGCCCTGGCCCAGCTGCCGGCCAGGTTCCGGCGCGGCCGGCGGACTCTGATCCGCACGGATTCTGCGGGCGGCACCCACAACTTCGTGGCCTGGCTGGCCCGGCGGGGGCGGTGGCTGTCCTACTCGGTCGGCATGGTGATCACCGAGCAGGTCCACCAGCATGTCCTGAAGGTTCCGGCCTCGGCCTGGACACCGGCCGTCGAGGCGGACGGCGAGGTCCGGGACGGGGCCTTAGTGAGCGTTTGGTTCGCTTTCGCGGTAGTTCTTGGCAGATTGCGCCCCGGCATGGTCGCTGTACGACGACCCCGTATACGGGGATAAGCCCTCAA
>NZ_JBUDHV010000028.1:0-89621 GCF_054956795.1 Streptomyces sp. SYSU D01066-1 | reverse complement strand
CACAGGCAGCAACGGCCGGACGAACTCCCACTCCGCATCGGACAGTTCATGACGACGTATCACCCGACCATGATCCACCATGCAAGATCAATTGAAGACGCCCCCTAGCGCCGGTTCCTTGATGCCGGGCATTCGGTGTGTCGCGAGCGTATCGAAAATCGCATACGCCACCGCATCAGTCCTCCGTCTTCAGTGGAGGCACGGACCACATGGGCGGGTGATCGGCTGCCGACAGCGGTCGCCGTCAGGCCCGCAACGGTCGGTCCGTCGATCAGGAAAGGACCGTGATCATGAACTCGGATTTCGTACGTGGTATCGATCGGCGGCGGCTGCTCGGAGGCGGGTTGGCGGCTGCCGGCGTGGTGGCGGCCGGAACGCCGCTGGTGGGCGCCCAACCGGGTCACGCCGACCCGGCCCCCACCGACTCCGACACCCCGCCGGACACCCGTCCCGGCGGAGCCTACGACCAGTACGTGGCGAAGCTGGCCGCCGAGGGGAAGTTCTCCGGCGTGGTGCTGTTGTCGCACCGGGGCCGGACGGTGCTGTCCCGCAGCTACGGCGTGGCCGACAAGGAGGAGGAGATCCGCAACAGCGAGGGCGTCGCGTTCAGCCTCAGCTCGGCGGGCAAGCCGTTCGGCGCGGTGGCCATCCTGCGGCTGGCACAGCAGGGCGAGCTGAGCCTGTCGGACACGGTGGGCACCCACCTGAAGGGCTTCGTCAAGGACGTCGCCGAGCAAGTGACCATCCACCACCTGCTCTCCGGCACCTCCGGGCTGAGCACCCCGGATGAGGACGTGCAACGCATCTTCCAGAGCCGGGAGGAAGTGCACGAGTACTACGAGCAGTGGGTCCGGCGGTCCAAGCTGGTGGCTGCCCCCGGCACTGTCACCAGCCACTCCGGCGCCGATGTCGGCATCCCCGCGTTGATCGTGGAGGCCGTGAGCGGCAGGACGTACTGGGAATACGTGCAGGAGAACATCTTCGGGCGCTGTGGCATGACCGGCACGGCGTTCTACACCAGGCCGCAGTGGCTCACCGACGAGCACATCGCGCACCCGTACATGACGCTGGCCGACGGCAGCCAGGTGGACGCGCTCCGCAATCTGGACCAGGGCAGCCAGTCCCCGGACGTACTGGGCAAGAACCCGGGCCGCAGCTTCATCGATGCTCCCGGGGACGGGGGCTTCGCCACCGCGCCGGATCTGGTCCGGTTCGCGCACGCGTTGGGCGACGGCACGGTGCTGGACCGGCCCTGGGCAGAGTTGCTCACCGGGGCCAAGATCCCCCACAGCGGTTCGTCGTTCGGGGCCTACGGCATGCCGGTCCGTATCGTCAACGGCCAGTGGGTGTTCGGGCGCGGCGGTGGCAACCCCGGTGTCAGCGCCAACTGGAACATCTACCCGTACACCGGCTGGGTCGGCGTAGTCCTCGGCAACTGCGACGGCATGCCGCTGCAGGAGATCACCGAGCGGGAGACGCAGGCCATCACCGGGGCTTCGCCCGGCGACGGGGATGGTGGTTGAAAACGGGCGGGGCTCCACACCCGCCCCGGCTCACGCGCCAACACTTCGGTCCGAAGTGTTGGCGGTTCGGCGATGACCCACCCCGCGGACGTACGCCGAGCCGTACATGACCAATAGGCCGGCGCCACCGCCTGCTGCGTCAGGCGTGCCGCGCCCCCGCGGCAGGTCGGCGTCGCATCCGCTTCGCCCCGTTCGGCCACAGTCGCGGCTTCCGCTTGGCCGCGATGTCCTCGACCCAGCCCACCGCGAGGATCACCAGGCCGATCAGGGGCCAGATGAGGAAGAACGACCAGAGCATGTAGGTGGCGTCCAGGGCCTGCATGCCGCGTTCGCTCTGCAGGAAGGGCAGTTCGTAGGCGAGGTCGATGAGCGGGAACGTGAACATGAGCAGCAGGTTGTGCCAGAGGTAGATAGTGACGGCCCGGTTGTTCGAGAGCGTCACCAGCCGGTCCCACTTCCTCAGGGCGCCGGGGAGTTCCTGCCAGGACGGGGAGTACTGGAGCAGGATCGCCACGAACCCGAAGGACCAGGTGGCCTGGGCGAGCGGGATGTCGTTGAGGTCCCAGCCGTCGGAACCCTGGTGGTGCGAGGCCCACCACAGGCCGAAGGCCATGACCAGCGCCGAGCAGGAGACGGAGACATAGCGCGGGACCTGCTTCAGCATTCCCTCCTGGTGGGCGAAACCCAGCACCCAGCATCCCCCGTAGACCGCGAAGTCGCTGACCGCGTTGCCGGTCTCACCCGGAATGGTCACCAGGCCGGTGCCGACGATCGCGGTCAGGCCCAGCGGCGCGAGCAGCGTCGGCCACGGTGCCCGGCGGAACGCCCACAGCAGCAGCGGGGAGGCCAGGACGAACCACAGGTAGGCCCGTAGATACCAGAGCACGCCCGCGGCCGAGTCAGCCCAGGTGTCCTCGATCAGCCCCCCTGGGAAGCCGGACTCCCAGGGATAGGGCGGGGCACCGATCGGGACGATGTAGTTGAACAGCTCGACCAAGCCCCAGGTGCCGCCGTGGTCCGGGTCCTCCGCGGGGTTCCAGCCTCCTGCGAACAGCAGCCCCAGCACCACCGCGCTGAACACCCACAGCGGCGGCAGCAGGCGGCGGATCCGGCCGCGGATCACGCTCAGCGCGGGCCGCTTGAGCGACCGGGCCATCAGTGAGCCCGCCAGCGCGAACATCACGCCCATCGACGGGAACACCACCGACAGCCACGCCCAGCCGAACAGGTGGTAGACGACGACGCGGACCAGGGCGAGGGAACGCAGCAGGTCGAGGTAGCGGTCGCGGCCCGGCTTGGCGGGGGCGGCGGACTCGGTCTGCGGCGGAGGCGCGGCGTCCGCCGTGCGCTGCCGCGGGAAGTCGTACGACGCCTCGGGCGTTCCCGGGGTGCCGGTCGTGTAGCCGTGGGTCATGCCACGGGCCTCCGATCATCGCTGCGGCGCTGCGCCGGTATCCCGCCGGGCGCCTCGACGACCCCCGTCCGCCGCAGCTTCTGCCAGCGCAGCCGGCCGCCGGTCAGCGCGGTGATCCAGGACTGGAGCAGCACGACGTACATGAGCTGGCGGTAGAGGATCTGCTGGAGGGGCAGCGAGATCAGGTGGGTCATGCGTTCGCGGTCCAGGCGGAAGGCGTACGCCGCGCAGACCGCCTGGAGCGCCAGGACGCCCAGCCAGGCGCCGATCGTCTTCTCGGTCGGGCCGAAGATGATGCCGTAGAGGAGGAAGATGTCGATCAGGGGGGCCAGGAGGGGGGCCACGACCATGAACAGGGACACGAAGGGCAGGCCCACGCGGCCGAAGCGGCCCGAGGGGCCCTTGTCGACGACCGCGCGGCGGTGCTTCCAGATGGCCTGCATCGTGCCGTACGACCAGCGGTAGCGCTGGGACCAGAGCTGCTGGACGGTCTCGGGGGCCTCGGTCCAGGCGCGGGCGTTCTCCGCGTAGACGACCTTCCAGCCGTCGCGGTGCAGCGCCATCGTGACGTCGGTGTCCTCGGCGAGGGTGTCGTCGCTCATGCCGCCGATCCGCTCCAGGGCGGAGCGGCGGAACGCGCCGACCGCGCCGGGGATGGTCGGCATGCAGCCCAGGACGTCGTACATACGGCGGTCCAGGTTGAAGCCCATCACGTACTCGATGTGCTGCCAGGCGCCGATGAGGCTGTCCTTGTTGCCGACCTTGGCGTTGCCGGCCACCGCGCCGACCTTCGGGTCGCCGAAGGGCTGGACGAGTTCGCGGACGGTGGAGGGTTCGAAGACCGTGTCGCCGTCCATCATCACGACGATGTCGTGGGAGGCGTTGGCCAGGCCCCGGTTGAGGGCCGCCGGCTTGCCCGCGTTGAGCTGGCGGACGACCCGTACGTTGGGCAGGCCCATCGCCTCGACGATGCGGGCGGTGCCGTCCGTGGAGCCGTCGTCGACGACGACGATCTCGATGGGGTGGTCGCTCGACATCAGGGAACGGACGGTGTTCTCGATGCACTTGGCCTCGTTGTAGGCCGGGACCAGCACCGACACCGGTTCGGTGACCGGCGGTCCCCAGGCGAAGTTCCGGCGGCGCACCTTGCGGGCGTGCGCGAAGGAGAGCAGCAGCATCAGGCCGAACCGGCCGATGACCAGCGTGCCGACGACCGCGAGGCCGGCGACCAGGCCGTCCGTGACCTTCTCCGACGCCTGGACCAGGAAGATCCACGCCTTGGCCTTCCACAGGCCGGCGCCGGTGACCGGGGAGTGCGCGCTGGGCAGGTCCAGGGCCTCGGAGAGGTTGGCGAACTCGTACCCCTCCTCCTGGAGGCCGGGCAGGAACCGGTCCAGCGCCTGCACGGTCTGGTGGCGGTCGCCGCCGGAGTCGTGCATCAGGACGATGGCGCCCTTGCCGCCGTGCGGGGTGGCGCGGCGGATGATCTCGTCGACGCCGGGCTTCTTCCAGTCCTCGCTGTCGGTGTTGTTGACGACGGTGAGGTAGCCGCGGGAGCCGATGTACTCCGTCACCGGCCAGGACTTGTTGTCCATGGCGTCGGCGAAGGAGGAGTACGGCGGGCGGAAGAGGGAGGTGCGGATGCCGGCCGCGCCGGTGAGGGCGAGCTGGTTCTGCGACAGCTCCCAGTCGATGCGGGACTGCGACTGGTAGGAGAGGTCGGGGTGGTTGAAGGTGTGCAGGCCCACCTCGTGGCCCTCGTCGACCATCCGCTGGACCAGGTCCGGGTAGCGGGAGGCCATGGTGCCGGTGACGAAGAACACGGCGTGCGCGTGGTGCTTCTTCAGCACGTCCAGGACCTTCGGGGTCCAGGTCGGGTCGGGGCCGTCGTCGAAGGTGAGGACCAGCTTGTGGTCGGGCACGCTCAGCGAGTCGGTCCGGCCGGCCCGGGTGTCGATGACCGGGCCGCCCTCCAGGATCTTCTCCGGCACCCGGTCGGTGGCGGCGGGCGGCTGGACGCGGTGGTCGGCGAGGATCTCGCTGTGCACGTAGCCGCGCAGCATGAGCATCGCCATCAGGGCGACGAGGACGAGCACCGGCAGCAGCAGGCGCAGCGGCAGACGGCGTCGCCGGGAGCCGCCACGGGCTCGGGGGGCGGCGCCGTGGCGACGGGTGGGGGCGGCCATCAGTAGGTGTACTCCACGAGCGGTGAGCGGGGGGAAGAGGTGTCGGCCGGGGCCTGGGCGAGGGTGCCGGGGTCGTCGCCGATGCCCGCGATGCCGCCGGTGGACTCGGTCGGGTCGGGGGTGGTGCCGTCGTCGTCCGTCGCGGTCGGGTCGGGCGAACCGGCGGCCGGTTCCGTGGCCGTGCCGGTCGGGTCGGGCTCGGTCGCGCCGCCGCCCTGGGAGGGCGTGGTCTCGGTGGCGGTCGGCCCGGGGTCGGCCTCGGTCTCCGTCTGTCCGGTCGCGGGCGCGGTGCCGGTCACGGCGGCGCCGGTGGCCGGGAGCTGCTCCTCCACGCCGGTGGCGGAGGGCGTGGTCCGCGGTGAGGGGCTGCCGGTGGCGGAGGGGTCCGCCGATCCGGTGGGCAGCGGGGTGGTGTCGACCTTGCCGGCCGGCTTGCCGTCCTCCTGGCCCGGTACGGGCAGCCAGGGCGCGTCGGAGGTGCCCGACAGGAGGGTCACGACCATGACGACGGCGTAGACGGCGCAGGCGAGGCCGACGGCTATGCCTATCCGGCGGTAGAGGCGGATGCGGCGGCCCGACTCGTCGACGAAGACCGGCCGGTCGGCCGCGTCGGCGGACACCGGTCCGCCCGCCGCCCGCCGCAGCACCCCGTCACCGAGCTGGACGGCGTCGAGCTGGACGGTCACCTCGTGCGGGTCGTGCTGCCCCCGCCCGTCCGCGGCGAGGGCACCGCCCCCCGGGCCGGGAGCGCCGCGGCCCGGGCCGGGAGCGGTGGCTGCCCCGCCGAGGGCGCCGCCGTCCTCCTGCCAGGGGTCGCGTACGGGGGCGGGAGCGCTGGGCAGCACGTCCGTGACGGCGGTGGGGGCGGGGACGGAGGCGGTGGCGGTGGCGGGCCTGGGGAGCTTGGGCCAGCCGCTCGCCGTGACGGCGGGGGCGGCGGGCCGCCCGTCCACGACGCCGGTCCCGGTCGGGGAGGGGGGTGCGGGTACGGGTGCCGTGGACGGCGGTACGTCCCCGGGAGCGCCGGCGGCCGGGCCAGAACCCTTGCGCGGCGTGTCCGCCGGGCCACCGGAACCGGACGCCGCGGGCAGCACGGCGGTGGAGTCGGCCGGTGCGTGCACGAGCGGCAGGACCGCGGTGGCGTCGACGGGGCCACCCACGGCCGGCAGCACGTCCGTGACACCGACCGATCCACCCACGGCCGGCAGCACGTCCGTGACACCGACCGATCCACTCACCGACGGCAGCACGTCCGTGACACCGGCATCCGCCCCGGCACCACCCGTGGCATCGCCGCCGCTGGTGCCGTCACCGGCGGGACCGGCCTCGGCGGCGCCTCCGCCGAACCAGGAGATCTCACTTCCCGCGGACACCCCCGCTCCCGTCTTCGGGAACCGCCGTGTCCCCGACGCGGTCTCGGGCCACTCCGGTTGGGCGTCTTTCTGCCAATTTTCCACGCGCCGCACTTCCCCCTACGAGCAGGTACCGGGTGCGCCACGACTCCGAGCACCCGCTGAGCTAACCGGCCCCCACCAGGTTCAAGCGCCCCCACTACCACACAGTTCTCCGGGGACGAATGTAGCGCACCGGCCGACAACGTGTCGGCCAGGTGCTCATTTATTAAGACGACATCACCATCCCATCAAGGTGTCATCACGTCCGCGTCAGCGGCTGGAATCCATCCCTCCAAGGGCCGTCGCAGCCACCCCTCCTCCGCCGCGACCCGCTCCGCCGCCCGCCGCAGCGCCCGCAGCGCCGGGTGGACCAGCCCCTTTCGCCACACCAGGGAGACGGGCGACAGCGGCACCGGATCGACCAGTGGCCGCACCACGGTCGCGGGCATGGCCGGAAAACCCGTCACGGCGAGGACCGGATGCCGCGTCTTCGCCATCAGCCGCTCGAACTCCTCCTCCCCCACCGCCAGGGGGGCCGGCGGCGCCACCGCGATGCCGCGCCCCTCGAAGAGCCGGCGGGCGAGGTCGGTCCACTCCGGCGTACGGTCGTTGCCCGCGCCGGCGTACACGGTCTCCCCCGCCAGCGCGGCCAGCGGCACTTCGGACAGCGGCGCCAGCGGGTGGTCCTCGGGCAGGATGACGGCCATCGGCTCGTACCGCACCGGCTGCTGTTCGAGGCCCGCCCGCAGGGCCGGTGCCAGACCGGCGAACCGTCCGAAGGAGGCGTCCAGGCGGCCCGCCGCGATCTCGGCGGCAGCCCAGGTCAGCCCGCTCTCGTACCGGGCCATCAGCTCCAGTTCGGGGACGAGCGACCGGGCCCGGTGCAGCACCCGGCGTCCGGTGCCCAGGCCCGGCGAGTTGAGGTCCACCAGCAGCGGTCGGGCCTGTCCGAAGGCGGCCAGCAACTCGTCCTGCGCCTGGAGCGCGCGGCGCGCGTACGGCAGCAGCCGCTCTCCGTCGGCCGTCAGCGTCACCTGCCGGGTGGAGCGGACGAACAGCTCCGCGCCCAGTGCGCGTTCGAGGCGCCGCACGTCCCGGCTGAGCGCCTGCTGGGCGACGTACAGCCGGTGCGCGGCGCGCGTGAAGTGCAGCTCCTCGGCGACGGCGACGAAGGCGCGCAGGAGGCGGGGTTCGAGGTGGCTGGGCGCGGGCACCCGCAGAATCTACAACGGGAGTGCGTGAATCGGGACCCAGGAGGTGTTGGACCCCGCGCCCGGCCACGGACGACGGTGGGGCCCATGCCGCGCCGGACCCCGCCCCGCCCCCGCCCCTGCGACCGCCCCGCGGTCACCATGGCCGTCACCGCCGACAGCCTGGTCACCGCCGACTTCCGCCCCCGCGCCCGTCCCCGCGGGCAGCGCCGGGCCACCCGGGACCGCCCGGCCGGCCCCTACCGCCGGCTCCTGTCCGTGCCCGGCGCGCGGGCCTTCACGGCCGGCAACCTCGTCGCCCGCCTGCCCCAGGGCATGTTCAGCGTGAGCGCGGTCGTCATGATCTCCGGCACCCGGGGTTCGTACGCCCTGGCCGGCGCGGTCGTCGCCACCGGGCTGGCGGTGACCACGGTGGTCGCCCCGCTGCTCGCGCGGCTCGTCGACCGGCACGGCCAGGCCCGGGTCGCCGTGCCCGCCACCCTGGTCACCGTCCTCGGCGCCCTCGCCCTGGCGCTCTGCGTCCGCCGGGGCGCCCCCGACTGGACCCTGTTCGCCGCGCAGATCGCCACCGCCGCCACCCCCAACACCGGCGGCATGGCCCGCGCCCGCTGGAACCACCTGCTGCGCGGCGACCCCGCCGCCCTGCACACCGCCAACTCCTTCGAACAGGCCGCCGACGAGCTGTGCTACATGCTCGGTCCGGTGGTGGCGGCCTTCCTGTGCACGGCGCTCTTCCCGGAGGCGGGCACGCTCGTCGCCGCGACGCTGCTGATGACCGGCGTCCTGCTGTTCACCGCCCAGCGCGCCACCGAGCCGCCCGCCCGGCCCGGCGCGTCTGCCGGGAAGGCCCCGCTGCGCGCCCCCGGCATCCCCCCGCTGCTGGCCGTGTGCCTGGCGACGGGCGCGGTGTTCGGCGCGCTGGAGGTGGTGACGATCGCGTTCGCGGACGCGCGGGGGCACCGTGCGGCGGCCGGTGCGGTGCTGGCGCTCCAGGCGGGCGGGTCGTGCGTGGCCGGACTGCTGTTCGGGGCGCTGCGGCCGGCCGGTCCCGCCGCGTCCCGGCTGGTCCGGTGCGTCGCGGCGATGACCGCCCTGATGACGCTGCCCCTGCTCGCGGCGGCCGGCACCGGTTCGCTGCCGCTGCTGGCCGCTGCCCTGCTGCTGGCCGGCATGGCGACCGCCCCGACGATGGTCACGACGATGACGCTGGTCCAGCGACGCACCCCCGAGGGCCGCCTCAACGAGGGCATGACCCTGGCGGTGACCGGCCTGCTCGGCGGCGTCGCCTGCGGCAGCGCGGCCGGCGGCTGGACGGTGGAGCACGTCTCGGCCACGGCCGGGTACGGCGTCCCGGTCACCGCGGCGGCGGTGGCACTGCTGCTGGCGCTGACGGCGTCGAACCGCTCCCGCTCACCCCGGCCCGGCACCCCGGCCCCGTGAAACCGACCCCACGCGCCCCGCGCCCGGCACCCCGGCCCCGTGAACCCACCCCACGCGCCCCGCACCCAGCACCCCGGCCCCGTGAACCCACCCCACGCGCCCCGCACCCAGCACCCCGGCCCCGTGAACCCGACCCTGCACATCCGTCATCCCGACCCCACGCGCCCCGCCCGCACACCCGACCCCGCACACCCCAACCTCACGGACCCCACTCCGCATCCCACAGCCCCCGACCCCCACGGACCCCACGCCCGACACCCCGACCCCACGCACCCCGACCCCACGCACCCCGACCCCGCACACCCCACGCCCAGCACCCCGCCCAGGCGGCACACCCCACCCCCGGCGGCACGCCCCACGGGCCGCGCACCGCCCATTGACGTCTTCGCCCACCGCGCCTACCTTCCTCCGTCCGACCGCCTCCGGAGGAACCGACCATGCCGACCACGCCGACCGCACCGACCGCACCAGCCACACCGACCGCACCGACCACGCTGATCTCGCCGACCGCACCGATCTCACCGACCGCACCGGGCACCGGCTGATGGCCCGGATCACCGACGTGGCCCGGCGCGCGGGGGTCTCCCCCAGCACCGTCTCCTACGCCCTCAGCGGCAAGCGCCCGATCTCCGCTCAGACCCGGCGGCGCGTCGAGGCGGCCGTCCGCGAGCTGGGCTACCGTCCGCGCTCCGGTTCCCCGACCGGTGTGCTGGGGCTGCTGCTCCCGCTGCCCACCGGGACGTGGCCGCCGGCGGCGACGGGCTGCGCGACGGCGGTGGTCACCGCCGCCCGCGCCCACGGTCACGACGTCCTGCTGATCACCCGGGAGGAGGGGGAGCGGTCGCCGCACCATCCGGTGGACGCGCTGATCGTGATGGAGGTGGGGCTGCGCGACCCCCGCCTGCCGTCGCTGCGCGGCCGGCCCGCCGTACTGATCGGGGTGCCCGCCGAGCCCGAGGGGCTGACCTGCGTCGACCTCGACTTCCGGGCAGCCGGTGAACGGTGCGCCGCACGGCTGGCGGAGCTGGGGCACCGGGTGGTGGCGCTGGTCGGCGCGGCGCCGCAGGGGTACGCCCGGCACAGCGCCGCCGCCCACCGGGTGGTGCGGGGCTTCACGGCCGCCGCCGGCCGCGCCGGGCTGGTCCCGTCGGTGTGTCCGAGCGCCGCCGCGCCGGAGGCCGCCCGGGACACGGCCGAACGGCTGCTGCGGCTGCGCCCGGCGCCCACCGCCGTCGTCGTCCACCACGACGCGCTGCTGGCCCCCCTGATCGACGCCTTCGCACGCCTCGGCCGCCGGGTCCCCGGCGACCTGTCCGTGGTGGCGATCTGCCCGGACGACGTGGCCCTCGCGGCCCGGCCCCCGGTCACCTCGGTCACCGTCCCGGCCGCCGAGCTGGGCACCCGGGCCGTGGAACTGGCGGTCCAGGCCCTCACCGGCCCCGCCGCGCCCGGCGTACACCTGCTGCCGCCCCGGCTGACCGACCGCGCGAGCACGGCGCCCCCGGCATGAGCGCTCCCGGCATGAGCGCATGACGAAGGCCCCGTCGCTGTCTGCGACGGGGCCTTCGCCCACATGGGAACTGTGGAGATGGCGGGAATCGAACCCGCGTCCAACGGTGCGGAACCAGGGCTTCTCCGTGTGCAGTCCGCTTCGATTTTCTCGGCCCCGGAGATCACGCGGACAAGTCTCCGACGGGCTCAGTCACTGTGTGGTTTCCCTCTTCACCCCGTGACCGGGATCGAGGTTTAGTCCCCTAGCTGATGCCAGGATCCGGGTCGGGAACAGCCCCGGGCTGACACTCCCTTAGTAGGAGGCTCGCTCCGCTACCTGAGATCAGGCAGCGAGGGCGAAGGCCTGCTGGGAGGAATCGCGCTTGGTGTTGGCGATTATTTTTTTCGGCCTGTGGTTTACGAGATCATGGCCGCTTCCTCGACACGCTTCCCCTGCTTCGACAGCCGCTGTCGAAACCGATCATCCCCATGTTGAGTTTTCAATCCACCGCACCGGCGAGCGATGCGAGTGCCATCGTACGTGACCAACGCACGACCGTGCCAGCTTATTCCTGCGTCCCGGAGGGCTCAGCCCCGTTCCCGGCGCTTGATCGCCGAGATCGTCCGCTCCGCCTCCCGCCGGTCCTGCTTCTCGCGCAGCGTCTGGCGCTTGTCGTACTCCTTCTTGCCGCGCGCGAGCGCGATCTCGGCCTTGGCCCGGCCGTCCTTGAAGTACAGGGCGAGGGGGACGATCGTGTGCCCGGTCTCCTGGGACTTCGACTCCAGCTTGTCGATCTCCTCCCGGTGCAGCAGCAGCTTGCGCTTGCGGCGCGCGGAGTGGTTGGTCCAGCTGCCCTGGTGGTATTCGGGGATGTGGGCGTTGTGCAGCCACGCCTCGCCCCCGTCGATCTGGACGAACCCGTCGGCCAGCGAGGTCCGCCCCTCGCGCAGCGACTTGACCTCGGTGCCGGTGAGCACCATCCCGGCCTCGTAGGTGTCGATGATCGCGTAGTCGTGCCGGGCCTTCTTGTTCTGGGCGACGATCTTGCGCTTGCCGCCCTTCTCGCCGTCCCGGGCCTTGCCGCCCCCGCCGCCCTGCTTGGGCTGGGACTCCTTCGGTACGTACATTCCCTTGCTCATAGTGGGCCCATTTTCGCACTACGGAGGGGGGCCGGGGGAAGCCCGTCGCGCGGCCCGCGCGGTCAGCGCCCCAGTCCGTCCAGCACCGTCGCCGCCCGGTCCACGGCGGCGGTCCGGGCCGGGTCGATGTCCAGGTCCGGGGTGATGCCGGTGCTGTCGACGCCGCGGCCGGAGGGGGTGCGGTAGTGGCCGACGGTCAGTTCGGCCACCGAGCCGTCGGGGAGCCGGCTCGGCATCTGGACCGAGCCCTTGCCGAAGGTGCGGGAGCCCACGACGACCGCCCGGCCGCGGTCCTGGAGGGCCCCGGTGAGGAGTTCGGCCGCGCTCATCGTGCCGCCGTCGACGAGCGCGACCAGGGGTCTGGAGGTGTCGCCGCCGTCCTCGGCGTACAGGGCGTGCTGGTCGCCGTCGACGTCGTACGTGGCGACCAGGCCGCCGTCGAGGAAGGCGGAGGCCGCGGTGACCGCCTCGGCGACCAGACCGCCGGAGTTGCCGCGCAGGTCGAGGACGACGCCGGCGCCGGCCGGGATGTCGCGGACGGCACGGCGGACCTGGTCGCCGACGCCCTTGGTGAAGGAGGCGATGCGCACGACGCCGGCGCCGCTCGCGAGCCGCCGCACGGTCACCGGCTGGGTGCTCAGGCTGGCCCGGCGCAGCGTCTCGGTCCACGCGCGCGTGCCGCGCCGCAGGCCGAGCCGCACGGTGGTGCCGGCGGGCGCGTCGGTGGCGTCGCCGCGCAGCAGGGAGACGACCTCGGCGACCGGACGCCCGTCGACCTCCTCGCCGTCGACGCTGCGCAGCCGGTCGCCCGCGCGGATGCCGGCGCCGGCCGCGGGCGAGCCGGACCGCACCTTCGTGATCTCGATGCCACCGTCGCGCACGCGCCGCGCGGAGAGCCCGACGCCGGTGTACCGGCCGTCCAGGGCCTCTTCCAGCTCCTCGTACTCGCTGCGGGAGTAGACCGCGCCCCAGCGGTCGCCGCTGCGGCTGACCGCGCGCTCGGCGGCCTCCACGGGGGACTCGCCGTCGGCCATCGCCTCGGCCGCCGCGCGGGCCACCTCCCGGCGGGAAGCGGCGGAACCGGCGGCCGCGCCGGACCCCGCGGACGTCCGGGCCGTCCCGGCCGCCGCGTCCGGGCCGGCCTCGGGGAGCGAGCCGGTGGCCGCGCCGGCCGCCAGGACACCGGCGAACACCAGCGTCAGGGCGGCCCCGTGGCGGATGCGGCGGGGCGGGCGTAATGGGTCACGACCTGACATGCCGGTGAGTGTAGGACACGGCGAGAGGGCCGCACGGGAGCTTGCCCGTACGGCCCTCTTGACATGTGTCACACCTTCAAGTACTTGCGCAGCGCGAAGAACGCGGCCAACGCGGGCATCAGCACACTGGCGGCGATGATGAGCGGCAGCTTGGTCAGTACGGCGTCCCAGCCCACGAAGTTGATGAGGGTCAGCTTGTCGGACAGGGCCATGCCGTGGTCGATCGTGAAGTACCGGCCCACGACGAGGAACACGCACGCCAGGGCGCCGCCGATGGCGCCGGCGACGGCGGCCTCCATGATGAACGGCGCCTGGATGTAGAAGCCGGAGGCGCCGACCAGCCGCATGATGCCGGTCTCGCGGCGGCGGCTGAAGGCGGAGACGCGCACCGTGTTGACGATCAGCAGCAGGGCCACGACCAGCATGAGCACCATGACGCCGAGCGCCGCCCGGTTCATCAGGTTCAGCAGCTCGAAGAGGTTGTCCAGGATGCCCTTCTGGTCCTGCACGGACTGCACGCCGTCCCGCCCGTCGAAGGCGGTGGCGATCACCTGGTACTTCTCCGGGTCCTTCAGCTTGATGCGGTACGACTCCTGCATCTGGTCCGGCGTCAGGGAGCTGGCCAGCGGGGAGTCGCCGAACTGCTCCTTGTAGTGCTTGTACGCCTCGTCCTGCGACTCGTACGTCACGCTCTGGACGACCGACATGTCCTTGAGGTCGGCGAGGATCTGCTTCTTCTGGTCCTCGGTCACCGCGCCCTTGGCGCAGTTGGGGTCGGACTCGGCGTCGCTCTTGTTGCAGAGGAAGACGGAGACGTTGACCTTGTCGTACCAGTAGCCCTTCATGGTGTTGACCTGGTCGCTCATCAGCAGCGAACCGCCGAACAGGGCCAGGGAGAGGGCGACGGAGACGATGACCGCGAAGGTCATCGTCAGATTGCGGCGGAGACCTACACCGATCTCCGAGAGGACGAACTGGGCGCGCATGGCGTCTGGTTAAGCCTTTCCGTGGATGCCGGGCGTGCTGCGTGTCCGCGTGCTGGGGCCTGTCGTTCGGATCAGGACGCAGGGCATCGGCGGGACTTGCCCATGCCGGTGAGCGGGGCCTGGTGCGCGCAGCTGCGAGGCGGAGGAGGGAGTCGACGCGGAGCGTCGGCGAGTGACGACAACGCCGCAGACGCGCGCACCAGGCCCCGCGTCCGCGGCGTGGTCCGAACGACCGGCCCTAGTGCTGGTAGCCGTAGACACCGCGCGCCTGGTCGCGGACGAGGCGCCCCTTCTCCAGCTCGATGACGCGCTTGCGCATCTGGTCCACGATGTTCTGGTCGTGCGTCGCCATGATCACGGTGGTGCCCGTCCGGTTGATGCGGTCGAGCAGCTTCATGATGCCGACGGAGGTCTGCGGGTCGAGGTTGCCGGTGGGCTCGTCGGCGATGAGCAGCTTGGGCCGGTTGACGAACGCCCGCGCGATGGCCACGCGCTGCTGTTCACCACCGGACAGCTCGCCCGGCATGCGGTCCTCCTTGCCGCCGAGCCCGACGAGGTCGAGCACCTGGGGCACGGACTTGCGGATCTCGCCGCGGGACTTGCCGATGACCTCCTGGGCGAAGGCCACGTTCTCGCCGACCGTCTTGTTGGGCAGCAGGCGGAAGTCCTGGAAGACCGTCCCCAGCTGGCGCCGCATGTGCGGCACCTTCCAGTTGGACAGGCGGGCCAGGTCCTTGCCCAGGACGTGTACCTGGCCGTGGCTCGCCCGCTCCTCGCGCAGGACCAGCCGCAGGAAGGTGGACTTACCGGAGCCGGAGGACCCCACCAGGAAGACGAACTCGCCCTTCTCCACTTCCAGGGTGACGTCCCTGAGGGCGGGGCGGTTCTGTTTGGGGTAGGCCTTGGAGACGTTGTCGAATCGGATCACGGATGCACCACGGGTCGCCGGGGGTAGATGAGCGTGACCATACGCGAAGTGGGTAGGGGACCGCAGTCACCGGTCGGGGTTGCGTCGCGCTTGCGCGTTATGTCCGCGTCACCCGCGCGGGACGCGGCCGGGGAGCGCACGGGCGCCGCTGCGCGCCCGTGCGCCGTCCCCGGCGGGACCGCGCGCAGCGGCGCGCGGAACCTGGCACAGTGGAGGGGAACGTTCGCGGCGGCGCGGGCGTTGTGTGTGGGTGGAGACCGGTGCGAGGAGGGCGAGCGCATGACGTACGACCGGCTGGTGTGCGCGAACTGCGCGGCGCCCGTGAGCGAGGGCCGCTGCCCGGTGTGCCGGGCCAACCGTGAGCGGCTGCAGCAGCAGAGCTTCTTCGGCGGGCTGAACGGCCTGAGCCCGGCGGCGCTGATCGCCCTGCTCGCGGTGCTGGTGGCGGCGGTGGCCCTGCTGGCCCACCAGACCGCCTGACACCGGCGGGAGCCCGAGCGACGGCCGAGGGGCCCGGAGCGCCGTACGTACGCTCCGGGCCCCTCGGCCGCGGTGTGTCGCGTACGGCGTCCCGTACGCGGACGGTCACTCTCAGGCAGCGGCGCCCCGGCCGGCCATCAGGCGCGGCAGGAGGCGGAAGCCGACGCCTCCGGCGATCATCGTGGCGGCGCCGACGATGAGGAAGGTGGTCTCGGCGGCACCGGTCTCGGCGAGCTCCTCGCCGTCGCCCTGGGCCGAGGTCTGGGCGGCGGCGTCCGCGCCCGTGTCGGTCAGGGAGGAGGTGCCGGCGCCCTGGGCGGCGTTGTCGTTGCTGCCGCCGTCGGTGGTGGTGTTGTCGTTGCCGGTGTCGCCGTTGCCGGCGTTGCCGTTGTTGTCGTTGCCGGCGTTGCCGCCACCGTTCCCGCTGCCCGTGTCCTCGCTCGGGTCGTCGCTGGGCTCGACCGGGTTGTCGGTCGGGTCCTCGGTCGGGTCCTCAGTGGGGTCCTCGGTGGGCTGCTCCTGAGTCGGAGGCTCCGACGTGGGCGGCTGCTCCGTCGTGGGCTCCTCGCTGGGGATCTCGGTCGGAGGCGTGTCGCTCGGGGTCGGAGTCGGATCCGGCGTCTCTTCCGTGACACCCAGGCCGACCTCGACACCGATACCGGTCGCCGAGGCGGCACCCGCCGCGGTCAGCGAAGCGCCGGCGGCGATGATGGCGCCGGCCGCGAGCCGCGCGACACGGACCCGTGTCTTCTTGGTCATATGGTTGCTACCCCCAGTAGCTGAATCGTCAGTGTGGCGGCGTCTCGGGGCCGTGATCGACGGGAGTAGCAGCTCTGCGAAGCCCCCCGGTTCACATGCGCCCCAGAAACACGCATGCCGCGCATCACCTTTCCCATTTTCAAAGGAAACGTCAAGGTCGTTGCGCACACGATGTCCGGGTACGGGGCGTATGCCGGATACAAAGACTGTGAGCGTGATGTAAAACCCGGACATCGACCACAAGGAAAAGGCAACTGCCGCCACGGGGGCGGCAGTTGCCTTGTCGACAAAGCGGTGTACCCGCGACGCCGTTACTTCTCCTGCTGCTTGCGCCAGCGGATCCCGGCCTCCAGGAAGCCGTCGATCTCCCCGTTGAAGACGGACTCGGGATTGCCCACCTCGTACTCGGTGCGCAGGTCCTTGACCATCTGGTAGGGGTGCAGCACGTACGAACGCATCTGGTTGCCCCAGGAGTTGCCGCCGTCACCCTTGAGGGCGTCCATCTTGGCCTGCTCCTCCTGGCGGCGCCGCTCCAGCAGCTTGGCCTGGAGGACGTTCATCGCGGTCGCCTTGTTCTGGATCTGCGACCGCTCGTTCTGGCAGGAGACCACGATGCCGGTGGGCAGGTGGGTGAGGCGCACCGCCGAGTCGGTGGTGTTGACGCCCTGGCCGCCGGGGCCGGAGGAGCGGTAGACGTCCACCCGCAGTTCGGACTCGTCGATCTCGATGTGGTCGGTCTGCTCGACCACGGGCAGGATCTCGACGCCCGCGAAGGAGGTCTGGCGGCGGCCCTGGTTGTCGAAGGGCGAGATCCGCACCAGCCGGTGCGTGCCCTGCTCCACGGAGAGCGTCCCGTAGGCGTACGGCACCTGCACGGCGAAGGTGGTCGACTTGATGCCGGCCTCCTCCGCGTACGACGTCTCGTAGATCTCGGTCTTGTAGCCGTGCTGCTCGGCCCAGCGCAGGTACATCCGCTGGAGCTTCTCGGCGAAGTCCGCGGCGTCCACGCCGCCCGCCTCGGCGCGGATGTTGACCAGCGCCTCACGGGAGTCGTACTCGCCGGAGAGCAGGGTGCGGACCTCCATCTCGTCGAGGGCCTTGCGGACGGAGGCCAGCTCCGTCTCGGCCTCGGCGCGGGTGTCCGGGTCGTCCTCCTCCTCGGCCATCTCGAAGAGGACCGCGAGGTCGTCGATCCGGCCGCGCAGCGCCTCCGCCTTCCTGACCTCGGCCTGGAGGTGGGAGAGCTTGCTGGTGATCTTCTGCGCCTCGTCCGGGTTGTCCCACAGGGACGGCGCGGCCGCCTGCTCCTCGAGCACGGCGATGTCTGCCCTCATCCTGTCGAGGTCCAGGACGGCCTCGATCGACTCCATGGTCGAGGAGAGGGACTTCAGCTCTTCGGATACATCGACGACTGCCACGCCTCCAGCGTAACGGCTCCGCCGGGCGGCCCACGCCGGGCCGTGCGGGCGCCGTCGCTAGGGGGTCTGCGGGGCCGAGTTCCGCGTGTCCTGGGGGCCCGCGCCGGAGTCGTCACCGCTCGTGGCCAGCCAGGCGCCGACGCCGACGGCCGCCAGCAGCGCCACGGCGCCCGCGCCGGCCGCGGCCCTGCGCCGGCGGGCGGCGGCCCGGTTGCGCGCCGAGCCGGGGCGGCGGGCGCCCGGCGCGCGCGGGGCGCGGGCGGTGCCGTGGGCGGGGCCGGCCAGCTCGTCGGGGGCGGGGACCCGCATGGAGGTGTGCGTGTCCCGGCTGGAGTCGGCGGGCTTGGCCCCGGGCACCAGCGGGACCGCGCCGCGCCGCCGGACCTCGCCGCCGCCCCGCCCCGCCCCGGCCCCGGCGGACGGCTCCCGGCCGGTGTCGGCGGCGTCCTCCGGCTGGTCCCCGCCGGTCTCGTCCACGTCGAGCGGGGGCATGCCGGCCAGCATCGGCAGCAGCTCGCGCAGCCGGGCGCCCAGCTCGGAGGCGCGCAGCCGGGAGGCCGGCGCCTTGGCCAGGCACTGCACCAGCAGCTGCCACAGCTCGTCCGGGATGCCGGGCAGCGGGACGACGGTCTCGGTGACGTGGCGGCGCAGTACGGCGCCGGGGTGGCCGCCGCCGAACGGCGTGAACCCGGCCAGCAGCTCGTACAGGACGGTGGCCAGGGCGTAGATGTCGACCGAGGCGCGCGGCGGCAGGCCCTCGACGATCTCCGGGGCGAGGTAGTCGGGGGTGCCGATGATCTTCGTGGCGCGGGTGCGGCGCGGGGTGTCGATGAGCTTGGCCACACCGAAGTCGGTGAGCAGCGCGCGGTGCGAGCCGCCGGGGCCGAGCGGACCCTGCATGTCGAGGAGGATGTTCTCCGGTTTCACGTCGCGGTGCACGACCCCGGCGGCGTGCGCGGCGGCCAGTCCGTCGGCGACGTCGGCAGTGATCGCCACCGCGGCCTCGGGGGGCAGGCGGCGCTCGCGGTCGAGCCGGGTGCGCAGGTCGGTGCCGCGGACCAGGTCCATGACGAGGGCGAGGTCGTTGCCGTCGACGACCAGGTCGCGCACGGAGACGACGTGCGGGTGCTCCAGGCCGAGCAGGGCGGTGCGCTCCTGCACGAAGCGGCCGACCAGCTCCTGGTCGGACGCGAGGTCCTCGCGCAGCAGCTTGATCGCGACGGGCCCCTCGGGGCCCTCGCCCAGCCACACCGTGCCGGCGCTGCCCCGGCCGAGGATCTGGTGGGCGGTGTACCGGCTGCCGATCTTCCGTGCCAAGACTGCTCCTACCGACGCGTGTTGCCGACAAAGCTACGCGTCCGCGGAGCCGGCCTTCACCTCCGAGGCGGAAAACACCCGTGCGATGTCGACAAATCGCCCGACTCGCCCTTCAGCGGGCGGGTCGGTGGTCAGCCGGTGCCGCCGGAGCCGCCGGAGTCGCTGCCCAGGTTCCCGATCCAGTCGGTGGCGGTGCCGACCCAGTCGGTGAGCTGGTCCCAGTAGCCCTTGCCCGTGCCGATCCACTCCTGGAGCGGGCTCAGCTCCCAGATCAGCCAGCCGGCCACGAACAGCACCACGAGCGTGACCAGGCAGCCCTTGAGGCAGCCCAGGCCGGGGATGCGCACCGGGTTGGCGCTGCGCTGCCGGGGCGGCCGGGGCTCGCGCCGGGGGCGCTGGGGCTCGGGCGCGGGCGGCGGGGCGTACCGCTGCGGCGCGGGCCGCGGGGGCGGCGCGGGCTGCTGCGGCTGGGGAGTGGCGTACCGCCGCTGCGGCTGCTGCTGGCGGTCGTAGCCCTGCGGGGGCCGCTGGGGCTGCTGGGGCTGCCGGCGGGGCTCCTGCTGGGGGCGGGCGACCTGGCGCTGGGGACGGCGGCGCAGCGGGTCCTCGTCCGGGTCGAGGTACTGCACCTGCGTCTGCTCGTTGCGGTCGCGGGCGGCGCGCAGCTGGTTCTGCCAGGGGTGCGGGTCGTCGGAGCCCTGTCCCTGGGGGGACTGGTCGGGCCGGCCCGGCGGTACGGGCGGCATGACGGCCGTCGGGTCGGCCGCCCCGGCGGGGCCGCCGGTGTGCGGGAGCACGGCGGTGGGGTCGGCGGCGCCGGCCGGGCCGGTGTGCGGCAGGACGCTGGTGGCGCCGTCGGGGTCGTAGGCGCCGCCCGGGTTCCGCGGGAGCACCTGCGTCGGGTCGGCGGCACCGGGGGTGTCCGGGACAGGCGCGGGCGCCGGGTCGGGGACGAGGAGCGCGCCGACGTTCTCGGCGGCCCCGATCTGCGCGGAGTTCGCGTGCACGCCGATGCCCTCGGCGACGACGCGCAGGCCGCGCGCGAGGTTCTCGGCGCTGGGGCGTTCGTCGGGGTTCTTGCGCAGGCAGCGCTCGATGACCGTCCACAGCGGGTCGGGGACGGTGGACGGGCGGCGCGGCTCGGCGCTCAGGTGCTGGTGCAGCACTTCGAGCGCGGAACCGCCGGAGAACGGCGGCCGGCCGGTGACCAGCTCGTACAGCAGGATGCCGGCGCCGTAGATGTCGACGGCGGAGGTCTGCGGGCGGCCCTCGGCGGACTCCGGCGCGACGTACGCGGGCGTGCCGACGAACTCGTGGGTGCGGGTGAGGCCGGGCGAGTCCGCGAGGCGGGCGATGCCGAAGTCGGTCAGCATCGGGTGCATCTGACCGCCGTCCTGCCTGAGCAGCACGTTGGCCGGTTTCAGGTCGCGGTGGACCACGCCGTCGGCGTGGCTGGCGGCGAGCGCGTCGGCGATCTGGGCGGTGAGCAGGGCCGCGGCGACGGGGCTGAAGGGGCCGTTCTCACGCAGGTAGCGGTGCAGGTCGGGGCCGTCGACGAGGTCCATGACCAGGGCGAGGAGATCGCCCTCGACGACCAGGTCGCGGACCCGGACGATGTTGGGGTGGGTGAGCCGGAGCAGGACGGAGCGCTCCCGCAGGAAGCGCATCACGACGTCGGCGTCGTTCGCGAGCTCCTCCTTGAGGACCTTGATCGCGACGGTCTCGCCGGGCTGTCCGGGCACGGCCGCCTCGGCGCCCGCGGTCTCCCGCTGGCGGGCTCGCCAGACGGTGCCGGTGGCACCGCGTCCGAGCGGCTCCTCCAGGAGGTACTTGCTGCCTACCGGCCGCACGTCATGCGCTCCCTGCTGCTTGCTGGCTGTTCCGACCCTCTGTCCGGACCACTGTAGTGCCGAGGAGTACAGCACCGGGCTGTCGTTCGGCTGTGGTGGTCCCGGAACCGTCCGGAACCCGCCGGAGGTGTTCGGGGGGAAGACGCGGGACCCGCTCCCCCGGTTGCCGGATCCGAACGTGACCGATCTCAAGCGGTGTTCAAACGATCACTTTGGGATCACTGGTCAGGCATTTTTGAGGGCAGAGCCGACCAATCAAGATCATTTGGCAGCCGGGAGCGGGCGCGTTGTCAGTGGCAGGTGCGAGGATGCGTGCAGTACTGGCCGACGTGCGCGTGCGGCGGTGGGGGAAGTCCGTGGTGAAGTCCGTGACGGGGGACCGCGGGACGGCTTCGTCCCCGGCGCGCGGGCGCCCGCGCAGAAGGGACCGCTGACGGCGATGCAGATCCGGCTGACCGTCGTAGACCCGCTGGGTCCGTCCTCCCCCACGGCGCCCGGCCTCCCCGCGCGCTGCGACGTGCTGGTCACGGCGCCCGCCGGCACCGCCCTCGCCGCGGTGGCGCCGGCGCTGGCCTCGGCGGTCCCGGGCGGGGACGGCACCGGTCCGTCCGGCTCGGGCCCCGGTTCCGGGCCCGTGGCGCTGTACGCGGGTGAGCGCCGCCTGGACGCCCAGCGCTGCACCCTGGGCGAGCCGCCCCTGGTCGACGGCGCGGTGCTGTTCCTCGGCGCCCCCGGCGACCCCGAGCCGCACCCCGAGTCGGCCGACGCCCCGGCCCAGCTCCACGTGGTCGCGGGCCCCGACGCGGGCGGCGTCCACCTGCTGCACGGCGGGCAGATCCGCATCGGGCGCTCCGCCGACGCCGACGTGGCGCTCGACGACCCGGACGTCTCCCGGACCCACTGCGCGGTGACCGTCGCGGCCGACGGCCGGGTCGCGGTCGCCGACCTCGGCTCCACCAACGGCACCACCCTGGACGGCACGCGCGTGGGCGACCGCGCGGTGCGCTTCCCGACGGGCGCGCTGCTGCGGATCGGCGAGTCGGCCCTGCGGCTGGCGCCCGCGCCGGTGGCGGCGGCCCGGGTGGAGACGGCGCCCGACGGGGAGGGGTGCGTGCGGGTGCCGGTCGGACGGGCGGGCGGGGGCGGCGCGGCGGCCGGGGGTGGCGCGGCTCCTGGCGCTTCCGGCAGTACCCGGCCGGCTCCCGGCGGCGGGTACGCGACGGTCACCGGCACGGCCGCGACCGGCGGCGGCGCGGGGGCCGGTGGCGGCGCGACGCGCGGCACCGTGACCGACGGCACCATGACCGACAGCGAGGCGAGCCGCGGCGCCGTGACCGACAGCGGCGCGACCCGCGGCACCGCGGCCCGTGGCTCCGCGACCGACGCCCCCGTGACCCGTGGCCCCGTGGCCGGTGAGCGGCCGGCGGCCCACGCGCGCGTGGCGGACGCGGTGGACCCGCGCGGGGACGGCGGTACGGCGGCCCCCGGCCACGACACCGGGTACGCGCACGGCACGCGTGACACGCGTGACACGCGCGGCACGACGGGCGCCGACGGACCCGGACACCGGGAACGGGGGCCGGACCGCCGGGCCGCCGGGCCCCTGCTCCCGGAGCCCGGCGGCGCCCCCCGCGCCGGGAGCCACGCCGACGACACCCCCCGCGCCGGGGGTCACGCCGACGATGCCCCGGCCCCGCCCGCGCCGCGGTCCGGCGGCTCCGGCGTCGCCCACGGGGAAGCCCCTGGCAGCGCCCCTTCCGGGGGCGAGGCCGGCAGCGGCGGCCGCAAGGGGACGCCGCTGCGCGGCACCGACGTACCGCCGGGCATGCGGCGGCGCGGCGGACTCACCGCCTGGGCGCGGCGGCTGACCGGCGGACGCGGTGAGCCGGCGGCGGCCGGCACCGGCCCGTACGACGCACCGCCGGCCGGCCTGACCGCCGTACCGTCACCCGCCCCCGCCCCCGCCCCGGAGACCTGGCCGGACCCCGCCGCCCTGCTGCTGACGGCGCTGGGACCGGGCCCCCGGCTGTGGGAGCGCGGGCCGGGGCACCCGGAGGCGCTCACCGTGCGGCTCGGCACCGCCGACCGGGTGGCCCCCGGCGGCGCGGCCCCGCTGCCCGCGGTGCCGGTGACCGCCGGGCTGCGCGAGGCCGGGGCGCTCGGGCTGGCCGGGCCGCGCGAGCGGCTGGCCGGACTCGCCCGCGCGGTGCTGGCCCAGCTCGCCGCGCTGCACTCCCCCGACGCGCTGGAGATCGTCCTGATCAGCGCGGACCGCGCCCGTCCGCTGCCCCGGCGCACCGCGGAGTGGTCCTGGCTGGGCTGGCTGCCCCACCTGCGTCCGGGCCACGGCCAGGACTGCCGCCTCCTGCTCGCCCTCGACCACGACCAGGCCGCGGCCCGCGCCCAGGAGCTGGTGCGCCGCCTGGAGGACCACCTGACGGGCCCCCGGACCGGCGCCCGCCCGGCGGCCCACGCCCCGCACACCGCGCCCGGCGCGGACCGGCGCCCCGCCTGGGCCCACCCGGACGACGGCGAGGCCCCGGCCACCGGTGTCCCCGGCCCGTTCACCGTGGTCGTCGTGGACGGCGGCCTCCCCAGCGCGGACGTGCACGAGGCGGTGGCGCGGCTCGCCCTGGAGGGACCGCGGGCCGGCATCCATGTGGTGTGCCTGGCGGAGACGCCCGCCGCCTCCCCCTCCTCCCCGGTGGCGGAGACCTACGAGGCGGCCTGCGCGGTGTCGCCGGTGTTCCGGCGCTGCGGGGCCGTCGCGCTGCTCAGCGGGGACGTCGCGACGACCCTGCGGCTGCTGCGCGTCGCGCCCGAGGGCGCGGCCCCGGCCGGTCCGGTGGGCCACGGCACCCTCGCCACCGTGGACGCGGTCTCCCTGCCGTGGGCGGAGCGGTTCGCACGCGCCCTGGCCCCGCTCCGTCCCGAGAGCTGCTCCGGCGAGCGGCACGCGCGCGTGTCGGCGCCGCTCCCCCGGGCCGCCCGCCTCCTCGACGAGCTGGGTCTCGCCCGCGCCACCCCGGCGTCCCTGATGGCCCGCTGGGCGGACGCGGCCGACGACCCCCGGGCCCTGGGCGGCCGGGCGCACGGCGTGCTGGGCGCCGGACCGCGCGGCCCGGTCGGCGTGGACCTCGCGGCCGACGGACCGCACCTGCTGATCGAGGGCCCGCCCGGCAGCGGCCGTACGGAGCTGCTGCGGGCGCTGGTGGCCTCGCTGGCCTCCGCCGAGCGCCCCGACCGCCTCGGCATCGTGCTGATGGACGGCCGGGACGGCACGGGCGGGGGCGGTGACGGCGGCCCCGGCGGCCGGCCCGGCGAGGGCCTGCGGGTGTGCACGGACGTCCCCCACGTGACCACCCACCTCACGGCCAACGACCCCATACGCATGCGGGAGTTCGCCCAGTCCCTGAGCGCGGAGCTGAAGCGGCGCGCGGAGCTGCTCGGCCGGTCCCACTTCACGGAGTGGCACACCGGCCGCGGGACGCCGGGCCGGATGGTCGCCCAGCGGACGGCCGTGTCCCGGAGCACGGGCACGGCCGGCGCGGGCGCCGCCGACCTCGACACCCCGCCCAGCACGACGATCCGGCTGCGTCCGGCCGCGCCCCGCCAGCAGGCGGAGCCCGCGCCGCCGCTGCCCCGCCTGGTCGTGGTCGTCGACGACCTGGACGCGCTGGTCACCCCGGCGCTGGGGTCGCCCGGCCGGCCCGCGGCGGGGTCGGTGATGCGGGCGCTGGAGGCGGTCGCGCGGGAGGGTGAGCGGCTCGGCGTCCACCTGGTGACCGCGACCGGCCCCGGCGGCCGTACGGCCCAGACGGAACCGGCCCTGCGGGCCACGCTCCGGGTGACCCTCGACGCCCCCGTCCCCGGCCCGGACGAACCGGCCCCCGGACGCGGCCTTCTGACGTGCCCGGACGGCCCTACCGTCGCCTTCCAGGGCGGCCGGGTCACCGGCCGCATCCCCCGCACGGCGACCCTGCGCCCCACGGTCGTCCCCCTGGACTGGCACCGCATGGGCGACCCCCCGGCCCGCCGCCCCGTCCGCGAACTGGGCAACGGCCCGACCGACCTGGCCCTCCTGGCCAGCGCGCTGGAACGGGCGGCCCGGGAGGTGTCGGCGGCGCAGGTGCCGTCGTTGCTGTAGCCCCGCCGGCCCGGTCCCGCCGCGCCCCGGACGGTCCGGTCCCGCCGCGCTCCCGCCGGCCCGGTCCCGCCGCGCCCCGGACGGTCCGGTCCCGCCGCGCTCCCGCCGGCCCGCTCCCGCCGCGCCCCGACCGGCTCCGGACGGCCCGCTCCCGCCGTAGCCCCGACCGGCCCCGGACGGCCCACTCCCGCCGCGCCCCGACCGGCCCCGGACGGCCCGCTCCCGCCGTAGCCCCGACCGGCCCCGGACGGCCCACTCCCGCCGCGCCCCGACCGGCTCCGGACGGCCCGCTCCCGCCGTAGCCCCGACCGGCCCCGGACGGCCCGCTCCCGCCGCGGCCCCCGCCGGCCCCGGGGCCGGCCTGTCCGCGCGGGAGCGGGCCGGACCGTCACGACGCGGTCACGATCTCCCGCCCGGCGCGGGACGCGCTCTTGCCGCCCTCACCCCCCTGGCGTACACCAGAGCGCACGGGACAGCGCACGGCGTTCGACGAGGAACGAAGAACGGGGCAGTGATGCGCACGAGCAGCACCACCAGCACCATCGGGACACGGACACGGACCCGCAGAACCGCACGAGCCGCCGCGGCCGTCGTCGCGGGAGCCCTCGCCTTCTCGCTCACCGCGTGCGGGGGCGACGACGACGAGGACGGGGGCGGCGCGGACAAGAACCCCGAGGAGACGGCGGCCACCGTCACCCTCCCCGAGCTGGACGGCGAGACCCTGGAGGTCGCCGCGGTCTGGACCGGGGACGAGCAGAAGAACTTCAAGCAGGTCCTGGCGGAGTTCGAGAAACGCACCGGCGCCAAGGTGACCTTCGTGCCCGCCCAGGACCCGATCATCAACTTCCTCGGGTCGAAGATCGCGGGCGGCGCCCCGCCGGACATCGCGATGCTGCCGCAGCCCGGAGCCATCGAGCAGGCCGTCGACAAGGGCTGGGCCAAACCGCTGGGCGCCGAGGCGGGCAAGGAGCTGGCGGAGAACTACTCCCAGGGCTGGCAGGACATCGGCAAGGTCGACGGCAAGCAGTACGGCGTCTACTACAAGGCCGCCAACAAGTCCCTGATCTGGTACAACGCGCAGGTCTTCGAGAACGCGGGCGCGGCCGAGCCCAAGACCTGGGACGAACTGCTCACCACCGCGCAGACGGTCTACGACTCCGGGGTCACCCCGTTCTCCGTCGGCGGCGCCGAGGGCTGGACGCTCACCGACTGGTTCGAGAACGTCTACCTCTCGCAGGCCGGACCGGAGAAGTACGACCAGCTCGCGCGGCACGAGATCAAGTGGACGGACCCGTCGGTGAAGGAGGCGCTGACCACCCTCGCCGAAATCTGGGGGAAGAAGGACTACGTCGCGGGCGGCGCGCTCCAGACGGACTTCCCCGCCTCCGTGACCCAGACCTTCACCGGCGGGGACCAGCCCAAGGCCGGCATGGTCTACGAGGGCGACTTCGCGCAGGTCAACATCGTGCAGACCAAGGCGGAGGTCGGCACCGACGCCAAGGTGTTCCCGTTCCCGGCCGTGGGCGACAGCGCGCCCGTGGTCTCCGGCGGCGACGCGGCCGTGATCCTGGAGGACTCGAAGGCGGCGCAGGCCCTGGCCACCTTCCTGGCATCGCCGGACGCGGCGACGGTCCAGGCGAAGCTGGGCGGTTACCTCTCGCCGAACAAGAACGTGGAGGCGGCGGCCTACCCCAACGACGTGCAGCGCAAGATGGCCGAGGCGCTGATCGCGGCCGGTGACGACTTCCGCTTCGACATGTCCGACCAGGCCCCGCAGGCGTTCGGCGGCACGCCCGGCAAGGGCGAGTGGAAGGCGCTCCAGGACTTCCTGAGCGACCCGAAGGACGTCGCCGGCACCCAGCGGAAGCTGGAGGCGGACGCGGCGGCCGCCTACGGGGACTGACGCGATGGCGTCGACCGCGGCGGCGGGGGCCCCGCCGGGCCCCGCCGCCCCCACCTCGCGCAAGAGCGTGACCGGTACGCGCAGGGCCGTGGCGGTGCTGTTCCTGCTGCCCGCCCTGGTGCTGCTCGGCGCGCTCGTGGTCTACCCGATCGGGTACTCGGTCATCCGTTCCTTCTACGACCAGTCCGGGGACGGCTTCGCCGGATTCGACAACTACCGGGCGCTGTTCACCGACGACGGCATCCGGACCGCGCTGAAGAACAACGTCATCTGGGTGGTGTTCGCGCCCACCGTGGCCACCGCGCTCGGGCTGGTCTTCGCCGTCCTGACCGAACGGGTGCGCTGGGGCACGGCTTTCAAGCTGGTCGTCTTCATGCCGATGGCCATCTCGATGCTCGCCGCGGGCATCATCTTCCGGCTGGTGTACGACCAGGACCCGGAGAAGGGCGTCGCCAACGCGGTGTGGGTCGGGGTGCACGACACCTTCGCGCAGGCGTCGGCGTTCCCGAAGGCGCACCCGGGCCGCGAGTCGCCGCTCAAGGCGGCGGGCGGCGGCGCGTTCGTCACCAAGGAGGCCGTCCGGGCCGGTACGCCGGTCGCGCTGCCGCTGGTCGGGGTCGCCCCCGACCAGCTGCCGGACGACGCCGGGAAGGCGGCGCCGCCGAAGGCCGAGCCGGGGAAGGTCACCGGCACCACCTGGCAGGACTTCACCCGCGGCAAGGGCGTCGGCACCCTGGGCGGCGTCGACGGCGGCGAACTGGGCTACGCCGGGATGAGGATCGAGGCGGTGAAGGACGGCGAGGTCGTGGCGTCCACGACCGCCGCCGACGACGGCACCTTCACCCTGCCCGCCGCCGCCGACGGGGCGCTGCTGCGGCTGCCCGCCGACAACTTCAAGGAGCCGTACAACGGCCTGGACTGGCTCGGCCCGTCCCTGGTCACCCCGGCCGTCATCGGCTCGTACGTGTGGATGTGGGCCGGGTTCGCGATGGTGCTGATCGCGGCGGGACTGGCGGGGGTGCCGCGGGAGCTGCTGGAGGCGGCGCGGGTGGACGGGGCCAACGAGTGGCAGGTGTTCCGCCGGATCACGGTGCCGATGCTGGCGCCGGTCCTCGCCGTCGTCACCGTCACCCTGATGATCAACGTGCTGAAGATCTTCGACCTGGTCTTCATCATCGCGCCCGGATCGTCGCAGGACGACGCCAACGTCCTCGCGCTGGAGCTGTACCGCAAGGGCTTCTCCGAGGACCAGCCGGGCATCGCGAGCGCGATCTCGGTCTTCCTGCTGCTGCTCGTCATCCCGGTGATGTGGTTCAACGTGCGGCGGCTGCGGCGGGAGGTGCGGCGATGAGCGCGGAGTCCTTCGCGAAACCCCGGCGGTCGCTGGGTTCCCGGCTCGCCGGGGGCGTCAGCGGCGGTCTGGTGCGGGTGGCCCTGATCGTCGTGGGCCTGTTCTGGCTGGTGCCGACGATCGGGCTGCTGCTGTCCTCGCTGCGCAGTCCCGAGGACATGGCGGCCGAGGGCTGGTGGAAGGTGCTCGGCGAGCCGTCGCGGCTCACCTTCTCCGCCTACTCCGACCTGCTGGCCAACGGCGACATCACCGACTCGCTGGTCAACACCGTGCTGATCACGGTGCCGGCGACGGTCCTGGTCGTCGTCATCGGTTCGCTGGCGGGGTACGCGTTCGCGTGGATGGAGTTCCCGGGGCGCGACTGGTGGTTCCTCGGCGTGGTCGGGCTGCTGGTGGTGCCGGTGCAGGTGGCGCTGATCCCGATCGCCGAACTCTTCGGCAGTGTCGGGCTGTTCGGCTCGCTGCTCGGTGTCGTCCTGTTCCACGTCGGCTTCGGGCTGCCGTTCGCGGTGTTCCTGCTGCGGAACTTCTTCGCCGAGATCCCCCGGGAGCTGCTGGAGGCGGCCCGGCTCGACGGGGCGGGTGAACTGCGGCTGTTCACCCGGGTGGTGATGCCGCTGGGCGGGCCCGCGATCGCGAGCCTGGGCATCTTCCAGTTCCTGTGGGTGTGGAACGACATGCTGGTCGCGCTGATCTTCACCGACTCGGGGAACCAGCCGATCACGGTCGCGCTGCAGACGCAGGTACGGCAGTTCGGCAACAACGTCGACGTGCTGGCGCCCGGCGCGTTCATCTCGATGGTGGTCCCGTTGGTCGTGTTCTTCGCGTTCCAGCGGCAGTTCGTGTCCGGGGTGATGGCCGGGGCGGTCAAGTAGCCGGCCGGCGGCGGTCGTCGGGGGCGGGCCGGTCGCGGTCCGCCCCCGGTCGTGTGCGCGTCCGGGGTCCCCCGAATGCCGCAGGCGGCGTAACCAGGCCACGCCACCGGCCGTTCCCGGGCCGAACGCCCGCGCCGACCCATGGATGTCCCGTGCCCAGGTTCAGTGTCATCGTCCCCGCACACCAGGTGCAGGCGTATCTGCACGCATGTCTGGAGTCGGTGCTCTCCCAGTCCTTCCCGGACCTCGAACTGATCGCGGTCGACGACGCCTCACCGGACGCCTGCGGCGACATCATCGACGAGTTCGCCGCCCGCGACCCGCGGGTCAGACCCGTCCACCTGCCCGGCAACCAGGGCCTGGGCCCGGCCCGCAACGCCGGGATGGCCCGGGCCACCGGCGACTACCTGGTCTTCCTCGACGGCGACGACACCCTCGTCCCGGGCGCCCTGCGGGCGATCGCGAACCGGCTGGAGGAGACCGGCGACCCGGACGTCCTCGTCTACGACTACGCGCGCGCGTACTGGACCGGCGAGACCGTCCGCAACCAGGGCGCCGCCCGACTCGCCGAGGACGGCCCGGCCCCGTTCCGGCTGACCGACCGCCCCGGCCTGCTGAACCTGCTGATGGTGGCGTGGAACAAGACCTGCCGCCGGGAGTTCGTCGAACGCGCCGGCCTCTCCTTCCCGCCGGGCCTGTACGAGGACACCCCGTGGACGTACCCGGTGCTGATGCGGGCGGAGTCGATCGCGACCCTGGACCTGGTCTGCGTGCACTACCGCCAGCGCCGCCGGGGCTCCATCCTGACCACGCCCAGCGAACGCCACCTCGACGTCTTCGCCCAGTACGACCGGGTCTTCGCGCTCCTGGAGAGCGACCCGGAGCTGGCGCGCTGGCGGCCGGTGCTGTTCCGCCGGATGGCCGACCACCTGGTGGTGGTGTTCTCCCGGCGCGACCGCCTGCCACGGGGCGCGCGCGCCGAGTTCCTGCGCCGGGCCCGCGCCCATCTGCGCCGCTACCACGTCCGGGGCGCCCCCGCCCCGCTGTCCGCCCGGCTGCGGCACGGTCTGCTGCGGCTGGGTCTGCACCGCACCTACCGGGCGTTGCGGCGGGCCTCGGCCGGATGCCGCCGCGTCCTCCGGTTCGCCGTCGGGGCCCTGCGCGCCGCGCGCTCCGGCGCCCTGCGCCTGCACTACCGGACCCAGCGCCTGCTCCCGCTGCGCGCCGACCGCGCGCTCTTCGCCGCGCACGCCGGGCACGCCGGGCAGGCACACGGCGGCTACGGCGGTTACGGCTGCAACCCGGGGGCGCTGGAGGAGGCCTTCCGGTCCGTCGTGCCGCACATCCGCACGGCCTGGGTGGCCGCCCCCGCGCTCCACCACACGGTGCCGCCCGGACCGCGCCGCGTCTCCCCCGGCACCGCCCGCCACCTCACCCAGCTGGCCCGCGCCAAGTACCTGGTGCACAACGCCCCCTTCGACCCCCGGCTGGTCAAGCGCCGGGGTCAGGTCCTGGTCCAGACGCAGGCCGGCACCCCGCTGGGCCACGAGGGGCTGGACCGCCAAGAGCGCCCGGCCGCCGCCCACGGCACCGACTTCGCGGCACTGCTGCGTGACGTCGACCGCTGGGACCACGTGCTGTCCGCCAACCGCCACTCCACCCTGACCTGGCAGCGCGTCCACCCCGGCACCTACACGGTCGTGGAGTGCGGCCAGCCCCGTACCGACGTCTTCCACCGGGCGACGGCCGCGGACGTGGCCCGGCTGCGGGACGTGCTCGGCGTCCCCGAGGACGCGGTCGCGATCCTGTACGCGCCGGCCCGCCGCGACCACCGGCGCACCCAGCGCCTCCCCCTCGACCTGGAGCGCCTGGTACGCCGCCTCGGCCCGCGCTTCGTGGTGCTGGCCCGGGGCGAGGCCGGGCCGGGCGCCGGGGACGCCCCGCCCCCGGTCCCGCGCGTCCCCGGGGTCATCGACGTCACCGCCCACCCCCGGCTGCCCTCGCTCTGCCTGGCCTCGGACGTCCTGGTCACCGACTACGCGCCGCTGATGGTCGACTACGCGGTCCTGGACCGGCCGATCGTGCTGCACACCGAGGACCTCCAGGCGTACGAGGCGGCCCGCGGCCTCTACCTCGACCTCCACGCCGTCCCGCCGGGCGTGACCGCCCGCGACGAGGACGAGCTGATCGACGTCTTCGCCACCGGGCACTGGTGCGGAGCGCGCGCCGCCCGGCTGCGGTCGGCGTTCCGCGAGCGGTTCTGCCCCTGGGACGACGGCCACGCCGCCGAACGCGCCGTACGCCGGATCGTGCTCGGGGAGCGCACGCCGCTGCCGGTGGCGCCGCTCGGCGTCCGGCGCCCCGCGCCCGCCGCGTCCCCGCGCACGCCCCTGGTCGCCCTGCCGGGTCCGGCCGGTCCCGGTGACGCCGCCGCCTCCGGCGCGCTCCGGCCGCGCCCGCCCCTCTCCGAGCGCCTCTGACCGCCACCGCACGCCCTCGCACGCCGGTGACCGCCGCCGACCGCCCCTCCCCCGGGAGTCCGTATGCCCCGCAGTCCGTCCCGGCCCGCTCCGCCCCGGCCGCCCGTGCGGCGGCCGACGGGGCGGCCCGGTCACCGCGGCGGCGGTGGCGGCAGCCGGGCCCGGCGGCGGCACCGGAGCGGCGGCACACCGGAGAGCGGCACGAAACAGCGAAGAGAGCGAAGACAGCGAAGACAGCACAGCAGCACAGCGACGCATCAGCGGCGCACAGCACGCAGCAGCGCAGCAACGCACCAGCAGCGCACAACGACACAGCAACGCACCAGCAGCACGCAGCAGCAGCACGCAGCACGCAGCAGCACTGCGAGACGACGGAGAGAGCAGCATGCCGCGCTTCAGCATCATCGTCCCGTCCCACGGGGTCGCGGGACGGCTGTCCCAGGCCCTGGACTCGGTGCTCGCCCAGTCCTTCGGCGACTTCGAGCTGATCCCGGTGTGCCGCACACCGGACTGCTCCGCGGCCGACGTGGCCGCCGCCCTCGCCGGGCGGGACTCCCGGGTGGCGCCCGTGCACTCCCCGCCGGCGGACGGCCTGGCCGGGGCGCGCAACACCGGCGCGCGGGCGGCGACCGGCGCGTACCTGCTGTTCCTCGACGGCGACGACGCCCTCGTACCCGGTGCGCTCGCGGCGCTCGACGCCCGGCTGGCCGTGACCGGCGACGTCGACGTCCTCTACTTCGAGCACGAGCGCACCCCCTGGTGGGAGGGCGAACCGTCCAACCCGGCCGCCCCGCTGCTGGCCACCGCGCCCGACGGCGCCTTCGCCCCCGACGCCGCGCCCCGGCTGACCGGCGTCCAGCTCCCGGCGTGGAGCGCCGCCTACCGCCGCGCCTTCCTCACCGAGCACCGGATCACCTTCCCCGACGGGTACTTCACCGACGTGGGCTTCGGCGGCCGGGTGGCCGCGGAGGCCGAGCGGATGGCGGTCCTGCGCTCTGTCCTCGTACGGCACCTGGTGCGGCGCCAGGGCAGTCGGCTCAACCGGCCCGGCGAGCACCACGCCGAACTGCTCGACCAGGTGGAACGGGTGCTCCTCCGGGCCGCCGGGCTGGGCCTGTCCGACGTACGGCGGACCGCGCTGTTCGAGCAGTTGTTCGCGGCGGTCCTGAAGACGGCCGCCCACCCGCGCCGGCTGCCGGCCGGGCGGGCCGCCTTCTTCCGCCGGGCGAGCGCGCTGTACGCCGTCCACCGCCCGGCCGGTTTCCGGGCGCCCGGCGGCAGCCTCGGGGTGCAGCACCGGCTGCTGGCCCGAGGGGCGTACACGGTGTTCCGCGCGCTGCGCGGCGCCAACCGGGCGCTGGCGGCGGCGCGGGGCGCGCTCCCCCGCCCGCGTGGTCTGCGCACCCGCCTGCTGTACCGCGCCCACCTGCTCCGCCCGCTCGACGCGAACCTCGCCGTCTACTGCGCGTACTGGGGCCGCGGCTACACCTGCAACCCGGCCGCGATCCACGCCAAGGCCCGCGAACTCGCCCCGCACATCCGCTCGGTGTTCCTGGTGGAGGCCGGCCAGGAGCACACCCTGCCGCCGGACGTCGAGCACGCGGTGATCGGCAGCCGGCGCTGCTGGGAGGTGCTGGCGCGGGCGAAGTACCTGGTCAACAACGCCAACTTCGCGGAGGGCGTGGTCAAGCGCCCCGGCAGCGTCCACCTCCAGACCCAGCACGGCACCCCGTTGAAGAAGATGGGCGTCGACCAGTCGACGTACCCGGTGGTGGCCGCGGCCACCGGCAGCTTCGGCAAGCTGCTGGGCCGGGTGGACCGCTGGGACTACAACCTCTGCGCCAACCGCCACTCCACCCAGACGTGGGAGCGCGCCTTCCCCGGCTCCTACGAGCAGTTGGAGTACGGCTATCCGCGCAACGACGTCTTCTACGCGGCGACCGCCGACGACGTGGCGCGCGTCCGCGCGGAGCTGGGCGTCCCCCAAGGGGCGACGGCCGTGCTGTACGCCCCCACCCACCGCGACTGGGAGACCGGGTTCGGCGCCGGCGGCCTGGACCTGGCGGCGTTCTGCGAGGCGGCCGGCGAGGACGTGGTGGTGCTGCTGCGCGCCCACTACTTCTACGACCGGGGCGGGGCGCTCGGCGGCGGCGGCCGGATCATCGACGTCACCGCGCACCGCAGCGCCGAGGACGTCTGCCTGGCCGCCGACGCGCTGGTCACCGACTACTCGTCGATCATGTTCGACTACGCCAACCTCGACCGCCCGATCGTCATCCACGCCGACGACTGGGAGGTCTACCAAGAGACCCGCGGCGTCTACTTCGACCTGCTGGCCGAGCCGCCCGGGCCGGTCGCCCGGACCCCGGAGGAACTGGCCCGGATCTTCCGCGACGGCACCTGGGCGGACGCCGGGTCGGCCGCGCTGCGGGCCGCCTTCCGGGAGCGGTTCTGCGAGTTCGACGACGGCCGGGCCGCCGAGCGGGTGGTGCGCCGGGTGTTCCTGGGCGAGCCGCCGGAGGCGCTCCCGCCGGTCACCCCGCTCGCGGCGCGTACGCCGGCGCCCGCCGCCACGCCCGCCCCCGCCCCTGCGGCCTCCACCGCGGCCTCCCTCACGCCCCTCTCGTAAGGAGCCGACGTGCCCCGCTTCAGCGTCATCATCCCCTGCTTCAAGGTGCAGGGCTTCCTGCGCGAGTGTCTCGACTCGGTCCTGGAGCAGTCGTACCGGGACATCGAGGTGATCGCCGTGGACGACCGCTCCCCGGACGGCTGCGGCGCGATCCTGGACGCGTACGCGGCCCGCGACGACCGGGTGCGGGTGCTGCACCTGCCGGAGAACGTGGGCCTGGGCCCGGCCCGCAACGCCGGGCTGCCGCACGCCACCGGCGACTACCTCCTCTTCCTCGACAGCGACGACACCCTCACCCCGGGCGCGCTGCGCGCGCTGGCCGACCGGCTGGCCGAGACCGGCGACCCGGACGTGCTGGTCTTCGACTACGCCCGCGCGTACTGGTGGGGCGGCACGCGCCGCAACGTCCTCGCCCACGTCCTGACGGAGGCCGCCGACGGCGTCTTCACCGCCGCCGAACGCCCGGAGATCCTCGACCTGCTGATGGTGGTGTGGAACAAGGCCTACCGGCGCTCCTTCGTCGAACAGGGGGGCTTCGCCTTCCCGCCCGGCTACTACGAGGACACGCCCTGGACCTTCCCGGTGCTGCTGAGCGCCGGGCGGATCGCGACGCTGGACCGGATCTGCCTGTACTACCGGCAGCGCCGCCGGGGCAGCATCCTGTCCACCACCAGCCGCAAGCACTTCGACGTCCACGCCCAGTACGAGCGGGTGTTCGCGTTCGTCGACGCCCGCCCGGAACTGGCCCGCTGGCGGTCGTTCCTGCACGCCAAGATGGGTGAGCACTGTCTGGACATCCTGGCCAAGCCGGACCGGCTGCCCCCGTGTGACCGGGCCGAGTTCTTCCGCCGCACGGCCGCGCTGTTCCGCGCCCACCGGCCCGAGGGGGGGCGCGTCCCGGCGGAGCTGCGGGTCCTGGAGGGCGGCTACGCGGCGTACGCGGCGCGCACCCAGGGCGCGCGGGCCGGGCGGGCGCTGGCGCGACGGGCCGGGCGGGCCCGTACGGCGGCGACGGCGCGTCTGCACCGGGCCGGGTCCGCGCTGCGCACCCGGCTCCCCCTCGACCCGGACCTCGTCGTGTACTCGGCCTTCTCGCACCGGGGCGTCCTCGGCGACCCCGCGGCGATCTACCACGAGGCCCGCCGCGTCGCCCCGCACCTGCGCGGGGTGTGGGTGCTGCGGGACGAGGAGCTGGTGCCGTCGCTGCCGCCCGGCACCGAGCACGTGATCCTCGGCAGCGCGGCCTGGCGCCGGGTGACCGGACGGGCCACGTTCTTCGTCAACAACGTCAACTGGCCGGGCGCCGTGCCCAAGCGTCCCGGCACCGTCCACATCCACACCCACCAGGGCACTCCGCTGAAGTACATGGGCGCCGACCTGCTCGGCAAGCCCGGCGCCCGGCACGGGCTCGACGTGCCGCAGATGCTGCGCCGCGCCGACCGCTGGGACCACAGCCTGGTCGCCAACCTGCACTCGGAGCTGGTCTGGGAGCGGGCCTACCCCTGCCACTTCGCCTCGGCGCGCACCGGCAGCCCCCGCAACGACGTGCTGGTGCGGGCGCGCGGCGACGAGGCGGCCGGGGCCGGGTTCCGGCTGCGGCACGGCATCCCCGCCGGGCACACGGTCGTGCTGTACGCGCCGACCCGCCGCGACTACCGGCGCGGCGGGCACGTGGACCGGATCGACCCGGCCCGGCTCGCCGCCGACCTCGGCCCGGGACACACCCTGGTGGTCCGGCTGCACCCGTCCCTGGCCACCGGCCCCGCGCGCGGCCTGGGCCTGGCCGACCTGCACCGGCGGGGCGTGCTGGTCGACGCCACCGACGAACCGCACGTCGAGGACGTCCTGCTCGCCGCCGACCTCCTGGTCACCGACTACTCCGCCCTGATGTTCGACTACGTCAACCTGGACCGGCCGGTCGTGGTCCACGCCGACGACCTGGCCGCGTACGCGGCCAGCCGCGGCCTGTACTTCGACATCACCGCCGAGCCGCCGGGCCACGTCTCCCGCTCCTACCGGGAGCTGGCGTGGCTGCTGGCGTCGGGGACCTGGCGGGACGAGGAGGCGGCGCGGCTGAGGGCGGCGTTCCGGGCGCGGTTCTGCGCGTTCGACGACGGGCGGGCCGCCGAGCGGGTGGTGCGCACGCTGATGCTGGGCGAGCCGGAGCCGGAGCCGGGGCCGGGGCCGGCCGCCGTGCCCGGGGCCCGCGCGGTGCCGTCCGGCCGCGACCTGCTGACCCCCTCGTGAGGCGGCGTACCGGGGTACGTACGCGGGTGCTGCTGCTGGCGGCGGTCTTCGCCCTCCTCCAGCTCGCCAACGTCACCGGCCGGGACACCCCCGACACCAAGAACTACCTCTCCTACGCCCTGAGCCTGTCCGGCGCGGACAAGCGGGGCGCGGCGGCGGGCGCCATCGAGCACTACTGCGCCAGCCGGGCGTCGAGCGCGAAGCGGGCGCAGAGCGTGCACATGGTCCGCTTCCACCGGGCCGACCCCACCGCCCGGGTGACGGCCCAGTGCCGGGAGCGGGAGTGGCGGAACGTGGAGCGGCGGCTGCGGGCCGGGCAGACCGGCGGGCGCACGGCGCCGTTCATGCCGGAGCGCTTCATGCGGATCTTCGAGGCGCGGCCCGGCTATCCGGCGTTCCTGGTGCCGTTCGTGACCGTGCTGGGCGTGACCTGGGGCGTGTGGACGGCGAGCGTGCTGGCCGCGGCGGCGGGTGGGGTGCTGGTCTTCCTCGTCCTGCGCGCCCTCGCCCTCCCGGTGCCGCTCGCGCTGACCGGCCAGGCGCTGTACTACGTGCTGCCGTGCGGGGCGGTGGCGATGCGGCCGATGACGGAGGGGCTGCTGATGGCACTGACGCTGACGGCGGTGTGGGGGTGCGCGCTGGTGACGCGGGCGCGGCCGGAGCGGCGGGGGTACTGGCTGGTCGCCGGGGCGCTGGCGCTGCTGTTCACCGTGAAGCACTCGCAGGCGCTGTTCCTCGGCGGGTGCCTGGCGGTGGCGGGCGCGGTGGTCGCGCTCCGGCGGGTGCGCCGGGGCGAGGCGCCGGGGCGGGGCGTACTACGGCTGACGGCCCTGGGCCTGTACGCCGCCCTCACCACCGTCGTGCTGGCCCGCCTCCTGCACTACCCCTCGGAGTCGGAGAGCCTCCAGGACCTGCTGGCCGACCACTTCACCCGGCCCGACCGGGAGCGCCCGTGGCCGGAGTTCCTCCAGTTGCAGGGCAACTTCTGGACCGAGTGGTCGCGCCGGCAACTGCGGGAGCCGTTGTTCGTCACCGCCCTGGCGGCGGGTGCGTGGGGCGCGCTGCGGCGGCCCGCGTCCGGCCCGTTCCTGATCGCGGCGGCGGCCACCGGCGTCCTCACCCAGGCCGGGCACCCGGACATCGGCATCTGGGGCGGCCGGCTGATCGTACTGGCCTGGCTGCTGCCGGTGGTGGGGCTGCCGCTGCTGCTGGAGCCGGTGGTGCGCGGCCGGGCGCAGGTCCCCGCGCAGGGCCAGGCCGACCGGGCGGCGCACGCGGCCGGCTGACCGTCACCCGATACGGACGGCACGCACGGCCGGCCGACCGTCACCCGATACGGACGGCACGCACGGCCGGCTGACCGTCACCCGGTACGGGCGGCACACGCGACCAACCGACCGTCACCCGATACGGTGACGTCGGTTCACGCCGTTGACCCGGACGGGAACATACGGCAAATGCCCCAGACGCTCCCCACCCCGTCCCTCCGGTGAGCGCCGGAGTCCACGTCCGGCGGGCCGTGCACGGCGCCACGGCGCTGCGCGGCGGCCGTGTCTGGCGCCCCACCCCCTGTCAGGCGGCCGGTCTCCTGTTCTGGCTGGTGGTGTCGCTGGCGTACTGGCGGGTGCCGCTGTGCTGCGACGCCGGTCAGCACGCGGCGGTGGTGGAACGCCTGCAGGCCGACCTCCTCCGTCCCCGTCACCCGATGGCCGACCTGCCCGGCGCGGGCAGCGCGTACTACTCGCCGTACGCGCTGGCGCAGGGCGCGTTCGCCCGGCTCACGGGGCTCGGCGGCTGGGAGGTGGTGCGGCTGGCCGGCCCGCTGAACCTGCTGGTGCTGCTGACCGGCGTCAACCGCTTCGTCCGGACGCTGACCCCCCGCCCCTGGGCGCCGGTGCTGGCCCTGTCGGCGATGACGCTGCTGTGGGGCACCGAACGCGCCTGGTGGAGCGGCTACCTCGGGCTGATGTCCATGACCGGCAACCTCGGCTACCCCTCCACCTTCGCCATCGGGCTCACCTTCTGGGCCTGGGCCCTGACCGGGGCGCGGGCCCGGGACACCCGCCGGGTGCGCTGGGTCGGCCCCGCCGGCCTGCGCGGCCTGCCCGGGTACGCCGCCCTCGGCGTGCTGTACGGACTGGTCCTGCTGGTCCACCCGATCACGTCGGTGGCGGCGGTGCTGGGCGCGGTCGCCCTGGTCGCGGGGTGGCAGCGGCGCCGGCCGGAGCCGGGCCGCCGGGCGGGGCCGGTGCTGGGCCGTTGGGCGCTGACCGGCGCGACGGCCGCGCTGACCGGCGCGGCGTGGCCGTACTTCGACGTGTTCGCGCTGGCCGGTGACGGCAGCGTGGACGCGGTGCACCGCACGCTGTACGGGCAGCTCGCCGGGGAGTTCTGGCTGGCCGTGGCGGTGGGGCTGCCCGCGCTGTGGCGGCGCGGGCGCCGCTCGCCCCGGGACCCGCTGGTGCTGATGTTCGCCCTGGACTGCCTGGTGGTGGCGTACGGCTGGTTCAGCGGCCACTACACCTACGGCCGCGTCCTGGGCCTCACCCTGGTGCCGCTCCAGTTCGCGCTCGCCGTGGAGCTGGCGGCGCCCCGGCCGTGGAGCGCCGCGCGCCGCGCCCTGGGGTGGGCGGCGGCGGCCGGCACCGCCCTCGGCTTCCTCACCGTCCACGCGGGGGCGCTGGTCCCGGTCGGCTTCCCGCAGCCGCCGAGCTGGCCGGCGTACGGCTGGGCGGCCCGGCACATCGGCCCCGGCGAGGTGGTGATCACCGACGGGTACTACGCCGGACACGCCATCGCCGGGTACGGGCCGAACCTCGCCGCGCCCGCCTGGCCGGACCCCTCCCTGGACGAACGGGAGCGCGAGCGGCGCGAGGCGGACGTGGCGAGGTACCTGGACCGGGACTCGACCCGCGCCGAGCGCGCCGCCGTCGTCCGCCGCTACCGCGTGCGCTGGCTGCTGCTGACCCGCTGGCGGCCGGTGCCCGAGGAGGCGGTGGTGGTGGCGTGGAGCGAGCGGACGGGGGAGGTGCTGGCGCGGGTCGGCTCCCCGGGGCCGGGAACCCGGTAGGCGTTACTCGATGACCAGCTCGACCGGGATGTTGCCGCGGGTGGCGTTGGAGTAGGGGCAGACCTGGTGGGCCTGCTCGACCAGCTTGCGGCCGGTCTCCTCGTCGACGGTGTCGGGCAGTTCCACGCGCAGGGTGACGGCCAGCGCGAAGCCCTCGCCCTCCTTGCCGATGCCGACCTCGGCGGTCACCGCGGCGTCGGTGACGTCGACCTTGGCGGCGCGGCCCACGGTACCGAGGGCGCTGCCGAAACAGGCGGCGTAGCCGGCGGCGAAGAGCTGCTCGGGGTTGGTGCCCTTGCCGTCACCGCCCAACTCGACCGGGAAGCCGAGCGCGAGGTCCAGCTTGCCGTCGGAGCTGACGGCGCGGCCGTCACGGCCGTGGGTGGCGGTGGCTACGGCGGTGTAGAGCGGGTTCATGGAGAACCGTCCCTCCAGGGAAGTCCGGGGCTTGTGTCCTTGTGATCCTTGCGAACCGGCGAACCTTGCGACGAACAGTGAATCACACAATTAAATTGGGCACAACCAAATCGGGCCGCGCGGTTACCCTGGAGACATGACCACGCCCGCGCCCCCCGCCGACTGGCTCCGCCTCGACCAGCAGATCTGCTTCTCGCTGAACGCCGCCTCGCGCGCCTTCGGCGGCGTCTACCGGGCGATCCTCAAGGACCTCGGGCTCACCTATCCGCAGTACCTGGTGATGCTGGTGCTCTGGGAGCACGGCGAGCTGCCGGTGAAGCGGCTGGGCGAGCACCTGAGACTCGACTCGGGCACCCTGTCGCCGCTGCTCAAGCGGCTGGAGGCGGCCGGCCTGGTCCGGCGCGAGCGCAGCGCCCAGGACGAGCGCTCGGTGCGGGTGCGCCCCACCGGCGAGGGCCTGGCGCTGCGCGAGCGGGCCCTGGAGGTGCCCCGCCGGATCGCCGCGGCCACCGGCTTCGACCTGGACGAGATCCAGGACCTGCGGTCCCGTCTGGACCGCCTCACGGCCGCCCTGGACCGGGCCACGGCCGACGGCGCGGGACGGCGGGACGAGCGAGACGCGTGACGGCCGGACGGCGGGACGAGCGAGACGTGGGACAGCCGGACGAGCGGGACGCGTGACGGCCGGACGGGCGGAGGGGCACCACGGGCGTTTTACTGGAACATGCCCGTACGCCCCTCTCCCCCGC
Source organism: Streptomyces sp. SYSU D01066-1 (assembly GCF_054956795.1). Taxonomy (NCBI): domain Bacteria; kingdom Bacillati; phylum Actinomycetota; class Actinomycetes; order Kitasatosporales; family Streptomycetaceae; genus Streptomyces; species Streptomyces sp. SYSU D01066-1. Next base: position 48,960 of record NZ_JBUDHV010000028.1, on the reverse strand, counting down.
CCCCTCCCCCGGCCCACCGGGTCGGCGTCGTCGTCATCGGGTACCAGGACGCGGCCCATGTGACCGACGCCGTGCGCTCCGCGCTGGCGCAGGGCGCCGCGGTCGGCGAGGTCGTCGCGGTGGACGACTGCTCGGCCGACGGCAGCGCGGAGCTGCTCGCCCGGCTCGCCGCGACGGAACCCCGGCTGCGGGTGATCCGGCTCCCGGCCAACAGCGGCGGCTGCGGCACCCCGCGCAACACCGGACTGGCCGCGGTGACCGCGCCGTACGTGATGTTCCTGGACAGCGACGACGTGCTGCCGCCGGGCGCGGTGGACGCGCTGCTGACGGCGGCCGTCGAGGAGCGCGCGGAGGTGGCGGGCGGGCTGTGCGTGCGCCGGGAGCTGCCCTCGGGGCGCGAGGTGCCGTGGCAGGCGCCGCTGTACGCGACGCGCACCGTGGTCGCGCACCCCGCCCGGCGCCCCCGTCTGGTCCACGACACCCTCTGCGTCAACAAGCTCTACCGCACCGCCTTCCTCCGCCGGCACGGCATCCGCTTCCCCGACGGACGCTTCCCCTACGAGGACTTCGTCTTCACCGCGCGCGTCCTCGCCGCCGGCCCCCGCGTCGTGCTCGTCCCCGACCCGGTCTACGTCTGGCACGTGCGCCGGTCCGCCGAGCGGCTGTCGATCTCCCTGGACCGCGCCGACGTGAGCAACTGGCGGGCCCGCACGCACGCGTGCCGGGCGGCGTACGCCGTCCTGCTCGCCGCCGGGCAGAAGCGGCTGGCGCGGGCGGCCCGCGCCAAGTTCCTCGACCACGAGCTGCGGATGTACGTCCGCGAGCTGGAGGTGCGGGACGCGCACTACCGGCGCGCGTGGTGGACGCACACGCGGGCGTACCTCGCGGAGTACGACGCCGCCGACTGGACCCGCTCGCCGACCGCGCCGGGCCGCCTGATCGGCCGGGTGATCCTCGCCTCCCCCGAGCCGCGCGACCTGCCCCGCCTGCGGGAACTGGCGGCCCGCCCGGCCCGGCTGCTCCCGCCGTACGCGACGGGGGCCGACGGCCTCCCCGTCTGGTCGGAGGAACTCCCCCAGGTCACGCTGGACCCCCTCCTCGCCCGCCCGGTGCGGCTGCTGCCGCTGGCGGTGGACGCGGAACTGCGCCCGCGCACGGTCCTGCGGCTCCGTCTGCACGAGCTGTACGGCCAGGTCGCGCGGGCCGGTCCGGAGACCGTCGAGACGAAGTGGCGCAGGCGGGAGGACGGGCGGGTGAGCGGACGCAGGACCGTGCTGTTCGGGGCCCGCGCGCCGTCCGCCGACGGCCCGGTGTGGCCGGCCGAGACCACCGTCGACCTCACCGGCCGCACCGCTCTCGGCCCCGGCACCTGGGACCTCCGTCTGCGCGTGCGCTTCCGGGACGGCACGAGCCGCGAGATGACGGCGCACGCCCGCGCGGACCCGCGTGGCCACCTGCGCCGCCGCGCCCTGCCCAGCGCCCGGCACGGCGTCGTGCTCGTGCAGCCGTACGCCACCCGCTCCGGCGCGCTGGCACTGCGGGTGGCGCCCGGAGCGCGGGGAGTGGCGGCGGTGGTGCACAGCAGGCTCCGGCGCCTGCTTCACTGAGAGGCGAGCACTGGAGAGGCGACCACTGCCATTCAGGCAACTGACGAGGAGACGGCCACCATGACCTGGCTGATCACCGGCGGCGCCGGCTACATCGGGGCGCACGTCGTGCGGGCGATGACCGAGACGGGCGAGCGGACCGTGGTGTACGACGACCTGTCGACCGGTGTCGCCGCCCGGCTGCCCTCCGACGTGCCCCTGATCGAGGGCTCGGTCCTGGACGCCGGCCGGGTCCGCCGCACCTTGGCCGACCACCGGGTCACCGGCGTGGTCCACCTGGCGGCGAAGAAGCAGGTCGGCGAGTCGGTGGAGCGTCCGCTGCACTACTACCGGGAGAACGTCGAGGGGCTGCGCGTCCTGCTGGAGGCGGTGACGGAGGCGGGCGTGTCCGCGTTCGTCTTCTCCTCCTCGGCGGCGGTGTACGGGACGCCCGACGTGGACCTGGTCACCGAACAGACCCCCTGCGTCCCCATGTCGCCGTACGGCGAGACCAAACTCGCGGGCGAGTGGCTGGTCCGGGCGACCGGTCGCGCGACGGGGCTGTCGACGGCGTCGCTGCGCTACTTCAACGTCGCGGGCGCCCGCGCCCCCGAACTGGCGGACACCGGCGTGCACAACCTCGTCCCGATGGTCTTCGAGCGGCTGACGGAGCACGCGCCCCCGCGCATCTTCGGCGCCGACTACGCCACCCCGGACGGCACCTGCGTACGGGACTACATCCACGTGGCGGACGTGGCGGAGGCGCACGTGGCCGCGGCCCGCGCGCTCCAGGCGTCCCCCGGCCGCGACCTCACCCTGAACATCGGCCGGGGCGAGGGCGTCTCCGTCCGCGAGATGATCGACCGGATCAACGCGGTCACCGGCTACGGCCTCCCCCCGACGGTCGGGCCGCGCCGCCCCGGCGACCCGGCGAGCGTCGTCGCCTCGGCCGACCGCGCCGCCGCCGAACTGGGCTGGAAGGCCAAGCACGACGTCCAGGACATGATCACCTCGGCGTGGGCCGGCTGGGTGGCACGGCACCCGGAGACGGCCCGGAGGGACGGGGCGACCGGGACGACCGGGATGACGGGGGTTACGGGGACGGCCGGGGTGGCCGGGACGACGGGGGTGACGGGGTGACCGGGGCTACGGGGACGACCGAAGTGACCGAAGTGACCGGAGTGACCGGAGTGACCGGAGTGACCGGGACCTGAGAGTCCGGCGGCCGGCCCCTGCGCACGCCGCCCGCACCCCGGTCACAGCGCCCTCAGCGCCGCCGCCGTGGCCCGGGTCAGTGCCGCCAGGTACCCCTTCGGCGGCTTCGGCCCCCTGATCACCACCGACCGCCAGTACAGCGGCCCCGAGATCAGGTCGAGCGCCAGGTCGTGGTCGAAGCCCGCGCGGATCTCGCCGCGCCGCCGCGCCGCCGCCAGGATCGAGCTGGCGACCCCGTCCTGCCCCTCCCGCAGCGCCTTGCGCATGGCCTCGGCGATGTCCGGGTTGCGGGCCGCCTCCGCCTGGAGGTCGGGGATGACCTGGGAGGCGACGGGGTGCCGCAGCGCCCTGGACGTCACCTCGTAGAGCAGCCGCAGATCGCCCTCCAGCGTGCCCGTGTCCGGCGCGGGCAGCCCCTGCACGGCCAGGGCCGAGACGATGTCGAGCACCAGGTGCAGCTTGGAGCGCCAGCGCCGGTACACCGCCGTCTTGCCGACCCCGGCGCGGCGCGCGATCCCCTCGATGGACATCCGCGCGTACCCGACGGCCGCCAGTTCCTCGAAGACGGCCGCCCGGATGGCCTCCGTCACGTCCGCCCGCAGTACGGCGGCCCCGGCGGGGGGCCTGCGGCGCGGACGTGGCTGAGGCTCGTCGGCGTTGGTCGTCATACGCCCCAAGCATAGGGGCGTGAGGACGAAACGGTTGCGTTCCGACGTCAATTCGGCCTAGTCTCCCGTTGCGACGATACGGCCCCGTCCCGACGTAGCACCGCGACGGCCCGCCCCCTCCCCGAGTCCCCTGAGCCCCCGAGCCCCTCCCGAGCCCTCCCCCCGAGCGAAAGCAGCGGATGTGAGCCAGGTCCTCCACACACCGCCCCCGCCGACCGCCCCGTCCCCGGCCGGCGCCGAAGACCTCGCGGCCCTCGCCGCCCGGCACGGCCTCACGGTCAGCGGAGCCCGCCCCTCCCTGCCCGACTACGTGCGTCAGCTGTGGGCCCGCCGGCACTTCATCGGCGCCTTCTCCACCGCCAAGCTCACCGCCCAGTACAGCCAGGCCAAACTGGGCCAGGTCTGGCAGGTCATGACGCCGCTGCTGAACGCGGCGGTGTACTTCCTCATCTTCGGCGTGCTGCTGCAGACCAAGAAGGGCGTGCCGGACTACGTCCCGTTCCTGGTCACGGGCGTGTTCATCTGGACCTTCACGCAGAGTTCGATCATGTCGGGCACCAAGGCGATCTCCGGCAACCTCGGCCTGGTGCGGGCCCTGCACTTCCCGCGCGCCGCGCTGCCGGTCTCCTTCTGCCTCCAGCAGCTCAAGCAGCTGCTGTACTCGATGGCCGCCCTGGTCGTCATCCTGCTGGCCTTCGGTGTGCCGCCGGCCCCCTCCTGGGTGCTGGCGGTCCCGGCCCTGGTGCTCCAGTTCACCTTCAACGCGGGCGTGGCGATGATCATGGCGCGGCTGGGCTCCAAGATCCCCGACATCGCCCAGCTGATGCCGTTCGCGCTGCGCACCTGGATGTACGTCTCCGGCGTGATGTGGAGCATCGACCAGCTCATCGACAAACACGGCGACCTGCCGTCCTGGGTCGGCCCGCTCCTCCAGGCCAACCCCGCCGCCGTCTACATCGACCTGATGCGCTTCGCCCTGATCGACACCTTCCACGCGAGCCAGCTCCCCGCCCACGTGTGGCTGCTCGCCCTGGGCTGGGCCCTGCTCGCCGGGATCGGCGGCTTCATCTACTTCTGGAAGGCTGAGGAGACCTACGGCCGTGGCTGAGCACACTGACGAACGCGTTCCCACCGTCGTCGCCGACGGCGTCGACATCGTCTACCGGGTCAACGGCACCGGCGCGGGACGGGGCAGCGCCACCGCCGCCCTCAACCGGATCATCCGCCGCAAGCAGACCGAGAAGGCGGCCGGCGTCCGCCGGGTGCACGCCGTGCGCAACGTGTCCTTCGCGGCGTACCGGGGCGAGGCCATCGGCCTGATCGGCACCAACGGCTCCGGCAAGTCGACGCTGCTCAAGGCCGTCGCCGGCCTGCTGCCGGTGGAGAACGGCAAGATCTACACCGACGGCCAGCCGTCCCTGCTGGGCGTCAACGCCGCCCTGATGAACGACCTGACCGGCGAGCGCAACGTGTACCTCGGCGGCCTCGCGATGGGCATGTCGCGGGAGCAGATCAAGGAGCGCTACCAGGAGATCGTCGACTTCTCCGGCATCAACGAGAAGGGCGACTTCATCACCCTCCCGATGCGCACGTACTCCTCCGGCATGGCCGCCCGCCTGCGCTTCTCCATCGCCGCCGCCAAGGACCACGACGTCCTCCTCATCGACGAGGCCCTCGCCACCGGTGACCGCTCCTTCCAGAAGCGCTCCGAGGCCCGCATCCGCGAGCTGCGCAAGCACGCGGGCACGGTGTTCCTGGTGAGCCACAGCAACAAGTCCATCCGCGACACCTGCGACCGGGTGCTGTGGCTGGAGCGTGGCGAGCTGCGCATGGACGGCCCGACGGACGAGGTGCTCAAGGAGTACGAGGCGTTCACCGGCGGCCCGGACAAGGCCCGGCCCAAGCCGAAGCCGAAGCCCGACCCGAAACCCAAGCCGGACCCCAAGCCCGCCCCGGAGCCCAAGCCCGACCCCAAACCGGACCCGAAGACCGACCCGGCACCCGGCCCGGAGCCCACCGCCGTTCCCTCGTGAGGCGCAGTTCCGCTTAACCCTTCCGTCCCTTCGGTGCCACCATGTCCGAACAGGCATGCCGGGGAGCGCCGCGGACGAAGGAGACCACCGAGATGCCCGAACTCAGTGTCGTCGTCCACGGGCCCGACACCCAGGACCACCTGACCGGGCTCCTCGCCTCCCTGGCCGCCCGCCCGCACCCGGACGTCGAGGTCGTCGTCGCCGCCGTGGGCGACTGGGCGCGGGAGGCGGCCGAGCGGCACGCCCCGGCCTTCCAGGTGGTGCCGCTGCCGGACGGGACGGACGGGGCCGCCTCCCGGGCGGCGGGGGCGGCCCGGGCGACGGGCCGCTGGCTGCACTTCGTCCACGCCGGGGACGGGCTCCCCGCCGGCGCCCCGCGCACCGTCGCCGAGCGCGCCGCCGCCCTGCCCGACCAAGCCGAGGTCCTGCTCCTCGACCACGTCCGCTCCACCTGGCAAACCTCCGGCCGCCCCTCCCCCGACGGCCCCCCGCTGGCCCGCGCGGGCCGCGCCCCGCTCGCCCTCGACGACCACGCGCCCCTGCTGAGGACGGCTCCGCTGCTCGGCACCCGGGTGGTCCGGGCCGCGTTCTGGCGGGCCCACGAACGGTTCCTGACGTCGGGCCGCGACGAGCCGTTCGCCGCCCGCGCCGCGCTGCTCCTCGCCCACCGGGTCGCCACCCTGCCGCACCCCGCCTACGAGCACCGCCCGCCGCGCCCCGAGAGCCTCCCGCCGGTCCCCGCCGAGCAGCACCACGCCCTGGTCGACCGCTACGAGGCACTGCTCGATCTCGCGCGCGGCCGTCCGGCCCCGTACGCCGTGCTCTACGACCTGATGGTCCGCGACTGCCTGCGCACCTTCGTCCGCGCCGGGCTGCCCGAGCCCGTCGCCCGCCAGTTCTTCCGCCGCGCCTCGCTGGCCGCCCTGCGCCGCCGCCCCCAGGGGTACCGGCGCCCGCCCGGCACGGAGGGCCTGCGCCGCTCGCTCCTCGAAGAGGGCGCCTACACCGAGTACCGCGCCCTCCAGGCCGCCAACAAGGCCCGCCGCGCCGTGCGCGGGACCGTCCGCGCCCGCCGCCGTCGGACCGCCGCCCTGCTCCGCGACCACCAGTACCGCCGCGCGCTCACCGCCCCGGCCGACCCCGGCCTCGCGGTGTTCTCGGCGTACTGGAACCGCGGCGTGGCCTGCAACCCGGCCGCGATCGCCGCCAAGCTCGGCGAACTCGCCCCGTGGATCCGCCCGGTGTGGGTGGTCAACGCCGCCGACGCCGCCCTGCTGCCGCCCGGCACCGACCACGTCGTACCCGGCACCCGGCGCTGCGCGCAGGCGCTGGCTAGCGCCACGTACCTGGTCAACAACGTCAACTTCCCCGACTCCGTGGTCAAACGCCCGGACGCGGTCCACCTCCAGACCCACCACGGCACACCGCTCAAGCGCATGGGCCTGGACCAGCTCCCCTACCCGGCCGCCGCCCGCGGCCTCGACTTCCAGGCCCTCCTGGAACGCGTCGACAGATGGGACTTCAGCGTCAGCGCCAACAGTCACTCCACCCGCATGTGGCGGCGGGCGTACCCGGCGCGCTGGGTCTCCCTGGACCACGGCTATCCGCGCAACGACGTCTACTACACCGCCCGCGCCGCCGACATCCGCGCGATCCGCGCCCGCCTGGGCATCGCCCCCGGCCGCCGCGCCGTCCTCTACGCCCCCACCCACCGCGACTACGAGGCCGGCTGGACCCCCCGCCTCGACCTCGCCGCCCTCGCCGGCCGGCTCGGCGAGGAAACGGTTCTCCTGGTCCGCGCCCACTACTTCTACGGCTCCGCCCCCTCCCCCCTCACCGGTCCGCGCCGCACCGGCCGCGTCATCGACGTCTCCCCCTACGAGCCCGTGGAGGACCTCTGCCTGGCCGCCGACGCCCTGGTCACCGACTACTCGTCGATCATGTTCGACTACGCCAACCTCGATCGCCCGATCGTCGTCCACGCCGACGACTGGGAGGTCTACCGGCAGACCCGCGGCGTCTACTTCGACCTGCTGGCCGAGCCGCCCGGCCCGGTCGCCCGCACCCAGGCCGACCTGACGGAGATCCTCACCACGGACGCCTGGCGCGACGCGGGCGCGGCGCAGGCGCGGGCCGCCTTCCGCCGCCGCTTCTGCGAGTACGACGACGGACGCGCCGCCGAACGCGTCGTACGCCGGGTCTTCCTCGGCCAGGACGAGGACGCGCTGCCCCCGGTGGTGCCCCTGGCGGAGCGCGCCCCGGCGCCGACCCCCGAGGAGGCCGCGTGACCCGCCCCGACGACACCGTCACCGTCGTCGTCATCGTCCACAACGACGCCGGACGCCTCCCCAGGGCCGTCGCCTCCGTCCGCCACCAGACCCACGCCGACCTGGAGATCGTCATCAGCGACGACCACTCCACGGACGGCACCCCGGCCGTCGCCCGCGCCCTGGCCGCCGAGGACCACCGGATCCGCTACGTCCGCCTGCCCGAGAACAGCGGCGGCTGCGGCGCCCCGCGCAACCGCGGCATCGAGCTTTCCCGCGCCCCGTACCTGATGTTCCTGGACAGCGACGACGAACTGCCCGAACGGGCCGTCGAGACCCTGCTCGCCGCCCACCGCGCCCGCGACCTCGACTTCGCGATGGGCGCGGTGCACCGCATCCGTGTCGACAACGGCCGCCGCTCCACCTGGATGCCGCACCTGGTCGCCGAAGACCGCACCCTCGACGGCATCGAGGCCGACCCCCGGCTCTTCTTCGAGCACCTCGCCACCAGCAAGATGTACGCCCGTGCCTTCCTCGACCGGCACCACCTCCGCTTCCCCGAGGGCGTCCACTACGAGGACCAGCTCTTCACTGCCCAGGCGTACTGCCTGGCCAAGACGTTCACGATCGTCCCGGAGCCGGTCTACCTCTGGTACGTCGCCCCGTACGCCGCCCCCGCCGCCGCCTCCCTCTCCAACCAGCGCGACCGGCTGGCCAACGTCGCCGACCGGATCCGCGTACAACGCCTGATCGACGCGTTCCTCGCCGAGAGCGGGCACGAGTCGCTGCGGGAGGACAAGGACCACAAGTTCCTCAAGCACGACTTCCGGATGTACGCCGGTGACCTGCCCTACCGCGACGAGGCGTGGCTCGCCTCCTTCGCGGACCTCGTCGTCCCCTACCTGGACACCCTCGCGCCGGGGGCGTACGCCCGGCTGCCGCGCGCCGAACGGGTCGTCGTCCAGCTCGTCCGCGACCGGCGGTTCGCCGACGCCCGGCAGGCCGCGCGGGGCCTGGGGCACGACGTGGCACCCCGGCGGATCACCACCGGCCCCGACGGCCGGACGTACTGGGGGGAGCGGGTTCCGGAGGGTGCCGCGGCCCGCCGCGAGCTGGACCTCACCGACCTGGAACCGGACACCCGGCCGTTCTTCGACGCCCTGTTCCGGCACGAGATCACGGACGTCGGCCGGGGCCCCGGCGCCTCGGTCGACCTGGCCGTCCGCACCTACGACCCGGCCCTGCGCCTCCCGGTCGGCCCCCGGCGCGCCGCCCTCCTCCTCACCCCGGGCAGACACCGGATGACGGTCCCCTTCCGTCTCTCCCCCGTCCGCCCCGGCGTCTTCGAGGGCCGCGTCCGCCTGGACCTGGCGGCGGCCCGCCTGCCCCTGTGGGGCTTCGACGGCGTACGGCACCCGGTGCTCCGCCTGCGCCACGAGGGCCGTACCCACACGGGCCTCCTCCTGGCCCCGCCCGCCTTCCCCTCTTTCACGGCCCGCGTCCCCTACCGCTCCGGCGCCACGCCCCACCGGCTCACCGTCGAGCCGGAGGGCCACGCGCCGGGCCGCCTCCAGTTCCGCTGGCAGCCGGTGGGCGCGACGGCGACGGTGCTGCGCCCACTCGTCCGCCGCCTGCGCTGACCGGGCGGGCGTGCCGCGTCCGGGAGGCGCTCGCGCGACGGCCGCCTGCGCGAAGGGGCTGGTATTACTGGTGCATGCATGAAGAGGCCGCGCAGTCCGCGATCGACACGTTCATCTCCGCGTTCAACGCCTCCGACGACAGCTATGTGACGGGACTGCTCTCCCAGGCCCTGACCCCGGACGTGGTCTTCTGGGGACCGCTGGGACGCAGCGAGGGGATCGAGGCGGTCGAACGGTTCGTGCTGGACATCCGGCGCCACCCGGCGGGGGCCGGCACGATGGTGCGCTGCTCGGCGGTGGACATGCCGGACGAGTGGGCCCGCTACCGATGGGTCTTCACCACACCGGACGCGGGCCCCCGCCTGACGGGCACGGACGTCGTCCACCTGCGGCGCAACCTCATCGACCAGGTCATCGTCTTCGCGGGCGAGATCGAGCCGCCGTCCGCCTGAGCCGCCCGCCCGTCCGAGCCGCCGCCTGAGTCACCGCCCGTCCGAGCCGCCGCCCGCCTGAGCCGCCCGAGCCGGCGCCCCTCCGTCCGAGTCATCTCCCGTCCGAGCCGCCGCCCGCCACAGCCCTGCCTCGTTCCTCCCCGCCCGGCGGCGGACGCCAACGCCGCCGCGGGCGCGGGCGCGTGCGGAGAGCGGTCCGGGGGAAATCAGGACGCCGCCCCGTCAGGCCGGGCGGCAGGGGCGGCAGGGGCGGGCACGCCCCGGCCGCGACCCCGGCCCACGACCTCGTACAGCACCTGCCCACCCGGCCCCCGGGCCACCGCCCGCAGCCCCTCGTCCGCGCCCCCCTCCCGGTCCACCACCCACCGCACCCGGTAGGCCCGCAGGATCCGCCACCGCTCCCCCGCCGGCACCCCCTCCCCGAAGTACCTGCGCACCGCCCTCCCCCGCCGCGCCTCGTCCGGCAGGAAGAAGTCGGGATACCCGGGCGCCACCGTGTACGCCCCGTACGCCGGAATCCGCCGCGCCGCCCCGGTCCGCGCCATGACCACGTCCCCGTACCGCACCCACGGCGTGATCCAGTGGTACCCCTGCCAGGGCTCCCGGTACTTGGCCGCCAGCACCCCCGGCAGCCCCCCGCGCCCGGTCACGTATCCGACCGTCCCCGCCTGCGCCCAGGCCCCCACCGCCAGCGCCCCGGCCAGTACGCACGCGGCCCCGGCCCGCACGCCCCGCCGGCCCGCCGCCACCGCCCCCGCACCCTCCACCGCCGCCGCGATCTGCGCCGGGATGACCACCGCCGGCAGCGCCCGCCCCCACGACCAGTGCCCGCCGGCCGCCCCCGCCCCGACCACGACCGCCCCCAGCACGAAGAACAGCACCAGCACGTCCCACCGGTCCCGTCCCCACCGCACCCCCAGCGCGACGACTCCCACCAGCACCAGCCAGTACCGCCCGGCCACGTCCTCGTACAACGGCCGGTGCACCGCCTCCAGCCCGCCCCCCGCCCCGAACAGCGCGAAGAAGTCGTAGTACGGCCACGCCCACAGCACCCCCGCCCCGAGCACCACCCCGCCCACGATCCGCGCCCCGGCCGCGGGCCACGCCCGCCGCCCCGCGACCAGCACGGCGACGGCCCCCAATGAGGCCACCACCCCCGTGAACTGATGGCACAGCAGCACCACCGCCCACAGCACCCCGAGCCCCAGCCACTGCCCCCACCCGCCCCCGCCGCCGACCGCCGACGCCAGCCCGGCCCACAGGTGGAAGGCGAGCCCCAGGGCGAGCACACTCGGGTACGCCACGGTCAGCGCGAGCGAGTTCAGCCCGAGGAACCCGCTCCAGGCGAACACCTCGGTCCCCCACAGCAGCAGCAGACACAGCCATGCCAGCGCCGGCGCCGCCCGGTTCCCGCTGAGCGTCCGCACGTACCGCCACACGCCCGTCACCAGCAGCCCCAGCCCGGCCAGCGCGCCCAGCCGCAGCACCACGAAGACCGAGGCCCCGCTGACCTTGGCGACGGCCCCGAGGACGACCGTCCACGGCGAGTAGTACGGGCTCGGCGTGTCCGCGTCGACCAGCGGATTGCCGGGGTCGGTCAGGCTGTGCCGCAGCCGTTCGACGGTGGCGGCGTGCAGCCCGAGGTCACCGGCCCACGGCAGCCGGACCACGACCAGCAGCAGCAGAAAAAGCACGAGCACGGCGACCGCCCAGGGGACGGCCACCGTGCTCGGCCTGGAACCCGACGCGGACCCGGACCGCCCAGCCATCCGGCCACTTTATCCGGGATGTTCCGAATGTCCGGTCAGCTGAGGGTCGCCGGTCACGAATGCGTGCGCAGCAGCGTCCGCATCGTCCGCATCGCCACCGACAGATTGGCCAGATCGAACGCGTCCGAACTCCGGATCTCCTCCAGCGTGGCCCGCGCCCGCCCGAGGATCGCCGCGTTCTTCCGCTCCCACACCTCGAACCGCTGCTCCGGCGTCGACGTGCCGTTGCCCGCCGCCAGCACGTCGGCGGTGAGCGCGGCGTGCGCCGCGTACAGGTCCTCGCGGATCGACGCACGGGCCATGGACTGCCAGCGGTCCGCGCGCGGCAGCTCGCTGATGCGGTCCATCAGCTGGGCGATGCCCAGCCGGTCGGCGAGGTCGTAGTACACCTCGGCGACGTCCAGCGGTTCCTTGCCGGTGCGGTCGGCCACCGAGACGATGTCCAGCGTCGGGAAGGCCGAGGAGAACCCGGCCACCCGGGTCGCCACCTCCTCCGGGACGCCCGCGCCGGTCAGCTCGTCGTGGATGCGCTGATACCACTCGGCGTCCGCGCCGCGCAGCAGCTTCGGCAGCTGCGCCCAGACCTGCTCGACCCGCTCGGCGAAGAAGTCGACCGTCTCGGCGAGCTGGAGCGGCTGCGGCCGGTTGTTCAGCAGCCAGCGCGTGCCGCGCTCGACCAGGCGGCGCGAGTGCAGCCGCATCCGGGTCAGGACGCCGGCGTCGACCGTGTTGTCCAGGCCCTCCACCGCGTCCCACACCGAGTACGAGCGGAAGATGGCGCGGGCCGCGGTCTGCGCCCGCACGATCTCCTCCAGCGAGGCGCCCGTCTCCTCGCGCAGCCGGTGCAGATACGTCGTACCGCCCGTGTTGACCGTGTCGTTGACCAGCACGGTCGTGGTGATCTCGCGGCGCAGCGGGTGGCGGTCGATCCGGTCGGCGAACTGCTCGCGCAGCGCGGTCGGGAAGTACGCGTGCAGCAGCGTCCTCAGGTACGGGTCGTCGGGCAGCGAGGTGTGCAGCAGCTCCTCGGCGACCGTGATCTTCGTGTACGCCAGCAGCACGGCCGTCTCCGGGCCGGTCAGCCCGCGCCCGTTGCTGAGCCGCTCGCGGATCTGGCGGTCGGTGGGCAGGAACTCCAGCGCCCGGTCCAGGTGGCCCGCGCGCACCAGGTGCTTCATGAACCGCTGCTGCGCGTGGAGCATGTCCTTGGACTGGGCCAGCGCGTTGGCGATCGCCGTGTTCTGGGCGTAGTTGTTGCGCAGCACCAGCCGGCCGACCTCGTCGGTCATCCCGGCGAGCACCTTGTTGCGCTGCTTCACCGTCATGTCGCCGTCCGCGACCAGACCGTTGAGCAGGATCTTGATGTTCACCTCGTGGTCGGAGGTGTCCACGCCCGCGCTGTTGTCGATGGCGTCGGTGTTGACCCGGCCGCCCTTGGCGGCGAACTCGATCCGGCCCAGCTGGGTCAGGCCCAGGTTGCCGCCCTCGCCGACGACCTGGACGCGCAGGTCCCTGCCGTCGACGCGGATGGCGTCGTTGGCCTTGTCGCCGACGTCGGCGTTGGACTCGGTGGACGCCTTGACGTACGTACCGATGCCGCCGTTCCACAGCAGGTCGACCGGTGCCTGGAGGATCGCCTTCATCAGGTCGGCCGGGGTCATCTTGGAGACCTTGCCCTCGATGCCCAGGGCCTGCCGGATGTGCGCGTTGACCGGGATCGACTTGGCCGTACGCGGGAAGATCCCACCGCCCGCCGACAGCAGCTCCTTGTCGTAGTCCGCCCAGGAGGAGCGCGGCAGCTCGAAGAGGCGGCGGCGCTCGGCGTAGGAGACGGCCGCGTCGGGCTCGGGGTCGATGAAGATGTGCCGGTGGTCGAAGGCGGCGACCAGGCGGATGTGCTCGCTGAGCAGCATGCCGTTGCCGAACACGTCGCCGGACATGTCGCCGATGCCGACGACCGTGAAGTCCTCGCTCTGGGTGTCGGTGCCCAGCTCCCGGAAGTGCCGCTTCACGGACTCCCAGGCACCCCGGGCGGTGATGCCCATGCCCTTGTGGTCGTAGCCGGCCGAGCCGCCGGAGGCGAAGGCGTCGCCGAGCCAGAAGTCGTAGGACTCGGCGACCTCGTTGGCGATGTCGGAGAAGGTGGCGGTGCCCTTGTCGGCGGCGACGACCAGGTAGGTGTCGTCCCCGTCGTGCCGGACCACGTCGGCGGGCGGGACGACCTCGCCGGCCACCATGTTGTCGGTGATGTCCAGCAGGGCGGAGATGAAGCACTTGTAGCTGGCGATGCCTTCCGCCATCCACGCGTCCCGGTCCACGCCGGGGTCGGGCAGCTGCTTGGCGACGAAGCCGCCCTTGGCGCCGACCGGCACGATGACGGTGTTCTTCACCATCTGCGCCTTGACCAGGCCGAGGATCTCGGTGCGGAAGTCCTCCCTGCGGTCCGACCAGCGCAGGCCGCCGCGGGCGACCTTGCCGAACCGCAGGTGCACGCCCTCGACGCGCGGCGAGTACACCCAGATCTCGAACGCCGGCCGGGGCGCGGGGAGGTCGGGGATGGCCTGCGGGTCGAACTTCATGGAGACGTAGTCGTGCGGCAGGCCCGCTTGCGTGCGCTGGAAGAAGTTGGTGCGCAGCGTCGCCTTGATGACGGTGAGGAAGGCCCGCAGGATGCGGTCCTCGTCGAGGCTGGCCACCTGGTCGAGGGCGGCCTCCAGCTCTTCGAGGAGGGCGTCGACGATCTCGTGCCCGGCGCGCTGCCGGTCGGGCGACATCCGCGCCTCGAACAGCGAGACGAGCAGCCGGGTGGTGTGGACGTTGTTGCGGAGGGTGTCCTCCATGTAGTCCTGGCTGAACGTCGAACCGGCCTGGCGCAGGTACTTGGCGTACGCGCGCAGCACCATCGCCTGCCGCCAGGTCAGCCCGGCACTGAGTACCAGGGCGTTGAAGCCGTCGTTCTCCGCCTTGCCGTTCCAGGCCGCGGCGAACGCGTCCTGGAAGCGCTCACGGGCGTCGTCGCCGAGGTAGTCGGCGCCGCCGGCCACCGCCTTCGGCATGCGCAGCCCGAAGTCGTAGATCCAGGCGGTGGTGGTGCGGTCGGCGCAGCGCAGCTCGTAGGGGCGTTCGTCGGTGACCTCGACGCCGAGCCGGCTGAGCACCGGCAGGACGGCGGAGAGGGAGACCGAGCCGCCCTTCTGGTAGATCTTGAACCGGCGTTCCTCGGGCGCGGCGCCGACCGGCTCGTACAGGCTCAGCGCGAAGGTGCGCTCCTCGTCCAGCGCTTCGAGGTGGGCGAGGTCGGCGACGGCCGAGCGCGGGCCGTGGTCGGCCTTGTAGCCCTCGGGGAAGGCGCTGCCGTAGCGGCGCAGCAGCTCGGCGGAGCGCTCCTCGCCGAACTCCGCGGTGAGCGCCTCGGCGAACCCGTCCGCCCAGGAGCGGGCGGCCTCCACCAGGCGGGCCTCGATGCGGTCCTTGTCGGCGTCGGACAGCTGGGGCAGCTCGGTGCCCTGCGGGACGCGGACGACGAAGTGCAGCCGGGAGAGGATCGACTCGGTGTTCCAGGCGGTGAAGTCGACGCTGGTGCCGCCGAGTTCCTCCTTGAGGATGTCGATGATCCGCAGCCGGACGCCGGTGGTGTAGCGGTCGCGGGGGAGGTAGACGAGGGCGGAGTAGTAGCGCCCGTACTCGTCCTGGCGGAGGTAGAGCCGCAGCCGGCGGCGCTCCTGGAGGTAGAGCACGGAGGTCGCGATGGCCTGCAGTTCGCCCACCGGCGTCTGGAACAGCTCGTCGCGCGGGTACGTCTCCAGGATCTGGAGCAGGTCGCGGCCGTCGTGGCTGTTGGACGAGAACCCGGCCCGCTCCAGCACCTCCCGCACCTTGCGCCGGATGACCGGCACCCGGCGGACGGACTCGGTGTAGGCGGCGGAGGAGAACAGGCCGAGGAAGCGGCGCTCCCCGACGACATTGCCCTCGGCGTCGAACTTCTTGACCCCGACGTAGTCCAGGTAGGAGGGCCGGTGCACGGTGGCCCGGCTGTTGGCCTTGGTCAGCACCAGCAGCCTGTGCTCGCGGGCCTTGGCCCGGGCGTCGGCGGGCAGCCGCTCGAAGGACGGGCTGACCGGGTGGTCCTCGCCCGACTCGTGGTGCGGGTCGGCGCGCAGGATGCCGAGGCCGGAGCCGGGGACGGCGGCGAGGGAGTCGTCGCCGCGCAGCTGGTACTCGCGGTAGCCGAGGAAGGTGAAGTGGTCGTCGGCCAGCCAGCGCAGCAGCTCGCGGGCCTCCTCCAGCTCCTGCGGGTCGAGGTCGTCGGGGGCGGGCTCGGCGGGCAGGTCCTCGGCGAGGCGGACGGCCGCCTCGCGCATCTTGCCCCAGTCCTCGACGGCCTCGCGGACGTCGGACAGGACCCGCAGCAGATCGGCGGTGATCTGCTTCAGGTCGGCGCGGTCGGTCTCGCGGTCGATCTCGACGTGGATCCAGGACTCGACGTGCGCGTCGTGCGGCAGGTCCTTGCCGGGCGGGGTGGTGAGCACCTCGACGAGCTTGCCGGTGACGTCGCGCCGCACCACGAACTGCGGGTGGACGACGACGTGGATGCCGCGTCCCTGCCGCGTCAGTTCGTTGGTGACGGAGTCCACCAGGAAGGGCATGTCGTCCGTGACCACCTCGACCACGGTGTGACTGCACGTCCAGCGGTTCTCCTCGACCGTCGGGGTGTGCACCCGGACGTTGGCCGTGCCCTGCGGACGGTTCTCGGCCAGCCGGTGGTGCGAGACGGCCGCTCCGAAGACGTCGACCGGTTCCCGGTCGCCCAGGTCCTCCGGGGCGGTGTGCCGGTAGTAGCGCTGGAGGAACGCGAACACGGATTCACGGTCCAGGGTGTCCGGGGAGCCCTTGTCCGTCGGCCCGGTCGGTAGGTATCCCCCGACCGGGCTGTTCTCAGCTACCCGTGCGGCCCTGTCGAGCAACTCGGTCTTTGCTTCGTCCAGCTTGGTCTGCATTGTCCTCTGGCTCCTGTCGCGCGCCGTTGCGTGACGTAGAAGGAAGTACGGTCTCCCGCCTCCCGACGCAACGCCCAGACGCGGGGTGTCCGTTCTGTTCCGACGCTATGCCGCAAGGTGAGAGGAGCGGGGGCATATCAGCCATGTCCGACGCGTCCGCCGGGTGTGACACCGCTCTCGCCGGTGGCACCGTCCGGGGAACACACGGCGCCTCGGGGCTCCTCGACGCCCCGTCCCGCCCGCGAGGACCAGCGACCGCCACCCGGTCACGGATGTGGTCCGTGCTCTCCGGGCGCAGGGCAGGGACACAGAGGCCCCCGCGAGCTATCGCGCTGATCACGCCATAAGGCTATCGCTCCTTCCCTGGAACCCGTCATGAGCCGCAGGTGTACAAAAACGGGGGCGGAACTTCACCGGTCCGCACAGTGGCGGGCGCGCGGGGGCTGTGCGGGTCCCCCGCGCCGCTCACGCCGCCAGCCGCCCGGCCTCCTCGACCGCCTCCGCCAGCGTGTCCACCACGGGCACACCGGCCTGCTCCAGGCTCGCCCGGCTGTGCGAGCCGCCGGTGTACAGCACCGCCCGCGCCCCCGCGTGGCGCGCGGCGGTCGCGTCGTCGACGGCGTCCCCGATGACGACCGTCCGGGCGGGCTCCACCCCGGCCAGCGCCGCCAGGTGCCGCACCATGTGCTCGGCCTTGCCGCCGCCGGAGGGGCCGGTCCGTCCGTCGACCCGTATGAAGTGCGTCTCGATCCCGAATCCGCGCACCATCGGGACCAGTTCCTCATGGCCGTACAGGCTGAGGATCGACTGGCTGTGCCCCGCCGACCGCCACTGCGCGAGCAGCTCCGTCGCCCCGTCGGCGAGCCCGCACCGCACCCGGTGCGCGGTGTAGTGGCGGTGGAAGGCCTCGTCCATGACCCGCCACTCGGCGTCGGTGGGCAGCCTCCCCATCAGCCGCTCGTAGAACTTGGGCACCGGTACGCAGTACAACGCCCGGTACCGCTCCAGCGTGATGGGCTCCAGGCCCAGCTCGGCGAAGGCCGCGTTCGTCGCCCCGATGATCGCGTCGTTGTCGTGGAACAGCGTGCCGTTCCAGTCCCAGACGATGTGCGCCCCTGTCCGCGTTCGCATCCCCATGCCCGCAAACGTACCCGCCGCCACTGACAATCAGGGGTCACCGTGCGTGACCACCCCGGTCGCCCCGGCGGTGGAGCCGCGGGCGGTCAGCCGGCGAGCCCCACGAGGTTCGGGATCTCCTGCGTCGCGTACCACAGCAGTTCGTGGTCCTCGGCCCCGTCCACCACGAACTGGGCGTCGTCGTCCCCGCCGTCCGCCGCCGCGAGCGCGTCGGCCGCGGCGCTCACGTCCGCCTCCGCGTCGGCGGAGTCGACGTGCACCGCCGCCGCCTTGCCGAGCGGCACGCTCCCGGCGACCCGGACCTCGCCGAGCGCGGCCGGGTCCGGTCCCCGGCCGGGGTCGGCCGCCGCGGTGCCGTCGGGCACGTCGACGGCGACCACGACCCGGCGCCGGGGGGCCGCGGCGTCCCCGGCCAGCAGCCGCAGGGAGGCCAGGGCGGCCCGGTTGAGGGCGGCGTACTCCAGTTCCTCGATGTCGTCCGAGAGGTACCACTCGCGCAGCGCGGGCGTGACGGCGTAGGCGGTGAACGGCCCGCTCCCCAGGTGCCCCGACCGGTGCGCCTCGGCGAGACCGGGGAGGGTCAGGGGGACGTAGACGCGCATGGCTGGCCGCTTTCGTGTGGGTCGGATCGGGTCGGGTCGGGGACGGTCCGGATCGGGGACCGGTTCGAGTCGGTGCGGGGGGGGCGGGTGCGGGGGTGGTGCGAGGGGCGGTGTGGGGTCGGTTCGGGGATCGGTCCGGGGCGGAGGAGTCATCAGGATACGCGCCGGGGGTCCCCCATCGAGTTCCCCGCCGAGTCGCCGGAGGCGTCCACTTGGGGCCGGGGATTCACCCGGTACGCCCTTGCCGTTCCGGGACCGACGCCGGCTCGGTCACCCTGATAGGTGAACTCCACGCCCCTCTCCGCCGCGTCCGCACCCCCTTGCCAGCGGGCCGCCGCACCCCGTACAAGATCCGCGACAGCAAGTTACCGCCCGGTATGTCACGGGCCGCCGAACGGGGATCCCATGAACAAGGTCATGAGCAGGGCCACGAACAGGGCGCAGCACCACCACCCCGGCTCCCGCCCGCCCGGCCGTCCCGGCTCCCGCCCGCCCGGCCGCCGCGACTCCCGCCGCCCCGCCGGCGCTCCGCCCCGCGGCCCCGGAACGGCCGCCGCCCGGACCGCCGTGCCCGAGGAGTGGCCACCGGGCTCCTCCCCGAGGCCCGTCCAGCACCGCACCCGCCCCCAGGACACCCGTCCGCCGGGCTCCCCCGGCGACTCCCCGGCCACCGGCCGCGTGACCGCCCCGGTCCGGAAACGGCCCGTACGCCCGGCCACCTTGGACCGGCGGGCCGCCGGCGGCCGTCAGGAGAGCCTCCCCGCCCCGGCAGCCGCCCCGGCAGGCCGGGCGGGGACGAGGGCCGTGGCGGGCGTCCCGCAGCCCCGCCCCGCCGATCTCTTCGCGGAGCGGCTCCTCGCGGTGCTCAGCGGGCGCAGCCCGGTCCACTCCATGCTCCGGCACACCGTCGGCCAGGCCTACGACGAGCTGGCCCGGCTCGCCGAGCGCGGCCCCCTGCGCACCCGTGGCACCCGGCCCGTCGTACGGGACATCGGCTGGTTCGAACCGCGTCCCGGGGCCGTGGAGGTCTTCGCCCGCATCGGCGCGGGCGACCAGCTCCGGGCGATGGCCTTCCGCCTGGAGCGCGGACCGGACCTGCGCTGGCGCTGCACCGCCGTGGAACTGGGCGGCCCCCGCCCGCCCCGCGAGGCCCTCCGCTGACCGGGGTGACCGGACTGACCGGACTGACCGGACTGACCGGGCTGACCGAGGCGAACAGGCTGACCGGGGTGAACGCCCGGAGGGCCGGGCGCCCTCGGGTGACCCGGCCCTCCGCCCCGCGGCGGCCCGCGGCGGCCGGACCGCCGCGGACACCGCCGTCACTTCTTGCGGCGCCGCCCGCCCTTCGCCTGCTTGCGGCGCTCCGCGCGGGTGAGGCCGTCGCTCTCGGAGCGGGCCGGCTCCTCGTCGGCGCGCTCCTCCCGCTCGACGACACCGCCCTCGCCGTCCACGGTCGGCGCGGACAGGTGGAGGTTGCGCCGCTGCGGGGCGTCGAGCCCCTTGGCGCGGATCTCGGGCCGCGAGGCACCCGCCTGGGCCGGCACCGTGTCCTGCGGACCCTTCTCCAGGGACGGCTTCTCGTCCTCGACGGGGACCTCCTCGACCTGCTGCTCGACCTGGACCTCCAGGTTGAACAGGTAGCCGACGGACTCCTCCTTGATGCCGTCCATCATCGCGGTGAACATGTCGAAGCCCTCGCGCTGGTACTCGACCAGCGGGTCCTTCTGCGCCATGGCGCGCAGGCCGATGCCCTCCTGGAGGTAGTCCATCTCGTAGAGGTGCTCACGCCACTTGCGGTCCAGGACCGACAGCACGACCCGGCGCTCCAGCTCCCGCATGATCTCGGAGCCGAGCTGCTTCTCCCGCGCCTCGTACTGCTCGCTGATGTCGTCCTTGATGGACTCCTCGATGTACTCGGCGGTCAGCCCGGCCCGGTCGCCGGCCGCCTCCTCCAGCTCCTCGATGGTGACCTTCACCGGGTAGAGCTGCTTGAAGGCGCCCCACAGCCGGTCCAGGTCCCAGTCCTCCGGGAAGCCCTCGGCGGTCTCGGCCCGCACGTAGGCCTCGATCGTGTCGTGCATGAAGTGCTGGATCTGCTCCCGGAGGTCCTCGCCCTCCAGGACGCGGCGCCGCTCGCCGTAGATGACCTCGCGCTGCCGGTTGAGGACCTCGTCGTACTTCAGGACGTTCTTGCGGGTCTCGAAGTTCTGCTGCTCGACCTGCGACTGGGCGGACGCGATCGCGCGCGTGACCATCTTGTTCTCGATCGGCACGTCGTCCGGCACGTTCGCCATGGACATCACGCGCTCGACCATCTGGGCCTTGAACAGGCGCATCAGGTCGTCGCCGAGGGAGAGGTAGAACCGGGACTCGCCGGGGTCGCCCTGGCGGCCGGAGCGACCGCGCAGCTGGTTGTCGATACGCCGCGACTCGTGCCGCTCGGTACCGAGCACGTACAGTCCGCCGAGCCGCTCGACCTCTTCCTTCTCGGCCTTGACGGCCTGCTCGGCGCGCTCCAGGGCGGCGGGCAGGGCCGCGGCCCACTCCTCGATGTGCTCCTCGGGGTCGAGGCCGCGCTGGCGCAGCTCCGCCTCGGCGAGGTCCTCGGGGTTGCCGCCGAGCTTGATGTCCGTACCGCGGCCGGCCATGTTGGTGGCGACCGTCACGGCACCCTTGCGGCCGGCCTGGGCGACGATCGTCGCCTCCCGGTCGTGCTGCTTGGCGTTGAGCACCTCGTGCTGGATGCCGCGCTTGGAGAGCTGCTGCGAGAGGTACTCGGACTTCTCGACCGAGGTGGTGCCGACCAGGATCGGCTGGCCCTTCTCGTGCTTCTCGGCGATGTCGTCGACGACCGCCTCGAACTTGGCGACCTCGGTGCGGTAGATCAGGTCGGACTGGTCCTTGCGGATCATCGGCTTGTTGGTCGGGATCGGGACCACGCCGAGCTTGTAGATCTGGTGGAACTCGGCGGCCTCGGTCATCGCCGTACCGGTCATGCCGGAGAGCTTGTCGTAGAGGCGGAAGAAGTTCTGCAGGGTGATCGTGGCGAGGGTCTGGTTCTCGTCCTTGATGTCCACCCCCTCCTTCGCCTCGATCGCCTGGTGCATGCCCTCGTTGTAGCGGCGGCCGGCGAGGATACGGCCGGTGTGCTCGTCGACGATCATGACCTCGCCGTCGATGACGACGTAGTCCTTGTCCTTCTTGAACAGTTCCTTCGCCTTGATGGCGTTGTTCAGATAGCCGACGAGCGGGGTGTTGACCGACTCGTAGAGGTTGTCGATGCCCAGCCAGTCCTCGACCTTGGAGACGCCGGACTCGTGGATGGCGACCGTGCGCTTCTTCTCGTCGACCTCGTAGTCGCCGGTCTCCTCGATGCCCTTGAGCGGGTTGCCGGCCTCACCGCGCTTGAGGCGGGTGACCAGCTTGGCGAAGTCTCCGTACCACTTGGTGGCCTGGTCGGCCGGGCCGGAGATGATCAGCGGCGTGCGGGCCTCGTCGACGAGGATGGAGTCGACCTCGTCGACGATGGCGAAGTTGTGGCCGCGCTGGACGAGCTCGTCCTTGGACCACGCCATGTTGTCGCGCAGGTAGTCGAAGCCGAACTCGTTGTTCGTGCCGTACGTGATGTCGCAGCCGTACATCTCGCGGCGCTGGGCCGGCGTCATGTTGGCGAGGATGCAGCCGACCTCGAGGCCGAGGAACTTGTGGACGCGGCCCATCATCTCGGAGTCGCGCTCGGCCAGGTAGTCGTTGACCGTGACGATGTGGACGCCGTCGCCGGACAGCGCGTTCAGGTACGCGGGCAGGGTGCCGACGAGGGTCTTGCCCTCACCGGTCTTCATCTCGGCGACGTAGCCCATGTGCAGGGCGGCGCCGCCCATCAGCTGCACGTCGTAGTGGCGCTGGCCGAGGACGCGCTTGGCGGCCTCGCGGACGGTGGCGAAGGCCTCGGGCAGCAGGTCGTCCAGGCTCTCACCGTCGGCGTAGCGCTGCTTGTACTCATCGGTGAGGGCCCGCAGCTCGGCGTCGGAGAGGTCGACGAAGTCCTCTTCGATGGAGTTGACCTGGTCCGCGATGCGGTGCAGCTTGCGCAGGATCTTGCCTTCGCCTGCACGCATGATCTTCGAGAGGACGGACACGGGGGTTGGTCTCCTTGCCGGTCGGGCCTGGGACGGTCGTTTTCCATTGGGCGTGAGTGAGCAACGGCCATCGTAAGCGAGGACACCGTCACGCCGGGAGGCCTGCCACGACGACTACCGCCCGCCGCCGCGCACCGCCTCGGCCCCGCTCCGGTCCCGCTCCGATCCGCTCTCACCCATGACAACGTGCGGGCCCGGCCGATGGTGCCGCGCGACGCCGACGATTTGCGCGAAACGTGACCGTCCGCGCACGCACGGCGAAGTGATGGCGCCCCGCGCGCACCGCGCGCAGAATCGGCCGATGGAACCCCATACGCTCACCACCGAACGGCTCCTGCTGCGCACGGTCGGCCCCCGGGACACCGACGCCGTCCTCGCCGCCTGTCAGGACCCCGACATCCAGCGCTGGACCGCGGTCCCCTCCCCTTATCTGCGGGAACACGCGCGTGTCTTCACCGAGCGGCTGGTCCCGGCCGGCTGGGCGAACGCCACGATGTTCACCTTCGGCGCCTTCCTGCCCGCCGGGGACCTGGCCGCCGTGGTCGGCCTCACCGCGCTCTCCCCGGGCGCGGCCGAGATCGGTTTCTGGGGCGCCGAGGAACACCGGGGCAACGGCTACGTCACCGAGGCCGTCCGCGCCGTCTCCCGCTGGGCCTTCACCCGGCGCTCGGTCGACCGCGTGGAGTGGCGGGCCGAGGTGGGCAACGCGGGCTCCCGCGCGGTGGCCGCGCGCGCCGGGTTCACCATGGAGGGCACGCTGCGCTCGGCGATCGACAACAAGGGCGTGCGCCGTGACTGCTGGATCGGCTCCCTGCTCCCGTCCGACCTGGGCCTGCCGTCGACGGCCCCCTACATACCCGCCCGGCCGTAGGACCTGTCGCGCGGGGCCGCCCCCGCTGTCAGTGCCACCCCTTATCGTGCGGACGTATGACGACCTTCCCGCGCGCTGTCACGGACCTGTCGGCGGACGAGGCCCGCCGCATCGCCCTGCGGGCCCAGGGCTTCCTCGGCGCCCCCGACCGCCGTGCCGGTGTCCGCGGTGTCCTCCGTCATCTGGGCGCGATCCAGCTCGACACCATCTCGGTCCTCGCCCGCTCCCACGAGCTCGTGCCGTACGCCCGCCTGGGCGCGGTGGGCCGCCAGGCGGTCGAGGACGCCTACTGGACGGGCGCCCACGCCTTCGAGTACTGGTCGCACGCCGCCTGTGTGCTGCCCATCGAGGAGTGGCCGCACTTCGCGTTCCGCCGCCGCGCCTACCGGGCCCGCCCGCACTGGAACCACGACCTGCCCGCCGGCGCCTACGACCAGGTGATCAAGCAGCTCCGCGCCGAGGGCCCGCTGACCGCCACGGAGCTGGGCGGCGCCAAGCGGACCAGCGAGTGGTGGGACTGGTCGGGCGAGAAGGTCGCCGTCGAACGCGCGCTGATGTACGGCGAAGTGGTCTGCGTCGAGCGCCGCGGCTGGAAGCGGGTCTACGACCTGGCCGAGCGCGCCGTCCCGGAGGAACTGCTGCACGACCGGCTGGACGACACCGAGTGCCTGCGCCGCCTGGTCCGCCTGGCCGGGCGGTCCCTGGGCGTCGGCACCCGCGCGGACCTCGCGGACTACCACCGTCTCAAGGCCGAGCAGGTCGACGCGGTGATCGCCGACTCGGGTCTGGTGCCGGTCACGGTGGCGGGCTGGTCCAGGCCGGCCTGGGCCGACCCCGAGGCCCTTCGGACACCGCCGCGCGGCCGTCACCGCACGACACTGCTGTCCCCCTTCGACTCCCTGGTCTGGGAGCGGGCCCGCACCGAGCGGATCTTCGGCTTCACCCACCGCCTGGAGGCGTACGTCCCCCGGCAGAAGCGGGTGCACGGCTACTACGCGATG
Organism: Streptomyces sp. SYSU D01066-1; assembly: GCF_054956795.1. NCBI lineage: Bacteria > Bacillati > Actinomycetota > Actinomycetes > Kitasatosporales > Streptomycetaceae > Streptomyces > Streptomyces sp. SYSU D01066-1. Next base: position 24,583 of record NZ_JBUDHV010000028.1, on the reverse strand, counting down.
CCCGTCCTGGCCGGCGGCCGGCTGGTCGGCCGGGTGGACCCGGCCCGCGAGGGCCGCACGCTGGTGGCCAAGCAGGTCACGCTGGACGGCCGCAAGGCGGTCCCGGCGGTGGCTCAGGCCCTGGTGGAGGCGGCGGGCTGGGTGGACTGCACGGACGTGCGGGTGGAAAGGGTGGCCGCGCCGGAACTGCGCGAGCCGCTCACCGGGGAACTGGCCCGTCTCCTGGCCTGAACCGAGGCCGCCGGCCCCACCGGAAGCGCCCGCCGGACACCCGTCGGGCTCCGCCGGGCCCCGTCGGGTCCGTCGGACCCCGTCAAAAAAGGACCGCCGGTCAGCGGATCTCGAGGATCTTCTCCCGCATCGCGTAGACCACCGCTTCCATCCGGGAGTGCAGTTGCAGCTTCTCCAGGATGTTGCGCACATGGTTCTTCACGGTGTTCTCGGAGATGAACAGCTCCTTGGCGATGTCACGGTTGTTCATCCCGGTGGCGACGAGCTTGAGGACTTCCAGTTCCCGGTCGGTGAGCCGCGGCGCGGGCACCAGCCGGCGTTCGTCGGTGCGCTGGATCATCGATTTGAACTCGGTGAGCAGTTTCGACGCCATGGAGGGGCTGATCTGCGACTGCCCGTCGGCGACCGCGCGGATGGCGGTGGCCACCTCGTCGGTCGAGATCTCCTTGAGGAGGTAACCGGTGGCGCCCGCCTTGATCGCGTCGTAGAGGTCGGCCTCCTCGTCGCTGATCGTCAGCATGATGATCTTCGCACTGGGGGCCACCTCCTTGATGGAGGTACACGCCTCGATACCGCCCCGCCTGGGCATCCGCACGTCCATCAGCACGATGTCCGGAAGCAGGTCGGCGGCCTTCTCGACGGCCTCGGCGCCGTCACCCGCCTCCCCGACGACCTGGATGTCCTCCTCGGCGGCGAGCACGATCTCCAGACCGCGGCGGAACAGGGCGTGATCGTCCACGACCAGGACCCTGATCGGCTCCTTGCGTGGAGTGCCCGCCTCCGGGCCCATGCCGACGACGCCGTCGCCGGCATCCCCGTCCCGCATCGGTCCGAAGCTGTCCGCCATCGTTCCTCCCCCTGAAGGCTGTGGCCATGAAACCCGGGCCAGCGCCAACCCAAGGCAACGGCCCACCGGTTGGGCCGTTGCGGCCATGATTTCATGCCCGGCCGACTTCGAGACGACGGCGCAGGGCGCGAACGGGGTCGCACACCGGTGCCCCTGGGGGCGCACACGCGCTCCGGGGGCACCGGCCGTGCCGCGCGCCGATGAGGTCAGCCGCCGAGCGCCCCGCCCGCCTCGGGCGAGGGCGTCTGGGTGACCATCGTGTCGGTCCTCAGGTGGATCACGCCGTAGTCGTACGCGTGCCGCCGGTAGACGACACTGGGCTCCTTGGTCTCGGAGTCGACGAAGAGATAGAAGTCGTGCCCGACCAGCTCCATCTCGTAGAGCGCCTGGTCAAGGCTCATCGGGGCGGCCACGTGGGTCTTCTCGCGCACGACGAGCGGCCCGTCGCCCTGGACCTCCAGCGAACCGATCTTCTTGGTGGGTACGCCGTCCTGGTCCTGTTCGTCGACGCCGCCGTTTCCGTTGAGCGTCGCCACGCCCGGGATGTGGTCGGGGACCTCGGCGGCCGAGATACGGCGCGGGCCGCGCCGCGAGAAACGCTTGTCGTGCTGCTTGCGCAGCCGGGCCCCGAGCTTCTCCGCCGCCAGGTCGAGCGCCGCGTACGGATCGCTCGCCGCTGCCTCCGCCCGGATCACCGGACCGCGGGAGCGGAGCGTGATCTCCACTCGGTCGCAGCGGTCGGCCTGTCGGGGGTTGGGCTCCTTGGACACCTCGACGTCGAGGCTGATCACCTTGCCATCGAGCTTCTGGATCTTCTCCAGGTTCAGCTTGTCGGCCACGTGCTTCCGGAACCGCTCGGGCACCTCGGTCTTGCGGCCCTTGACGACGATGTCCACGCAGAACTCCGTTCCCGGATCACTCCGCTCAGCTCGCGGAGCTCTCCTTTTCGCACCAGATTCCGGTGGGCCCGGAACCTCGGACTTCGGTGACGCCCACCTCCTCCCCCAAGGGCGAGATCTCCACTCCACCGATGCGGGTGATTTCCGAATGGGCCCGCGACTCGGTATTCGGGCAAGAGAGGTGTGGCCTGCGGCTTTCCCTCACGACCGAACATATCTCGCCCGGACGGATGCCGTCACCCTCTACAGCTCCCTACCTCCGTTCAAGCGAATTCATTCCCTTATCACCTGCAACGACGAACGTCCTCAGTCAGTTCCGGTTTATTTCAAAGGACTCCGGCGGAGCCGCGATCACAGCCGCTTGGATCACGCCACGGACGGTGTCACCGTCTCGCTTTCCGCCCGTCGTTCCCGGCCCCGCGGGCACCGCGTCCGCCCTCACTTCCGTCACTCCGCTTCTCCGTTCCCCTCTGCCTTCCCGCACCGCTCCGGGATACACGGACGGCGTCACCGTTCTGTACGGACGGGTCCCCGCTTCCCGCTCAGCCACCCCTGCCGCCGACCGCACGGCACGTGCCGCCTCGGCGAGGGACGCCCCCGTGGTCACCAGGTCGTCGACGAGCACGACCGGCCCGCCGTCGCACAGCAGCCGGGCGGCACCGGGAACCACGGCCAGCGCCCCGGCGAGGTTGTCCGCCCGCTGCCGGGAGCCGAGCCCCGACTGGTCGGCCACGGCACGCCGCTGCCGCAGTACGGCCGCCACCCGGGCCGGTGTTCCCGTCCGGCGCAGCTCACCCGCCGCCGCCAGCGCGATGCGCCGCGTCGGATCGTGCCCCCGCGCCCGCACCGCCCGGCGCGCGGACGGCACGGGGACCAGCAGCACCGGCCGTGTCCCGCCCCGGGCGTCCCACGTCCGCGACGCCTCCGTCCTCGGCCACTGCGCGCTCACGCTCGCGTCAGCCCGCACCCGCGGGGCCGGCCGGGACAACCGGTCCGAGCAGCCCGGCGGGGCCGGCCGGGCCGCCCGGTCGGCCCCGCCCCGCGGGGCGGGGCCGTCCTCCCGCGCCCGGCACAGTCCCGCCCGCACCGCGCCCGCCAGGGCCGCGCCGAGCGGCCCCGCCAGGGCCAGCGCTCCTCTCTCCTTGTGAGCCAGCAGCACCGCCCGCACCTCGTCGGCGTACGCCGCCACCGCGTGCACCACCGGCAGTCCGGGCGGCTCCGGCACCGGCCGCACCCGGCGCGGCGCGCCCCCGCCGAGCACGGCACGGCACTCGCCGCACAGCACCGTGCGCGGCCTGCCGCACCCTGCGCACTCGGTCGGCAGTACCAGGTCGGTGAGGTCCTGCCACCAGCCCCGCATGTCCCCCACTGTGCCGCCCGCCGCACAGCCCTGCCAGCCCTGTGGAAAACCGCGGCCGCCGCGTCTGCCGGCCTGTGGACGACTCCAGCCACCAGCGACAACACCGCAGGCCGGCTCCCCCGCCCCCGAACAACCGCCCACCGACCGCCGACCGACCGCCCACCGACCGCCGACCGCCTTCACCCGGGCTCACCCCGGACTCCCCGGACCCTCCAAACCCTCCGGACTCCCCGGACTCACCCCGGATAGACCGGCGCCGTCCCCTTCGTGACCTTCTGCCACTGCATCCCGGACGGCAGCCGGACGATCCCGTCCTCCGAGTACGCGACCAGCGGAACCCGGTCGTCCTCGGACGCGGCGATGTCCTCCACCCCGGTGAGCGCGGCCGGCGCCGATGTCTCCGGCGCGGAGCCGTCGACCTGGACGTACCCGATCTGCTGGACGCCCCCACGTTCACGCCCGACCACCACGAGGCGGCTGTCGCCGGCCCAGGACATGGCCGTGACCTCCTCCAACTCGGGGGTCGCCGACCGCAGTTCCCGTACCGTCGGCGGGTCGCCGGCCTCCGCCCCCCGCTCGATCCGCCCGATGAACAGCGACCGGTCGCCGTCCTTCTCCACGACCAGCGCGATCCGCACCCCGTCGGCGGCCACCCGCACCGCCTGGACCCGCCCGTCCAGTCCCGAGACGCGTACCTCCGCCGGCTCCTCCGAGCCCTTCTCCAGCACCAGGAGCCGCGGATCGTCCGGGTTCCGGTCGGCGACCCACAGGTCGCCCCGCGCGTCCCAGCTCGGCGGCGCCAGCCGCTCGTCCTCCGCCGCCCCCTGGCTGACCAGCACGGGCTCCCCGAGCGAACCGCCCGGCACCAGCGATCCGACATACAGCGACCTGGCGTCGGCCCCGACCCCGGCCGCCGTGTGCTCGTCGCGCGACACCGCCACCGACCGCAGGGCCGTACCGCCCTCGCCCAGCGCCCCCGGGACGGGCTCGGCCACCGTGGCGTTGCCCCCGGACGGCAGCCGTACCAGACGCTGCTCGTCGTCGACGAAGTACAGGTAGTCCGGGTGCTCGGCCGAACCGCGGGCCGCGACCGCTTCGGCCCGGTCATCGGTGAGCGAGCACAACTTCTTCTCGCCGGAGCGCAGTTCGACCTCGTCCACCGCCGGTGTCAGGCCCTGCAGCGTGAACAGCAGCTGCGTGGCCATCTCGGCGCACTCCTCGGCACCGGCCCGGGCGGCCTTGCCGTTCAGCGGCACCGTCAGCTTGCTGTGTTCGTCGGGGGTCAGCGCGGTGACGTCCTTCGCCAGGTCCGAATCGTCGGGGAAGCTCGACCGGACGGCGGATCCGAGCGAACTCGTCGGCCCGTCGAGGAGAGAACGCACGGCCTGCGCCAGGGGTTCCACGCGCCGCCGCACGTAGACGGGATCGGCGACGGCCGTGGCCCGCGCCGCGCCTGCGGCGGCGTCCTCCGCCCCGCCGTCCGAGGCGAAGTAGTACTTGTTGACGGACATGTAGTTGCGCTGGAAGTCCGACTTGCCCATGACGACACCGGAAGGCGGCGCGTCGATGCGCCACTGCCCCGTCCCGGTGTCCCGCGTGAGGTGCACCGGCTGCCGGTAGTCGCCCTCGGCGGGAGCGTACGACTGCTGCGCGTCCACGGTGGCGACCCTGGTGCCGGTGAGGGTGACCGAGTAGTCGTTGCCCTCCTCGCGGCTCCCCGCGGGGTCGACCACGGTGCCCGGCCCGTCCGCGAGCACCGTCGTGGACCGCTTCGGCCGCCAGCTCTTGGCGGCCTTGCCGGTCAGGTACTTCCGCGCCGTCTCGTAGTCCGGGTCGTCACTGGTCAGCGCCTCCAGGAAACCCTGCACGATGTCCGTGGCCGAGGCGTCCTTCGCCGGCGGCATCGCGAAGACCCGCACCTGGGTGTCCTGCCGCGGCGTCGACGCCACGTCCCGCAGGTCTCCGCTGTCGGGCATCGACGCGCACCCCGCCAGCAGTACGGCGCCACAGGCGGCGTACACCGCCGCGCGGGCCGGCGCCGTCCGCCGGGCCGCCTCACGGTCAGCGCCCACGAGTCCCCTCCCCTTGCCTGTTCGAGTCCTCGGACCCGGTGACCGTACGGCTCACCTCCGGCAGACCGGCGCGGCCCTCCTGGTTCCGGGCCTCCGGCACGTGCCGGGGCACCACCCGCGCGCCGCTGCCGGGCAGCGCCGTCGGATCGGCCGTGGGAACCGCCGCGCCCGGCCGGGGCGGGATCGCGTCCCGGCACGGGGCCACCGCCTGGACCGGCCCGGTGACCACCCGGTCCGCGGCGGACGGCGGTCCCGCGTCGTCGGGTCCCCGGTTGCGCCGGGAGTCGCTGGGCTCCAGCGGGATCGGCGAGCCCCGCAGCGGCTCGTCGGCGGTCCTGGGCAGGGTCAGCCGGAACTGCGACCCGCCGCCCGGCTCGCCCCACGCCTGGAGCCAGCCGCCGTGCAGCCGCGCGTCCTCCAGGGCGATGGACAGCCCCAGTCCCGTACCGCCGGTGGTACGCGCGCGTGCCGGGTCGGCCCGCCAGAAGCGGCTGAAGACCCGGGTCGCCTCACCGGGCTTGAGCCCCACGCCGTAGTCGCGCACCGCCACCGCCACGGCCCCGCCCGCCGCGGCGAGCTTGACGACGACGTCCTTGCCGTCACCGTGTTCGACAGCGTTGACCACGAGGTTGCGCAGCACCCGCTCCACCCGCCGGCTGTCGGCCTCGGCGACGACGGGCTGCTGGTCACCGACCACCCGCAGGCGCGTCCCCTTGCGCTCCGCGAGCGGCTCGGCTCCGCTGACCACCCGCCGCACGACCTCCCTGAGGTCGATCGGCTCCGCCTCCAGCGCCGCCGCGCCCGCGTCGAACCGGCTGATCTCCAACAGGTCCGCGAGCAGCGTCTCGAACCGGTCCAGCTGGTCGGCGAGCAGCTCCGCCGACCGCGCGGTCACCGGATCGAAGTCCGCGCGCGCGTCATGGATGACATCGGCCGCCATCCGCACGGTCGTCAGCGGCGTCCGCAGTTCGTGCGACACGTCCGACACGAACCGCCGCTGCATCCGCGACAGGTCCTCCAGCTGGTTGATCTTCAACTGGAGGTTCTGCGCCATCTTGTTGAAGGCCTCGCCGAGCCGTGCGATGTCGTCCTCGCCGGTGACCTTCATCCGTTCCTGCAGCTTCCCGGTGGACAGCCGCTCGGCGATGCTCGCCGCCATCCGTACGGGCGTCACGACCTGCCGCACGACCAGCCAGGCGATCGCCCCGAGCAGCACGACGACGAACAGCCCCGCCGTCGCCAAGGTGCCCTTCACCAGACTCAGCGACTTCTCCTCCTGGGTGAGCGGGAAGAGGTAGTACAGCTGGTACGGCTGGCCGTTCGGGTCGTTGACCCGCTTGCCGATCACCAGTGCCGGCTGGGAGTCCTGGGCGGAGTTGTAGACGATGCGGGTGTAGCTCTGCGCCGCGACCGTGCTGCTGTCGACCCGCTCCCGCAGTTCCTCCGGCACGCTGGACGACGGGTCGACCAGACCGGAGGCACGCGGCCCGCGCCCGCCGCCGCTCTCGCCGCCGACGGGCAGCGTGACCACGTCGAAGGCGCCCTGGCCACCACTGGAGAGCGACTTCACCAGGTCACTCATCCACTGGATGACGTTCTGCGCGGGACGGCCGTCCACCGAGGTGGCGTCGTCGCCCGTCACGGCCGCCGACTCCTCGGCCTTCTGCTTGGCCACCGCGAACCCGCCGGTGGCCTGCGACTGCGAGGCCTTCACCTTGGCGTCCAGCAGCCCGTTGCGGACCTGCCCGATGACCACGAAACCGAGCAGCAGGACGACACCCAGCGACATCAGCAGGGTGGTGACGACGACCTTGAGCTGGATGTTGCGCCGCCACAACCGCATCACGGGCAGCAACGGCCGCCGCACCCAGCGCATGACGAGGCGGAGCACGGGGCTGCCCTGCACGCCGCCGTTCAACAGCCCGCCCTCCAGCAGGCGTCCCCAGCGGGAGCCGGCCGGCTTGCGGCCGACAGGCCGCCCGGCGCGGGCCCCGGACGTTCCGGGCGCCGAAGCGGCACTGTCCCCGGACACGTCAGCTCGGCCCCGCCTTGTAACCGACGCCCCGGACGGTCACCACGATCTCCGGCTTCTCGGGGTCCTTCTCGACCTTGCTGCGCAGCCGCTGCACATGCACGTTGACCAGCCGCGTGTCCGCCGCGTGCCGGTAACCCCACACCTGCTCCAGGAGCACCTCACGCGTGAAGACCTGCCACGGCTTACGGGCCAGCGCCACCAGCAGATCGAACTCCAGCGGCGTCAGCGCGATCGACTGCCCGTCCCGCTTCACGGAGTGCCCGGCCACGTCGATGACCAGGTCGCCTATGGCGAGCTGCTCCGGCGCCGGTTCCTCCGACCTCCGCAGCCTGGCCCTGATCCGGGCCACCAGCTCCTTCGGCTTGAACGGCTTCACGATGTAGTCGTCCGCGCCCGACTCCAGGCCCACGACCACATCGACGGTGTCGCTCTTGGCCGTCAGCATCACGATCGGCACCCCGGACTCCGCCCTGATCAGACGGCACACCTCGATCCCGTCCCGGCCCGGCAGCATCAGATCCAGCAGCACCAGATCGGGCTTGCTCTCCCGGAAGGCGGCCAGCGCCTTGTCGCCGTCGGCTACGAAAGACGGCTCAAAACCCTCACCACGCAGCACGATGCCGAGCATCTCGGCCAGTGCGGTGTCGTCGTCGACGACAAGGACTCGTCCCTTCATAAACGACATCATCCCATTCTCATAACGGACACAGACGCGCAGGTGAGGCAGGTCACTGGCCTGTGACGATAGTCGTAGGGGACCGTCACTGTCTGCCCCGGTCCGCCGACGTTGATGTCAGGGAAGGATGTCAGGCGTTTCTGCATGCTCAGCAGGGCAGAGGAACGCGTGAGCCGGGACGATGGGATCACTGGGCAACGGATCGATGGCTCGGACTCGGACAGCGATCACGATCGGCGCGTACGAGGTGGGGGCCTTCATGAGGCGCCACCGGTAGCGCTCGGGGACTCGCTTGGCCGGCAGCTCGACGGTCGCCAGGTCGACCCAGCGGTCATAGCAGGTCGGGTACCTGCGAACCACCGCGTGACACCTGCGGCACGTCGACGGTCCGCTCAGTTCCAGGTCGTCGTCATCCGGCGTCGGGCACGGTGGCGCTGTCGCCCCTTCGACCGCCGCAAGGTCGTTTGCCAGTCGGTTCCAGCACTCTTCGCACATCTCGGCCATGAGATCGATGTGGCCGCGACTGGTGACTGTGGGTTCGCGCCTCAAACAGAGCTGACATGGGCTTCGACCGCTTGCGACCGCCATGCGCCCGATAGTGAGCGAATGCACCATGATGTCGGTAGGGCGCGAATTGGCCTTTTTAGCAGCTCACACCCGCCCTACCGGCCTCACCCACCACTCACCCCAGCTTCCATCCCGTCCGCCGTCGACCCACACACCGTGGAGCGGGCGTGGTTCAGGGCGTCCAGGTGGAGCGCGCCACTGTACGAACGACCTGGACGCCCTGGGCCGCGTCTGCTCGGCTCTGCCTGGGTCGACGGTGGACGGGATGGAAGCTCCCCGCGCACGCCACCTACGGACCTGCGGCCGGGAACGGCGCCCCCTCCATCCCGGTGCCGGCCGATCCCCCGCCGGAGGCATCGCCTTGACCTGTAGGCGCTCTACGGTGATCGACTCATGTACACCGGCGCTTGCAGCAGTGGGCGCGCGTCGGCGCAGCGCGGGCGGAGCGGGCCGAAGGCAGGAGCGGCGCCCGGAGCGGAGCCGGGAGCGCGCCCGGCGGAGCGGAGCGCAGCCGGGGCTTGATGAGGTAGAGAAATCTGTAACAGATCCTGGCCAAGACGGGTCTTGGAACTGGTCATGCCTCCGTGATGGTCTTGGGGAGTGGGCCATGGCCAAGGAGGTGCGGTGCAGCCGTTAGCTGGTGATCTGGCACTGAACAGACCAGGCGACGCGGTGCGTCGAAAGATCCTCGAACTGCAACCGAATCCAGTGCTGCGGCTGATCGACCGTTGGCGGCCCGGCTCGGAGATCCGTAGTTGGTCGGATGGCCTCACCGGCGAGTTGCTGACGGCCCGGCGACTGCGCCGGCTCCGCAGCCGGGGTTGGTCCACCCTTCACGCCATCCAGTGGGCGAGCGGCGCCGACATCGATCACCTTGCCATTGGTCCCGCCGGCGTCTTCGCGATCAACTCCAAACGGCATCGCGGCAAGTCCATCTGGTACGGCGACGCGGCCATGACCGTGAACGGTGCTCCCACTCGCCACATCGCCATCAGCCAATCGGAGGCACGCCGCATATCTCGTACCTTGTCCCGACGCTGCGGTGTCGACGTACCCGTCCGTCCCGTGATTTCTGTCGTGCATGCGGCGAAAGTCACCGTCAAGCGCGCGAACCCGCCCGTCCTGGTGCTGGCCGTTGATGATCTCGTGCGGGTCTTGTCCGGGCTGTCGCCAACGCTGTCCGCCGATCAGGTTGCCCGGATCTACGGTGTGGCGCGGAAACCTGACACCTGGGTTGGTTGATCAGGCGTCGAAGTCGTACTCAAGGACGTACGCAGCAGAGTCGAGGATCATCTCGTTCACCTCGACGGGGCGTCCTTCCTCCGCGAAGGCGGTACGACAAATCATGATTACCGGTGTGCCCATAGCGAGTTGTAGGCGCTGTGCCTCTTGCTGCGACGGCATCCGGCAACGGATCTCCTCGCGGAAGTGCACTGGCTTGTAACCGAGCTCAGCCAGCCGCGCGTACGTGCCACCGGGGCCGGTGTCCTCCTGTGTGATCGCTGAACCTGCCACCAGATCCGCAGGAAGGTAGGACGTGGCCAGAAGGACGGGCTTGTCGTCCAGTACGAAGCGGCGGCTTCGCACGCACACCGCCGCCTCGGTGGGCATGTCGAATACCTGGCTGATGCGTTCCGGCGCGGGAGACTCGGACACCTGAAGCTGGTCCACGACCAGGTTGCGGTTCTCGATGTCTGCCGACCAGATCGAACGCCCGGAACCCCACTGCTCACGGGACAGTCGTTGTATGCCCCGGCGCCTCAGCGGTTTGAAATCGCGCACGAACACGCCGGCGCCCTTCCGGGACTCGACCAGACCCTCGTTCTGAAGCACTCCAAGAGCCTGCCGTGCGGTCATGCGAGCCACCTCGTAGGTGGCCATGAGGTCGTTCTCCCCTGGTAGCCGCTCGCCTGGGCCGTACTCGCCGGCCTGGATCGCTTCCCTCAGCTCGTCGGCAATGCGCTGGTACTTCGGCTGGCGCCCGCTGCCCTGGGTGGCCATGTGATCCCTCCTTTCCTCTCTAGACACCTTAGGCGGAGTTGCGTCGCTCGACATACCTGCGGCTGGCCCTCTACCACCACACGGAGACATCTCTAGAGACGTGTTGACATCTCTAGAGATCCGGCGTTCCATGGAGGCATCTCTAGAGAGGTTGCTCACAAGGGGCGCCTCAGGGATGAGAGGACAGTTATGCCGTCGTTCAAGATCGACCTTTCGACCGCCATCGTGTTCGTGGCGACCGCGCCGGAACCGAAGATGGCCAACAAGAAGACCGGTGAGCGGGCCGTGGACCGGGACACCGGCGCCGGCCTGTCGACCGTGGGTCTGCTGATCTCGGACGAGGGGGAGGGCAACCTCTACCAGGTGACCGTGCCCGAGACGGGTGTCCCGCAGGACCTCGTGCCGGGTACGCCGGTGGCGGTGACCGGGCTGAAGGCGCGGGACTGGGAGAACGAGTTCAACGGCCAGAAGCGCCACGGCATCGCGTTCCGCGCGGTCGCGGTCACCCCGCTGGGGGCCTGACCATGACCGACCTGTCGCTGTGGCTGGAAGCCACGGGAGCGTTGGCGGGCGCCGGCGGTGTCGGCTACGCCAAGCACCGTGCGCCGCGCGTGTACTGGTCGCTGGTGGGTCTGCCGGTGACGTGGGGCCGGTTCACCTGGTCCTACCGCTCCACGATGGAGGTGTGCGGGCTGACGGTGCAGCCGTCCGGCTTCCGCGCTTTCATGACCCGGAACCTGGCTCGCCGTGAGGTGCGGCCGGTGCCGCCGAAGGTTCGCCGTTTCCGTCCGGTGTCGACCGGGCTGCGGGTCACCCTGCGGCTGCCGGCCGGTCTGGAGCCCGCCGACGTGGCCGCTTCGTGTGAGCGGCTGCGGCACGCCTTCGGTGTCCAGTCGGTCACCGTCGCGGAGACCAAGCCCGGCTTCGTGGAACTGCGGATGACCGGCTACGACGTGCTGCGCCGGGTCCGTCTGCCGCGTCGGGCTCAGCCTCGTGACCTGGTGGTGCCGGTGGCGCTGCGCGAGGACGGCACGGTCTTTGAGCGGGATTACCGCAAGGTGCCGATGGCGCTGACCGTGGGCGCCACGCTGTCGGGCAAGTCCGTCTACCAGCGCAACCTGGTCATGGGCTTGGCCAAACTCCCGGTGGGTCTGGTCGGGATCGACTGCAAGCGGGGTGTGGAGCACAGCCGGTACGCGCCTCGTCTGTCGGCGCTGGCCACGGATCCGGACATGGCCGGGCGCCTGGTAGACGCCCTGGTGCTGGAGATGGGCGAGCGGTTCGATCTCCTCGCCCTGTACGGCGTCTCGGACATGTGGGACCTGCCTGAGCATCTGCGGCCGGTGCCGCTGGTCGTCCTGATCGACGAGGTGGCAGAACTGTTCCTCGTCACCTCCAAGAAGGAGGAAGCGGCCCGCGACCACACGGTGATGCAGCTCGTGCGCCTGGCGCAGATGGCCCGCGCGGTCGGCATCTATCTGGAGGTGTGCGGGCAGCGCTTCGGCTCCGACCTCGGCAGGGGCGCCACCGCGTTGCGGGCGCAGCTCACCGGCCGGGTGGTCCACCGCGTGAACGACAAGCAGACGGCGGAAATGGGCCTGGGCGACATCGCCCCGGATGCGGTAATGGCCGCTACCTCGATCCGGGCGGACCGGCCCGGCGTCGCGGTGGCCGGTGACACCTCCGGTGGCTGGTCGCGTATCCGCACCCCGGAGACCTCCCCGGCTCAGGCGGCGGCCATCTGCCGCGACTTCGCCCACCTCACCCCGGACCTGCCGTTCCTCGCCCCGTTCCGGCCGGCCACCCCGGTCGTGCCGCCCGCGCGGCCCGTGCCCCCGAAGCCGACCGTCCCGCCGCTGGTGCCGCCACAGCCCTGACGTGAAGGGAGATCGTGATGAGTGTGATCCCGTTCCCGGAGCCTGACCCGCGTCCGGTGGACCCGCTGGAATCGGCCCTGCTGTCCGCGCTGAACAACTCGCCGGACGTCATGGACGACTACCAGGACGAACCGCCCGAGGACGCCACCGACTCGCCTTGGGCCTGGTGAACGACATGGCCGGACGTAAGCCGACCGCCCCTCGGACGCCCCCGACCGTGCCGTGCCCGGCCTGCAAGGGCATCGGTGAGGTCTCCCGACCGGTCCAGGTCGGCCGCAAGCGCCGCACGGTCGGCCGCCAGACCGGCATCTGCCTGAGCTGCCTCGGCGCCGGCGAACTCCCCGCCGAGAACTGACTCCCGGAAAGGAGGTGAACACCCAGTGTTCCGTTCGCTGCGTCCCCGCGTCGACGCCGTACTGATCCAGGCCGTGATCGCCGGTGCGCTGTCCTTCGCCCACCTGCACGACCTGGCTGAGGCCGCCGGACAGACCGGCTGGAAAGCATGGGCCTACCCGGTCAGCGTCGACCTGCTGCTGGTCGCCGTGTGGCGACGCCTGCGTACCGAGCGCTCGAAGCTGGCCTGGTTCTGGTTCCTGGTCGCCCTGGTGGCCTCCCTCGGTGCGAACATCGCGACCGCCGGACTCCTCGACCTGAAGCAGGTCCCGGCCTGGCTGCGCATCCTCGTCGCCGGCTGGCCCGCGCTCGCCTTCCTCGGCGGCACCCTGCTCGCCCACGCCCCGACCGATCCCGCCCCGGCGCCCGCGCCCCGGCCGGTGTCGGTCGTCGACCGCCCCGAGCCGCCCGCCCCGGATCCCGAGCCGTTCCCGGACCCGGCCCCGGAACCGGTCCCGGCACTGCCGAAAACTGCCCGCCCGCCGGTGCCCCCGGCCCTGGTCGACCACGCCCGCAAGGTCGCGACCGACCACCGCGCCCGCACCGGCACGGACATCGACACCGCCACTCTGCGCGCCCGCCTAGGCGTCCCGGAAGAACTCGCCGGCGCGATCGTCGCCCAACTCACCTAACAGGAGGTGATCCCGTGCGCCCGAACCGCTTCTACGACGTGATCCGTGTCGGTCCCGTCCAGGTCGGCACCTACAACAACGGCCGTGGCCAGACCCGGCACACCGCCGCGTGCACCGCACCGAACTGCGGCTTCTCCACCGAACACCGCGACCGCTCCGCCGCCGAACTCGCCGCCCGCACCCACCGCTGCACCTGAAAGGAGGCGACAGCCGTGCAGTTGCCCGAAGACCAGATCCGCGCCGGACACATCCCCGCCGACCTCTACCGGCAGATCCCGCCCGGCACCGACCTGCGCCGCGTCGTGATCGTCCAGCAGGCCCCGCGCTCCTACAAGGGACCCATCTGCATGACGCTCGTCGTCGTCGCCGGATCGGTCGCGCTGCTGCTGGTCATCGCCTTCGTCGTCCAGGTCGTCGCCGGCGCTGCCGTCGCGGTCCTGTCGGCCACCGGCGGACTCACCTACACGATCAACCGCGCCACCAAGCACAAGCCCAAGTAACGCCCGTCCGGGGCGGCATCCGTCGCCAAACATCCGCCGCCCCGGACGGTCCACCGCTTCCCGATCTTCCGATCCGAAAGGGCTGTCCTCATCATGCATCACCACGACCCGTTCGCCGCCCGTATCTGCCCGCACTGCGACGGCTTCGCCACCGTGGCCATCGACCGCGGGACCCGCGACCGCGACGGGCAGCGCAACACGGTCCGCATCGACTGCCCCGCCTGCTGGGGCTGGGGCGTCTACCCCCGCATGCCGCGTCGCCTGTTCCGCGCGCCGGCCGCGAGGTGACCGCCATGACCGACCTGACCCCGACCCAGGACCGGCCCGGCCTCCACGTCGCCAAGCCGTCCCCCAACGCCCCCGCCACCGGCTTCGCCGTGTGCCACTGCGGCGCCCGCGCCACCGCCACCGGCGACGACCAGGTGAAGGCCATGGTCGACGGCTGGAACACCCACCACGGCTCCGCCCACAACAAGGGGTGACCGCGTGAACGACACCGCCACCATGGCGGGCCTGGACCCGGCCACCCTCGCCGACGTGCTGAGGCTGGCCGGGTCCACCGGCTTCGACCGTATCCAAGACCAGATCCGCCGTACCGGCGGCTGCTCCGACCCGATCCACCTGCACGGCTCCACCGTCACCCGCGACGCCACCACCGGCACGGTGCTGCACGCCTACTCCACCGACACCGAACCCGGCGGACGCCTCCGCGTCGCCTGCGGCAACCGGCGCGCCTCGCGCTGCCCGTCCTGCGCCTGGACCTACGCCGGCGACACCTACCACCTCATCCGGGCCGGCCTCGTCGGCGACCCGGCCAAGGGCACCCCCGACACGATCCGCGATCACCCCCGCGTCTTCGCCACCCTCACCGCCCCCTCCTTCGGCCCCGTCCACAACCGCCCCGGCACCCGGCCCTGCCGCTGCGGCACCCACCACCAGGAGGACGCCCCCGAACTCGGCACCCCGCTCGACCCCGACCGGTACGACTACGCGGGCGCGGTGCTGTGGAACAACCACGCATCCGACCTGTGGCGCTACTTCACGATCTACCTCCGCCGAGAGATCGCCCGACGGGCCGGACTCACCCAGAAGGAAGCACACGCACAGTCCTGCGTCGCCTTCGGCAAGGTCGCGGAGTACCAGAAGCGCGGCGCCGTGCACTTCCATGCCGTGATCCGCCTCGACGGCCCGGACGGCCCCGACTCCCCGCCGCCGGCCTGGGCCACCCTCGACCTGCTCACCGACGCCATCCGCGCCGCCGCCGCCCGCGTCGAGGTCGACGTGCCCCCGGCTTCCTACCAGCCGGACCCCGACCAGCCCGCCCGCACGGAACCTGCCCGCACCCTGCGCTGGGGCGAGCAGCTCGACGTACGCCCCATCCGGGCCTTCGGGGACGGCGAGGAGATCAGCGAACAGGCCGTGGCCTCCTACGTCGCCAAGTACGCCACCAAGGCCGCCGAGACCACCGGCACCGTGGACCGCCGCATCGGCAACAAAGAGGCCCTCGCCCTGCTCGGCGTGCCCGACCACCCGGCCCGGCTCATCGCCGCCTGCCTCGACCTCCACCCGCTCTACCCGGACCGCAAGCTCCGCGACTGGGCCCACATGCTCGGCTTCCGCGGCCACTTCTCCACGAAGTCCCGCCGCTACTCGACCACCCTCGGCGCCCTGCGCCAAGTCCGTGCCGACTACCGCGCCGCCCAGCAGCGCCAGGCGCTCGGCCTGCCCGACCCCGACGACACGGAGGCAACCACCCTGACCCTCGCCCACTGGACCTACGCCGGCCACGGACACACCCCCGGCGAATCCTGGCTCGCCGCCAACATCCGCCGGGAGATCCAGCACAACCGGGAGATCTCGCGCGAGGAACTACCCGCCTTGCTCGCCCTGGAAGGAGCCGCCGCATGACCACCGCACCGCCGCCCGCGCTGCTGACTGTCCCTGAGGTCATGGCGCGGCTCAAGTACGGCCGTTCCAAGGTCTACGACCTCATCCGCACGAAGCGGCTCCACTCCTTCACTGAAGGCCGTTGCCGACGCATACCTGAGAGCGCAGTTGCGGAGTACATCCGTACGCGGCTGGAGGAGACCGACTGATGCCGCGTCGCAAGCGGAACCCCAACGGCTCCGGGACGGTCACGAAACGTGCTGACGGTCGCTACCAGGCCGCTGTGTACGTCCTCCAGCCGGACGGCACGGTGAAGCGGAAGTACGCCTATGGCCGCAGCTTCGACGAGTGTGACAGGAAGCGTCGCGAGCTGATCGACCGGGCAAGCGGTGGCATCCCGACCCCGACGCGCGACATGACCTTGGGGCAGTGGTTCGACTACTGGCTAGAGATCGTGGTCAAGCCCAACTTGGCGCACAACAGCTACCGGACGTACGAGACAGCCGTGCGGCATCACCTGCGCCCCCGCCTGGGCTCAAAGGTCATGCTGAAGTTGGGCGTCAAGGAGCTACGCGGGGCCGTACAGCAACTCGCAGAGGACGAAGGGGCCAAGACTGCTAAGCGGGCGCTGCGGGTCCTCTCAGCGGCGCTCACGGCCGCGATGGTCGAGGACATCGGGCTCACCCGCAACGTGGCCAAGCTCGTCCACGTACGCGCGACGACGAACAGCGGCAAGAGCTGGGACGCCGTGACGGTCCTCCGCTTCCTCGCCGCCGCTCGCCGGCTCACGCCGTACTACCCGGCGTTCTTGCTGCTCTGCCTCCTCGGTCTGCGCCGGGCTGAGGTGTGCGGCCTGCGGTGGGAGAACATCGACCTCGACAACCGGGTGATCTGGGTGGAGCAGCAACGGCAGCGGAGCAGCGCCGGCACCATCGACGCGGACCTGAAGACGGACACGTCCAAGGCCCCGTTGCCGCTGCCCGCTCAGTGCATCGCTCCGCTGCGCTGGTCCCGGATGCGCGCGGCCTGGCTCCGGGAACGAGCAGCCGCCCGCGGGCTCCCCTGGTTCGAGGACCCGGAAGCGCACGTCTTCGTCACCCGCACCGGCCGGCCCCTCCAGGCGGCGCACCTGTACATCGTCATGCAACGCGTCATCGAGAAGGAGCGGCTCGGACACATGAACCCGAAGGGGCTTCGCAAGTCCTGCGGCACGCTCCTGGTGCACCTCCGGGTGCACCCGCGCATCGTCAAGACGATCCTTCGGCACAGCAGGATCTCAACGACGATGGACATCTACGCCGAATCCCTCGACCCCGACGTGATCCAGGCCGTGGGACAGCTCGACCGGCTCCTTCGGCAGCCGGCCCGACTGCGCGAACTGGAGGCTGCCCACACGGCTTCCGAAGCCGCTTGATGTCACCCCGTCGGCCCCGTCAGGCCTCCGTCACCCGACGCGCCCGCGCGGCGCACAGCCCGGCCAGGGCCTCCGCCGTCACCGGCGAGACCACGCCCTCCTCCGTGACGACCGCCGTCACCAGCTCGGGCGGGGTCACGTCGAACGCCGGGTTGTACGCCTGCGTCCCCAAGGGGGCGACCGGAACGCCGCTGCCCGCCCCGGGCACCGGCACCTGAGGCACCGACACCTCCGTCACCTCGTACGCGGGCCGCTGCTCCACCTCGATGGCCGCCCCGTCCGCCGTGTCCGGGTCCACCGTCGTCAACGGCGCCACCACGATGAACGGCACGTGGTGGTACCGGGCCAGCACCGCCAGCGGATAACTCCCCACCTTGTTCGCCACCGACCCGTCCGCCGCGATCCGGTCCGCCCCGATCAGCACCGCGTCCACCTCACCGGCCGCGAACAGCGAACCCGCCGCGTTGTCGGTGAGCAACGTGTACGCCATGCCGTTGCGGGCCGCCTCGTACGCCGTGAGCCGGGCGCCCTGCAGCAACGGCCGCGTCTCGTCCACCCACAGCCGCCGCAGGCGTCCCGCCCGGTGCGCCGCGAGCGCCACCGCGAACGCCGTGCCCTCGCCGCCGGACACCAGCGACCCGGTGTTGCAGTGGGTGAGGACGCGGTGCCCGCCCCCGGGCAGCAGCTCGTCCAGCAGCGCCAGCCCGTGCGCGGCCATGCGGGCGCTGGCCTCGGCGTCCTCCCGGTGCAGCGCCCGCGCCGCGGCCAGCGCCGCCTCGGCGGCCTGCGGGGCACCGCCGCCCCGGGCGAGCACGGCCCGGTGGGCGGCGTGCGCCCGGCGCACGCCGACGGCCAGATTCACCGCGGTGGGACGGGCCCCCGCCAGCGCGTGCGCGGCGTCGTCCACGTCGTAGCCCCGCGCGGCGGCGAGCGCGACACCGTACGCACCGGCGATACCGAGCAGCGGCGCCCCGCGCACGGCGAGCGAACGGATCGCCTCCACCAGCGCGGGCGCGTCCGTACAGACCAGTTCGACCTCCTCGGCCGGCAGCCTGGTCTGGTCCAGCAGGACCAGGACCGGTCCCTCGGGTGGTTCCTCCCAGCGGAGGGCCGGTATGTCGGTCGGCCGCTTGTCCTCGCCGGTCTGCGCGCACTGATCAGCCATGCGGTCAGTCTTCCCCCTATCCGGCGGACAATTGAAGGTGCGCAGCACCTACCGCGGCCGGTCACCGTCCGGCCACCCCATGGCACGATGGCTGCCAACCTGCCGCCGCGACCGCGGACGGGCACCGTGAAGGAGCGACGATGAACGACACTCCGGGCTGGACCTCGCCCGGATCCGCCCCGTCCGACGGGCGGCAGCCCGGCGCGTCCGGCCCCGCCGGCCGCCCCGACCAGCCGGCGGGCCAGCCCGGCGCGGACCCGGCGGGCCCCGGCACGAAGTGGTCCTCGGAGCAGCCGCCACCCGGCCAGTGGTCCGCGCCCGCGGGTTCCACGGGCACCGGCCAGACCCCACCGCCTCCGCCGCCTCCCGGCCCCGGCTGGGGCACCCCGCCCCCGGGCCACGGCCCCCAGGGTCCCCAGAGCCCGTACGGCCCCGGCGGTCCCGCGGGCCCCGGCGGCGGCTGGGGCGGCGGGTACGGCGGCTGGGGGGCGGGCTGGGGCGGCCCGCCGCCCGCGGCCAAGCCCGGGGTCATCCCGCTGCGCCCGCTCGGCGTCGGTGAGATCCTCGACGGCGCGGTCTCCACCATGCGCGCCTACTGGCGCACGGTCCTCGGCATCTCGCTGACCGTCGCGGTCGTCACGCAGGTCATCGTCGTCCTGCTCCAGGGCCTGTTCCTGGACAGCGCGAGCACCGACGCCCTGAACGACCCCGACGCGACCCTCAGCGAACTGGGCGACGCGATGGCCGGCACCATGATCAGCTCGGTCGTCCTCTTCGTGGTCTCCCTGGTCGGCACGGTCGTGGCGACCGCCTTGCTGACGACCGTCACCAGCCGCGCCGTCCTCGGCAGGTCGGTGACCACCGGCGAAGCCTGGCGCGACGCCCGTCCTCAGGTACTGAGGCTGTTCGGCCTGGTCCTCCTGCTGCTGGTCATCACCGCCGGGATCGTCGCGGTCGGCGCCCTGCCCGGAATCGTCGTCGGCGTCACAGCGGGCGGGGGAGCCGCCATCGCACTCGGCGTCCTCGGCGTCCTCGCCGCCATGGTCGTCGCCGGATGGCTCATGATCCGTTTCTCCCTGGCCTCGCCCGCGCTGATGCTGGAGAAGCAGGGCATCGTGAAGGCGATGAGCCGCTCCACCAAGCTCGTACAGGGCTCCTGGTGGCGGACCTTCGGCATCCAGCTGCTGGCCACGATCATCGCCAACGTCGTCGCGTCGATCGTCGTCATCCCCTTCACCTTCCTCGCCGCGGCCTTCAGCGGCGACGGGATCGGCGGTCTGGTCAACGGCAGCGGCGGCCTCGGCTGGACCTTCCTCGTGATCAGCGGGATCGGCTCGGTGATCGGCTCCATGATCACTTTCCCGATCACGGCAGGGGTCACCGTGCTCCTCTACATCGACCAGCGCATCCGCCGCGAGGCCCTCGACCTCGAACTGGCCCGCGCCGCCGGCGTCCAGGGATACGGCGCTCCCGGCACGACCCCGGGGAGCTGATGCGGTGAGCAGGACGGGGGGAGTCCTCACCGAGGTGCTGCCGCACACCGCCGTACGGGCCCTGCTGAACTCCGGCCGCGGTCTGGCGCCGGCGCTGTCGCGCTCCGACGACGGACCACCGCTGACGACACCACGCGACCCCGCCCGGGAGGCGGCCCGGCGCGAGCTGGCCAAGCGCGTGTACCACGAGAACGACCCCAGCTGGTTCCACCGCGCCCTCAACGCCTTCTGGGAATGGCTCGACGACCTGTTCAGCGCCGTCTCCGCCGCGACTCCCGGAGGAACACTCGGGCTGGTCGTCGTCATCGCCGCCGTCGCACTGGTCGCCGCCGCCCTCTGGTGGCGGCTGGGCACCCCCCGCCGGGAGCCCGGCACCAGCGCCTCCCTCTTCGACGACCGCCCCCGCAGCGCCGCCGAACACCGCTCCGCGGCCGAGGCACACGCCGCCCAGGGCCACTGGAACCAGGCCGTCCAGGAACGCATGCGGGCCATCGTCCGGTCCCTGGAGGAACGCGCCCTCCTCGACCCGCGTCCCGGCCGCACCGCCGACGAGGCGGCCGCCGAGGCCGGCCGGGCCCTGCCCGTCCACGGCGACCGGCTCCGCGCCGCGGCCCGCTCCTTCGACGACGTCACGTACGGCGGCCGGACGGCGACCGAGCAGGCGTACCGGCGCGTCGCCGTACTCGACCACGACCTGGAACGCACCCGGCCCCAGACGGCGAGCAGCACCACCGCCCGCGGCACGGACCACCACACCCGCCGGGGAGCCGCCGGATGACCACCGAGGCCACGCTCCCGTCCACCTCGGCCTCGCCCACCGCCCGCCACCTGTGGACCCGCACGCGCGGCATCGCACTCGCCCTCGTCCTGCTCCTCGCGGGGGCCGTCGCGATCGCCGTCGTCCGCTCCGACGCCCGGCACGGCGAACTCGACCCGCGCTCGGCCGACCCCTACGGCAGCCGGGCCGTCGCCGAACTCCTCGCCGACCGGGGCGTGACCACCCGCGTGGTCACCACCCTGGCCGAGGCGCGCGCCACCACCGGCCCGGACACCACCCTCCTGGTCGCCGCCCCCGACCTCCTGACCCAATCCCAGCAGACCCGGCTGCGCTCGGCCGCCGCCGGCTCCGGCGGACGCACCGTCCTGGTGGCCCCCGGCAGCGCGTCCGTCGAGCGCCTCGCCCCCGGCGTCACCGCCGACCCCGCGCTCAGCCTCGACCCGACGCTGTCCCCGGGCACCGGCTGCGACCTCCCCGCCGCCCGGCGCGCGGGCACCGCCGACACCGGCGGTCACCGCTACACCACCACCCGCCCCGACGCCGACACGTGCTACCGCAGCCAGCGTCTGGCCACCCTCCTGCGCCTCCCGGAACCGGCCGCCGAGCAGCCGTCCCAGGACTCTTCCGGAGAAGCCCCCGGAAACGAGTCCGCGGACACCTCCGCGGGCGACACGATCGTCCTCGGCGCCCCCGACATCCTCCTCAACGACCGCCTCGCCGAGCACGGCAACGCCTCGCTCGCCCTCCAACTCCTGGGTTCCCGCCCGCATCTGGTCTGGTACCTCCCCTCCCTCTCCGACACCACCGCCGCGGACGACGGGGAACGCGGCCTCTTCGACCTGCTCCCCTCCGGCTGGCTCTGGGGCACCCTGCAACTCTTCGTCGCCGCGGCCGTCGCCGCCCTGTGGCGGGCACGCCGCCTCGGCCCCCTCGTCCCCGAAAAACTCCCCGTGGCCGTCCGCGCCTCCGAAACCGTCGAAGGCCGCGCCCGCCTCTACCGCAAGGTGAACGCCCGCGACCGCGCCGCCGCCGCTCTTCGCTCCACCACCCGCACACGCCTCGCCCCCCTGGTAGGCATCCCCGTGCCCCAGGCGCACACGCCCGAGGTCCTGCTCCCGGCCCTGTCCGCCCACCTCCACGGCGCCCAGGAGACCGGGCCGTCCCCGCACACCCTCCTCTTCGGCCCGCCGCCCGGCGACGACGCGGCCCTCGTCTCCCTCGCCGGACAGCTCGACGAACTCGAAAGGCAGGTACGCCGTCCATGATGGACCCGACCACTGACAACGCCGGGCCGGCCGGGAACCCGGGCGACCCCCGCGCGTCCCTCGAGGCCCTGCGCGCGGAGATCGCCAAGGCCGTGGTCGGCCAGGACGCCGCCGTGACCGGCCTCGTCGTGGCACTGCTCTGCCGCGGCCACGTCCTCCTCGAAGGCGTCCCCGGCGTCGCCAAGACCCTCCTGGTCCGCGCCCTCGCCGCCTCCCTCCGCCTGGAGACGAAGCGCGTGCAGTTCACCCCGGACCTGATGCCGAGCGACGTCACCGGCTCACTCGTCTACGACGCCCGCACGGCCGAGTTCTCCTTCCAGCCCGGCCCGGTCTTCACCAACCTGTTCCTCGCCGACGAGATCAACCGCACCCCGCCGAAGACCCAGTCCTCCCTCCTCGAAGCGATGGAGGAACGCCAGGTCACCGTCGACGGCACCCCCCGCCCCCTCCCCGACCCGTTCCTGGTCGCGGCCACCCAGAACCCGGTCGAGTACGAGGGCACCTACCCCCTCCCCGAAGCCCAGCTGGACCGCTTCCTCCTCAAACTCACGATCCCCCTCCCCTCCCGCCAGAACGAGATCGACGTCCTCACCCGCCACGCCTCGGGCTTCAACCCGCACGACCTGCGCGCCGCCGGAGTACGCCCCGTGGCGAGCGCCGCCGACCTGGAATCCGCCCGCGCCGAGGTCGCCAAGACCACCGTCTCCTCCGAGATCACGGCCTACGTCGTCGACATCTGCCGCGCGACCCGCGAGTCCCCGTCCCTCTCCCTCGGCGTCTCCCCGCGCGGTGCCACGGCCCTCCTCGCCACCGCCCGCGCCTGGGCCTGGCTGACCGGCCGCGACT
The DNA here is from genome assembly GCF_054956795.1 of Streptomyces sp. SYSU D01066-1. Taxonomy (NCBI): domain Bacteria; kingdom Bacillati; phylum Actinomycetota; class Actinomycetes; order Kitasatosporales; family Streptomycetaceae; genus Streptomyces; species Streptomyces sp. SYSU D01066-1. The sequence goes on along the minus strand of NZ_JBUDHV010000028.1, from coordinate 1,645 downwards.
ACGTCACCCCGGACGACGTGAAGGCCCTGGCCCCGCCCACACTCCGTCACCGCGTACGGCTCCGCCCGGAGGCCGAGATGGAGGGCGTGACCGCCGACTCCGTCATCCACGCGATCCTCGCCAACGTCCCCGTTCCCCGCTGATGGCACCCACCGGTCGCGCCGCGCTCCTCGCGGCTCTGTGCTCCCTCCCCGTCGGCATCTGGGAACCCGGCTGGACGGGCATCCTCGCGGTCAACGGCCCTCTAGCCCTGGCCTGCGCCTGCGACTACGCCCTGGCCGCCCCCGTGCGCCGTCTGCGCCTCTCCCGCTCCGGCGACACCTCCGTGCGCCTGGGGGAGAGCGCCGACATCAGCCTCACGGTCACCAACCCTTCCAACCGGCCGCTCCGCGCCCGCCTTCGTGACGCCTGGCCCCCCAGCTGCCGGCGACCGGGCACCGAATCCACCGCCTCCCGCCAGGAGCTGACCGTCCCACCGGGCGAACGCCGGCGCACCACCACGCGCCTCCGGCCGACCCGTCGCGGCGACCACCAGGCCGACCGCGTGACGATCCGTTCCTACGGTCCCCTGGGTCTCTTCACCCGCCAGGCCACCCACAAGGTCCCCTGGACGGTACGGGTCCTCCCGCCGTTCACCAGCCGCAGGCACCTTCCCTCCAAGCTGGCGCGTCTGCGCGGACTCGACGGCCGCACCAGCGTCCTCACCCGAGGCGAGGGCACGGAGTTCGACAGCCTGCGCGAGTACGTCCCCGGTGACGACACCCGGTCCATCGACTGGCGTGCCACAGCCCGCCAGACCACGGTCGCCGTACGTACCTGGCGCCCCGAACGCGATCGCCACGTACTCATCGTCCTCGACACCGGCCGAACCTCCGCCGGCCGTGTGGACGACGCTCCGCGCCTGGACTCCTCCATGGACGCGGCGCTGCTCCTGGCCGCCCTGGCCACCCGCGCCGGGGACCGCGTGGATCTCCTCGCCTACGACCGCCGTGTACGCGCCCTGGTTCAGGGCCGCACCGCGGGCGACGTCCTGCCGTCGCTGGTCAGCGCCATGGCGACGCTGGAATCCGAACTGGTCGAGACCGATGCCCGCGGCCTCGCCGCCACCGTCCTCCGCACGGCTCCCCGCCGGTCCCTGGTCGTCCTGCTCACCACCCTGGACGCGGCCCCCATCGAGGAGGGCCTCCTCCCCGTACTCCCACAGCTCACCCAGCGCCATACGGTCCTGCTCGCCTCGGTGGCAGACCCGCACGTAGCCCGAATGGCCACGTCACGTGGCACCACGGATTCCGTTTATGAGGCCGCAGCCGCCGCCCAGTCCCAGGCCGAACGCCATCGCACCGCGGACCAGCTCCGCCGCCACGGCGTCACGATCGTCGACGCCACCCCTGAAGAACTCGCACCGGCCCTCGCCGACGCCTACCTCGCCCTCAAATCCGCAGGGCGTCTCTAGCCATAACGAAAAAGGGGCCACGAGGGCCCCTTCAATCACATCTGCCGAACAACGCAGAAAACCCCCGCACCGGAAGGTGCGGGGGTTTTCTCCAATAATTGTTCGGCGGCGTCCTACTCTCCCACAGGGTCCCCCCTGCAGTACCATCGGCGCTGTAAGGCTTAGCTTCCGGGTTCGGAATGTAACCGGGCG